>CALXYT010000002.1 GCA_944393045.1 uncultured Succinivibrionaceae bacterium | reverse complement strand
AGAGTTGGGGCATCAACTCTTAGAGGAGAATTTGTAAGACCTACAAAAGTAGGCTAGATTTGTTGATACTAGAAACCTCCGCATTTATGCGTGGGGAGTATGTCATTTCCTATATATTGAAGTGTAGAAACTTCGTTATATTGATTCATTCTATTCGCCTCAATAATTTTTTAAATTCTGGAGAGAAATTGGTCAATGTGAGTTATCTTAGCCGTTTCTCCATTGCCAATCCAATCAGCCGATCAGTCTGATCCGCCATAAACAACGGGATGTTCAGTACATCAGCATCCAGTTTCAGATTATCCAGTGAGAACCGGACACGAAGTTTAACTTGATCCGGGTATAACTCTTTGAATTTCTTAAGGCTCCTGCTGGTGGTATTGGCGTCGGACTTGACCTCCACAGGGAAAATATCGTTTTCACGCTGAATCAGGAAATCAACCTCATAAGGAGGATTTGTCTGCGTCCAGTACCGAGGAGTAACTTCAAATTGTGTAATTAACGTCTGAAGTACAAAATTTTCGGTTAATGCACCTCTGAATTCGGTAAATAACCGATTACCCTCACCAAAGGCAGTCGGTGCCAGCTGTGCAAGTCGGCGGAGGAGTCCCACATCTACCAGATAAATTTTAAATGCAGAGAGGTCATCATAGGCAGCCACAGGCAAACCAGGAGCAGTGCTTCGATAGATCTTATGCACCAGTCGGGCATCTACCAGCCACTGCAATGCGTCCTCGTATTCACGGGCTCGTGCCCCTTCTTTGACTACCTTGTAGATAAACTTTTTATTTTCTCTCGCCAGTTGTGACGGTATGGATTTCCAGATCATTGAAATCTTTGGGAACTCGCTGATATTGGGGTGTTTGGCAAAGTCACGCTCATAGGCGCCAATGATCCCGGACAGGGCTTCCTGCATGGCTTCCACATCCCGTGCCTCCGTCCACATTTTGACGGATTCCGGCATCCCGCCGGTCACATAGTACATCTTCAGCTTCTCATACAGAGGATTAAAGAAGGCATCAGGAATTGGCTCAATGGTGTTTACTGTCTCCAGATAGCTTGCCAGGTTCTCGTCCCCGTTAGTCAGTAGAAATTCTGTAAAGGTCATGGGGTCAATCTGCATAAAGTTGACTTTACCAACAGGAAAAGAAGAAGGTTTTGCTAAGGCAATACCAAGAAGAGAACCGGCGCAGGCAATGTGATATTGCGGCGCATTTTCACAGAAATATTTCATGGAGTTGATGATCTTAGGGCAATCCTGTACTTCGTCAAAAATAATAAGGGTCTTTTCTGGCAGAATCTTCTGACCACTTGCCAACATCAAATTTTGCAAAATCCTGTCTACATCTTTCGTGGTTTCAAAAAACTGCTTGTACTCTTCGTTTTCATCAAAGTTGAAATAAGCAGTGTTTTCGTAGTAGCGTTTGCCGAATTCTTTGAGAAGCCAAGTCTTACCCACCTGGCGCACACCTTTCAAAATCATAGGCTTGCGATAGGGAGAATTTTTCCAACTCAGCAGTTTCTTCAAAATCAATCGTTCCATATATACCCCCATCACATTTTTACAATAGGTTTAGTGCTTGTACATCACATTTTTATAATACACATAAGAAATAAAACACACAAGCCTATTCACATAATTATATGTTTTTCAAGCCTCTTTCATCACATTATTATTGGAAGTAGTGGCCAGACTGTTGTGAAAATCAAAAGATTTAATTTTTGTCAAAGCACCCAAGCAGGGTGCGTAGCCAACATCACCGATGTTGTTCAATGGTGGGTGGGGCTGCTGCACCAACAAGCAATTTTCAAAGATGGAGTAAACGGCGGAATTGAGAAAATGAGCAAAGGGGTACCACTTTGCACTGCTTGCCGCTTTGTGAAAACTGCAAATCAGTACTTGCTTTGTTTGTTTTGCAAGAGTATTTGAAATGGCCCCATCACACTTTTATACAATCAAGCGGTCGGGACGGGAGAATGTCTCGGCTGTTTTGCTTTTTACCCCGATTTGCTAAAGCCTTCAAACACATTGGTGGTTCACCTGGAAAAAATCATCAATACAGGGTCATCACTATTCGCTAATCGTTCCGTTCGTATAAGACAATGAGTTGTGGCTGTGAGCCACGAAACCACAATAATGTGGCTATGCCGCTATAAAAAACAAACAGAGTGCATAGTACAATTTTCTCAGGAAGTGTAAGAGGTCAGTCGAATGAAGAGTGGCTGACATGAGATGGCGCGGAATTTTACCTGCAAGGCAATAGGGATTTCGTATAAATTCCGTTAAACTGGAAACCGCAGAAACTCAAATCAAGGGGGTGGTGGATTGGAGTACACCGTAATAAAACCACTTTATCAGCACATAAAGCTAACCGACTATGTGCCCTTGCCCAGAAGTCTGCTGGGCAAAGATTTATCCAGCACGGCGCTGCTGCTCTATGGTGTACTTTTGGAGCGTGCTACCCTGTCCCAGAAGAACGGATACACAGACGAGCACGGCAGGGTGTATGTGATTTGTCCCATCGGGAGCTTGGCCCAAATCTTCTGCATCAGTGATACCGCCGTTAAACGGCATGTGAAAGACTTGGAGGAGTACAAACTGATTCGCCGGGTGCATCCAGCCAGGAACCAGCCCAGTCACATTTATCTAAACATTCCGGAGGGGCGTTTCTGCATCATCAGAGGAGCAAAACTGCACCTGTAGCGGTACAAGAATGGGCGGTGTGGCAGGGCATAAAGTTCCCACAAACAACAAGAGAAAACAATAGGAATTAAACAACTCTTACTATCAACTCGGGGAGGATGAGAGTTTATGAGCGATTTTTTAGAATTTGAGCGCAGTCAATGGCTTTTTAGTAGACGGCGCTGTACATTTGAAGATGCGGCTTCATTGTATCAATCCACCTTTGCCCTGGACAATGGACAAGTTCCGCAGCTGGAACAGGCACGGCGATATGTTGCCCACTGGAACCAGATGCAGCAGAAAAATGTGGGACTACTGTTCTCAGGGCCACCCGGCAACGGAAAGACTTTCGCCGCTGCCTGTATTGCTAACGGGGTGAGCGAGTAGGAGAGCAATTTTCTGCCCAGTATCTGCATGACCACCTTCGGGATCATTCTAAATAAACTGCCTGCCTTATCTCCAGCTGACAAAGAGTATTATTTGAATGACCTAAAACGTTGTGATCTGTTAATTCTGGATGACTTTGGCGTGGAGCGCCAGACCGACTATGCTAGAGAACAGGTATTAGGCATCATTGACGGTCGGTATCTCGTTCAAAAACCATTGATTGTCACCACCAATCTGGGCCTGAGCGAGATAAAATCTACTAACGAACTTGCTGTAAAACGAATCTATGATCGAGTTCTAGAAACGTGTGTGCCGGTATATTTCAGCGGCGAAAGCGGCGGAAAAACTGCATCAGTTTCGACTGCTTGCAGACGGTAAATAAATCAGTCTCAATGAGTGCTCTTGTCCATTGATACCTGGCAACGGCAATAAGTTGCATTTTTCAAGATTTGTTGCTAACGCCTCTCTATGACCTTTCTGATTTGCGGAGGTGCTGAAGATTTGACAGGGATATTTTGGAAGAGTCTTTCATAAAGATGGAGAAGAGACCTGACAGAGAGGGGGCTGCATTTCATCATTAAAAAGAGAAAATTGAATTATCGGTTCCATGACCCAAACACGGCAGAGACAGCCGTCAATTATATGCTAAAGGTATTGATTGAGGCCAACACGCCAAAAGTGTAACAAGCCATCTGGCAAGCAGCTGAGGGACAAAAGGAAGAGCGACAGCAAGATGACCTTGTGTGAATAATACAGGGTGCTTTTTACTGTTTACATTTCCCCATTCAGTGGTTTAATAAAGATGTAACAAAACGATAGAAACACGACTAGGATGTTTCGTCTATGAATATAGCTGCTTACTGCCGCGTGTCCACAGATAAAGTCGACCAACTCAATAGCCTGGAGGCACAGAAAGCCTTTTTTTCGGAATACACCCAGCGTACCGGGATAACCTGGTGTGCTTGTATGCCGACGAGGGCACCTCCGGCACCAAAATCAAAAACCGCAAGGAATTTCTGCGAATGATGGCAGATGCTGAGCATGGTATGTTTGACATGGTAGTGGTCAAGGATATCTCCCGTTTTGCAAGAAACACTGTTGACCTTTTGCAGAATGTCCGCAAACTCAAAGCATTGGGAATTGAAAACCAGTTCCTGACCGCCAACATGACCAGCATGGGCAACAGCGAATTTGTCCTGACCATCTTCGGTGCGTTGGCTCAGGAGGAAAGCGCCAATACTTCCAAGCGAGTCAAATTCGGCAAAAAAATGAATGCCAAAAAAGACCGCGCTCCCAATATCGTTTATGGATACGACAAAACCATTGGTGACTATTTTAACTTAGCAATCAACGAGGAAGAAGCTGCCGTTATCCGCCAGATTTATCAGTGGTATATCCAGGATGGATATGGTGAGGCGAAAATTTCCAATTTCTTCAACGAGCGGGGGGCTTAAAACAAAGCGGAATTTTCGATGGAGCCAGAACGGTGTCTGCCGTATCCTTACCAACGAACTCTATACCGGGAAAATCATCAACGGTAAACAGGAAGTAACCGATTTTCTCACCGGGCAGCGGACTGATAAGGTTGAAACGGACTGGATGGTAGTAGAGCGGTCTGATCTTCGTATCATCGCCCCGGAAAATTTTGAGCAGGCACAACAGATCATGCAGTCCCGTGGGCAGGCATTCAAGGTAGACAAGGAGCGGCAGAGTAACAAATACCTGTTTTCCACCATCATCAAGTGCAAGGAGTGCGGTTGGTCGTTCCGACGTACTGTTCGCACCTATAAGAACACCTATGTTCGCTGGGTATGCTCCGGCCACAATGAGCGGGGAGCCGACAACTGCCCAAACGCTGTGACAGTGGACGATGATGAACTGATTGAGGTCTTGCAGGAGTACTTTGCAGGGGGCTCAAAGCCAAGAAGAAAGTCATCCGCTATGTCACCCATGAGTTCTAACTGGTATATAAAGTAAAGGACGAAAACTGAACTACGAGAAGGAACTGACTTCTCAGCTTGCTAAGCTGCAAAAGACCCGGCAGAAATACATGGATATGTACGCTGACGATCTGATCAGCCGGGAGGAGCTGAACGACAGAATTGGCGGAATGCGCAAAGAGATCGAGCGCCTGGAAAATGAGTTGAAGATGGTGTCTTACCATCTTACCAAGGGCGAACAGCTGGAAGCAATCCTGAACCAGACCTTCCGTGAGATTGAGGATATCGCTGATGTGCGGCAGATGACCAATGCTCAGCTCAAGCGCATTATCCAGAAGATCGAGGTGGACAAGGATGGGAAAGTAGATATTTATCTGCGTCTGTTCGGTGATTTGGGCTTGGATGAAATCGTTCTAATTTGTCACGACGAAACGGTCAGTAAGGTTATTGTCGATGGCTGGACAATGATACCGAGAGGTACTGGTCGGAGGGATGAATGCGAAGATCTGATCATGAGGTTTTGTAATCATAAATACTGCGTATCAGCGTTGATAAGAAGGAGAATATGCCAAATAGATGTGGTGTCATGGAAAAGAAGTGTAACCATACTGGAAATTACGTTTAATGGTAAAGCCCACTGTATTGAGGTGATACGACGGTTTTGTCGAGAGAGGTGCAATGATAAAACCAAACCTCCTGCTCTACTTTTATTTTTTTATTTAATTTCACTTTGCTTTACTTCACTTGATTTTGTTTTGCTTTCGTTGGCTTATTTTTATTCATTTTTATGACTTTAAAAAAAGATTTTTTTTTTGTTATTTTTTATTTTCTCATGCGTCAACAAGATAAAAGGAAGTTTAAAAACTTTCAAAAATTAAATTTTAAGAGTTTAACTAATGAATAAGTAGAGGACATTATGGATACTTTGTTTTTATGTGTTCATGGCATCAAGAATATAGTTGGTGCGACTAATGTAACAAAGATTGTACAAAAGGATGGTGATTCCTGGTTGCCAATTACCTCAGCTTCATGGAAAGTTAGTCGTAATATTAGTATGGATATTGGTAATGCTACTAATAGTGATACTGGTGAGGTCAGTGTAGGTGAGCTTGTTATTACTAAACCTGTTGATGGTTTAACTCCTGCAATTAATACCATTTTATTTAAACCAGTTAAAGGCAGATGTGTTGATATTATTTATGCCACCCCTGAAGTTGATGGCTCAGGTTATGTAAGACAACGTGTAGTAACTTTTGATAATGCAAAAGTAGTAGATTACACCGTAAAAACAGAGTATAGCGAAGAAGAAGGTAGCATGGCAGTTGAAGAGATTAGAATTAGTTATTCTGTGATTGTCGCAAAATATCAGCCTACTAAGTTAAATGGTGAGTTAGAGGATCCTACAACCGGTGTAGTGGAATACGATTTTGATGCTGGAAAGCTATCATCAGGTATTGAAATTAAGTAAAGGAGCAAGAAAATGGCTAATATCTTTATGAATATCAAGGGTTACAAACCAACTCAAGTTGCCACCATTATTGACCCAAATGGTGAGGTATATATGGCAGTTAAGTCCTTTACTTGGGGGGTATCACGTAATGTTAGCATGGATGTGGGGAATGTTAATAACCGTGATTCAGGTGTAGGTTCTGTTGACTTAGTAACTATTACCAAGGAATTAGATGGTTCTTCTGATGCTTTATTAACCTCGCTATTTAAGTTTCAGAATACTATTGCCTCAGGTAAAGATATAACCTTTATCTTTACTAAACCAAAGGATAATGGTCAAGGAAATGATATTTTTTATAAGGTGGTATTATCTGATGCACGTATGGTTTCATATGAAGAAACTTTAGAAAATAACGCTAAACCACAGTCCCAAATAGCAATTGCATTTAATAAGATTGCAGTAACATTTAATGTATATGACTTAACAGGTAAGCTTACAGCTGGTGCTCCAACAATTTACAATGTCTCAACTAATACTCTGGAATCAGGGAAGTTTGAAAAGAACTAATTGGTAGGCTTTAGGGTTGAATCGATAAGAGGATAAAGATATGTCAAACGTAATCATGCGTATAGTTGGTTGTAAGGTTGCAGGTTCTGCATCTCTTGAAGGAATGTTAAATCCTGATAGCTTAGCTAAAGATGGTCTTCAAGCTCAGGGTGAATGGTTTAATGTTGACTCAGTAGAATTTAATGCTACTAAAAAAAGTAGTGGTTTAAGTAAACTTACTCCAATAACAGTAACTCGTAAAATGGATGGGGCATCTGCAAAATTATTTGCCTTTATGTTCTCCCCTGGGGCTAGTGGTGAGAAAGTTGAAATAGCTTTTACTAAGCTTGCCTCAAGTGGTGTGGGTATGGTGAAGTACTATGAAATTAAACTTTCCAATGTGCGTATCTCATCATATAACGTAAGTGCTGATTCAGAAAACTTACCAGTAGAAACATTTGAGCTTTCATATACTGAAATAACTCAAAGTTATGCAGCAGATGATGGTAATGTTATGAAATCTTCAGGTGATGTAACATTTAATATCGGTTCTGCTTCATTAACAGCAGCTATTCAGGATGCATTGAAGTAAGAAAACATGTTAAGTAGGTAAGATTATACGACAGTGATAATCCTACCTATATTGTTTTTCAAGGTAAGTTGTTATATTAAAGCCTGGTGTATTATTAACATAATACGGATATATGAGAGAAAAGCTGTGATAATTTCAGAACAAATCTTAGAGGATTTAAAACAACCTATTGCTGCTGACAAGTTTGCTGGTAGCTATATCAAAGTTGATAGACAAATCTTTAGACCTTTACGCAATCTTTATAATGAAGCTAATAGTTCTGCTCGTAAGCTAATTCAAACTCCTGATGAAAATGAGCTTGATCAATTAGAAGAGGCAAATATCGAGGCGCAAAAAAAATTGGCGCAAGCTTTAGTAAATTGCTTTAAAACGCAAACTAAAGATATTGAGTTATTGTCTTGGTTAATGGTTTCACAAGTTTACCTAGATAAATCATTATTAGGTTTTAAAAATACCGTATCATTGCTTAAGTTCTTAGTGTTGGAACATTGGGAGGAATTAAATCCTAATGTTCCTGAGTTAAGTTTAAAATCTCAAGATGAAGTGGGCAGAAAAAAAGAAATTACGGAGTTTAAAGCTCAGTCATTTAACCAGATGATAGGAACAGGTGATAGTGATAGTATTTTATATGCTCCACTTTCGATGCTCCCGCTTATTGATGATATTACTTACTTTAAGTATCAAAGTGCCCAAAAGAAAGGTGAATGTCCTACATTAAAGCAAAATGTAAAAAAATATGTAGAAGATAACAAAGTAAACTTACAAGCTTTGATTGAAACTTTAAAGTCATGTAAAAATGATTTTACCGAAATTTATAAGTACTTAAGTAAGGTATGCGCAGAAAGTAATGTTACTTTGCCTAATTTCTCTTTTACTATCAATCAATTTGATAAGATGCTTAAATTCGTAAGCTTTATTACTGATTTAAGTATCGAGGATAAAGCAAATGAAATAATAGCTCCTACTAAAGAGTCAGAAGAAATTGTGGCTAAGGAGCAAGATGTGCAGGAAGTAAGTAATCAGAAGCTTTCTACTAAGGTTGTATCTACTACTGAGGTAGGTGGTATTGAGAATAATGAAGAGACTTTTAATTTGCTCGCAAAAAACAATCAGCTAAATCGTGAGCAAATATTTACCGAGCTACAACTTATTGCTGATTATTTTAAAAGTAGTGAACCTCATAGCCCAGTGTCGTATCTAATTGAAAAAGCTATAAGATGGGGGCATATGAGCTTACCGGAGCTTATGAATGAGTTAATGAATGAAGAGCAAGATACTAAAAACCGTATTTTTACCGTTGCAGGTTTAAATGATGGTTCCAGTAATGAGGCTATAAGTGGGGGAAATGTCACAAAAACTAATAATTCTAGTAACAATAATCAGACTCAGCCGTCTATAAATTGGTAGCCTTAGAGCAAAAGATTTTTACATTAAAGGACAAGTAAGTATATGACAATGAATGCTCAGCATAAGCGTGTAAGTAAGAATAGAGTAAGTATTACTTATGATGTAGAAACAAATGGTGCAACAGAATCAAAAGAATTACCTTTTGTTGTGGGAGTTTTAGGTTCATTCTCAGGTGATAAACCTGAAAATAAAAAAGTTGAAGTTGATGATCGTGAGTTTGTTGGGGTTGATAAAGATAACTTTGATCAGGTTATGAGTGATGTTGCTCCAGAATTAACTTATAAGGTTGATAATACCTTAGTTGATGACGGATCAGAATTTGAGGTAAATTTAAAGTTTAACTCTATGGCTGACTTTAATCCTGAAAACGTAGTTAAGCAGGTTGAACCATTAAAGAAACTGCTTGAAACTAGACAAAAATTAAAGATCTTATTAAGTAAGGCTGATCGTTCAAGAGATTTAGAGAAGCTATTAAAAGAAGTATTAGAAAGTACTGATAATATCGCTAATCTTGCTAAGGAACTAGGTATTGAGGAAGGAGAGAAGTAATGGCAGAAGTTCAGCAGCAAACAGCTCAGGCTACACAAGCAGAAGGTAGTGTAAGTTTTTTAGATAAGGTAATTGAAGCAACAGCTCAAACTCCAGTTGATCAAACCAAAGACTTATTGGCAAGTTTAACTTCTCAGGCTTTAAATGGCACTCTTACCTGGGATAAAAATTTAACTGCAACTATTGAAAAAGCTATTGGCGAAATTGATAAAAAGATTTCTGCACAATTATCAGAAGTTATCCAAAATCCAAAGTTTAAGAAACTTGAAGGCTCTTGGTTAGGTTTACAAAAGCTTGTTAAAAATAGCGATTTGGGACCGAGTCTTAAGATTAAGATGTGTGACTACACTAAAGATGAGTTAATCGATCAATTTGAAAATGCTCCAGCAGTAGATAGAAGTCATTTATTTAACTCTATTTATCAAGAAGAATTTGGGACGGCTGGTGGTGCTCCATATGGAGTGTTAATTGGTGACTATGAGTTTGGTTATGGCGATGAGGATGTTTCATTACTACGTTATATTGGTGAGGTAGCATCTGCAGCTCACGCTCCTTTTATCGCAGCTACTAATGCCTCTATGTTTGACTATAAGTCATTTAAGCAGTTCTCTGAGGGTAAACCTGTGGCAGCAGGTTTTGATTCACCTGCTTATGCTGCATGGAACTCTTTTAGAGAATCTGATGAATCACGCTATGTATGCTTAACAATGCCAAGAACTTTAGCAAGATTGCCTTATGGTAAAAATACTGTGCAGATTAAAGAGTTTAATTTTGAGGAATTACCTCTTCGAGCTGATGGTAGCGTAAAGGTAAGTAGTGATGATCAGTTTGTTTGGAGTAATGCAGCTTACGAATACGGTTTAATCTTAACTAAGTCCTTTAGTGCAAGTGGTTGGTGTACTGCTATTCGTGGTGCAGAAAATGGTGGAAAAGTAGAAAACTTACCAAACTTTACTTATAACTCTGATTCTGGTGATTTATTACAAGAATGTCCTGCTGAGGTAAATATTACCGATGAACGTGAAAAGGAATTAAGTGATTTAGGTTTCTTACCATTAGTTCATTATAAGAATACCAACTATGCCGTATTCTTAGGGGCACAATCTACTCATAAACCAAAAGTTTATACCGATCCTGCTGCTACTGCTAATGCCGCCATTGCTGCTCGTATTCCTTATACTATGGCAAGTAGTCGTATTGCCCATTATTTAAAGGTAATGGGACGTGATTATGTAGGTTCTAGCAAAGATGCTAATGAAATTCAAACTGCCATGAATAGCTGGATTAGTCAGTATGTAAATCCAAATGCTATTGGTAACGAGGCAAAGGCCAAGTATCCATTAGCAGAGGCTAGCATTAAGGTAGTTGAGCAGTCAGGTCGCCCAGGTTCCTATGCGGCTGTGGCGTACTTGAAGCCTTGGTTACAGATGGAAGAATTATCAACATCATTACGTATGGTGGCTAATATTCCAGGATAATAAATTTTAAGACATGATATACGCTAGTGTATATCGTGTCTAAGTTTTATTGTTTAGTTATTTTTTGGGGAAAAATATGAGCAATGACGATTGTCTTGAACTGATATCTTCATTGATAATTGCTATTGACCAAAAAATAAGTAAGCAATTATCGGTGATTATGCATCACCAAAAATTTAAAGAATTAGAAGCTAACTGGCGCAGTTTTCATCAATTAGTTAATACCGACTATTCTAAGCATCGTGTAAAAATTAAGCTTCTTGATATCTCTTGGTATGAGATTTCTAAGGATCTTAATCTTTCTTATGATATTAAACGTTCATCTTTATATTATAAAATCTATTCTAAAGAGCTTAATACGGCAGGTGGTTTGCCTTTTGGGCTTATTGTCGTAGCTCATCATTTATCTGATGATTTAAATTCTTTCGATTTATTAGATCATTATGGTGATTTTGATGATGTTTATACTGCAGAGCTTCTTGGTGATTTAGGTAAAGCCTGTTTTGCGCAAGTAATAATTGGTTTAGATGAGTATTTTTTTGGGGATGCTCCACAGGTTATTATTCCTAATATTACCAAACTTGCACGCATTATTGAAAGTGATGATTTTAAGTCCTGGCAAAATTTAGCTAATCACCCCAATGCTAATTTTTTAAATGTTGTTTTACCAAATTATTTAATACGAGAGCCATATGTAAATTACGCTCATGATTTTTTATTTACTGAGGTAGGTAAACGAGAAGATTGTACTCTTTGGGGGAATAGTGTTTTTTTACTAGCTATGAATGTGGTGCGTGAATTTACTCGTATTAGCTGGTTTGGTTTCTTGCGTGCTTACGATGAAAATGGGGAACATGGGGCAATTGTGGAATTACCTAATAAAGCACAACTTATCCCCAAAATTTCCTTGGCAGTTGAAAATGATAGTGAATGGGCAAGATTAGGTTTAACGGTATTATCAAATATCTATTTAACAGATATTTATGGCTTTTTTAGTAATAGTTCTGTTAAGCGTTTTCATAATGAAACAGAAAAAATAGTTAATATGATGCAAACTAACTTAATGTTATGTAGGTTTAGTCATTATATTAAAGTACTTTTACGTGATAAAGTAGGTAATTACGATACTACAAAGGAATGTAAAGAGTTTTTAGCAAGCTGGATTAGTAAGTATGTAATGAATGCTTCATTCTCTGATGAAAGTGTCATTGCTCGTTATCCTTTAAAATCATATGAAATTACAGTAACTGCGCAAAAAGATGATCCTACCATTTATGATTGTGAGGTAATTATTGAGCCACAATATCAATATGATATTTCTACAGTATCTATTACCCTTACAACTTTAGTGCGTAATAATCCAAAAAATAAAGAAGTAGCAAATAGTAGTGAATCTCAAGATCCAAATGCTAGTAATAATTTAGAAGGGAGGGGTAATGAGTTTATTACGCAGACTACATGGTAAAAAAAGTGTTGATATCGATGATTTACGTACCGATATTGCTGAGAATATTACAGGGATTATATCCTCGTTTGCTCCCATTCTTAAAGAAAGAATAACCAAGGATTTAAGTGTAAAAAATACGATTTTAACAATTGGCTTAAGAAATACTATGAGATATCAAAAAAAATTTCAAGGTAAATTTGTTTTTGAGGAAATTATCGAGTTAATTAAAAGATTTGAGCCAAGATTACATGATGTGGAGATTGAAGAGAATCCTAATACCTCTAATACTAATTTATTTGAATTTAAGATTAAGGGGATAACTCAGATTAATGGTGATGAGGATATAGTATTATTTGATTCCTACCTTGATTTTGGAGCGAATGTTTTTAGAGTAAGGAAGAGTAACTTTGTCTGATATTGATTTGTATTATTTTGAGGAAGAACTTTCTTATTTACGTGAAAAGGCAGAGTATTTCTCAAAAGTTCATCCTGAGGTTGCTAGCGCCTTAGGCATTGTTAATGGGAGCATTGAAGATCCCGAAATAGCACGTCTTGTTGAAAGTGTTTGTTTATTAAATTCAGGTATTCAAAAACGCTTAGATGATAATTACTCAGAATTTACTGAAAATATTTTAAATGTTATTTATCCAGATTATTTACGCCCAGTTCCTTCATATTCCATTTTAGGGGTAGATGTTGATGATAAAGCAAAAACTAAAGGTTTTATACCAAAGGGAACGATTTTTGAGTTAAAAGAAGAAGATGTCGGTCATTGCTATTTTAAAACGGTAGATGATTTAGTAATTTACCCATTAAAAATTAGCAAGTTAAATACTTTTGTGGCTCCATTTGATGAGGTAGTACAAGATATTGCCCCCATAACTAAAAACTTAATTGAGCTTGAGTTTACTACTACTGATGAATCAATATCTTGCCTTGATTTAGATTTGGACTTTTTAAATATTGCCCTTCGGTCTGACAGTAATTTCTCCTTAAAAATCTATGATGAAATTTGCCATAATTTAGTAGATATCTATGTTGAGGTTAATGGTAAGTTATTTCGTTTAGGTATAGATGCCTTAAGTAATAAGACTTTTGATCTTAATGCACCATTATTACCTCATAGTGATAACTCCTTTTGGGGAGTAAACTTATTGCAAGAATTTTTTATGTTTGGTGATGTCTTTAATCAATTCAATATTGATTTATCAAGCGTAAAACATCTTTTAATGGGTAATAGCTTTAAGTTAAAGTTCTTTTTAAAAGATATTAAAGTTGAGGTTTTTCGTGCTGTTCAAAAAGAGAACTTTACGCTTTTTTATGTTCCTTTAATAAACCTTTATGAGCAATATGCTGATCCAATAGTTTTAGATGGTCTAAAAGAACAATATCCTATAACAATAACTGATAGTGCTAGAGCTTTATCACTTTATAAGGTCTTAAAAGTTACTGATATTTTTGATGCGCAAAAGAAAATAATCCCTGAGCTATACCATGATACCTTTAGCTCTACAACTTCTTCTAAAAGATGGACGGTAAAATACCAAAAAACGCAAGATAACATTTTAGGGAAGATTGAATTAATCGACTTAAACCATGAAGATGTCTTAAATGGTAATCATTCATTACTAATAAAAACCTTAGTAACCGATGGACTATTTCCTACTAAAATCAATTACGCAAGTGCTTCTTTATCGCCCATGAGTACTATAACGGTACCCGGTAGCGTCATGCTTTTACGTAGACCATCATTACCGATATATCCTTCTTTAGACAAAGTTACTAACTGGGAAATTTTAGCGCATTTAAGTTTTAATTATCAGATGATTTTTGGTGGGAAAGATTCTACCAATCAGTTTAAAACTTTATTATCACTTTATAACTTAAAAGATAGCCGAAAAAATCAAATTCTTATTGAGGCGATAAAGAGCGTAAATCAAGAGCAAGTAGTTGAGCCAATTAGAATCAATGGTAAGTGTTGTTACGTTAATGGTAGCAAAATAACAGTTATCTTAGCTCATCAGGAAAGTTTAGATGGCGTTTATAGTTTTGCGCAATTTCTCGATAGGTATTTTGCTTCATTTGTGGGGTATAACAGCTTTGTGCAGCTTGATGTGATGATTGAAGGATCTGATGAGCTATATGTATCTTTTCCAAGGAGATTAGGATGCAAGAAGATATAGCCAAGCTACCATTAATTACCAAGGTTAAACAAAATTACCTTGATAATGCTGATGTAACTAATATCTGTCAGATAATTAAGCACTATCGTGAAATTACAGGCATAAATTTTACTATTGAGTTTAAGAGTTCAGTAGAAGCTTCTTATGCTACCAGTAAGGTTGAGAACGTTAAATTTAAAGATAATAGATTTGAGATAAGCTTAAATTATCCAGCCCTTTTAGGTATTAATGGGGTGATGCCTAGAATGTTTACTATTAGGTTATTAAATGATTATCACGATGGTGATAGTGCAGGATGTGACTTTTTGCAAATGTTTGAGAATAGATACTATACATTAGCAATAGCAAGTCATAATAAATATAACTTAATAAGACAAAAAGAAGAAGAAAGTTTTTCTAGGCGCAATACGCAATATAAGATAAGTGATTTATTAGGTACTTTACTAGGGGTAAATATAGGTTTTGAGTTTCGTTACCTTGATAAGTGCAGCTTAATAAGGTTCATAAGCTTTTTAGGGGCTAAAAGTAATAATATTGCAACTTTACTTAAATTACTACGTTCTTATTTTAGTTATGACTTTAAAGCGCAATATGCCCCTTTGCAAGTTAGAAAGTTATCTAAAAGTGTCCTTACTAAAATAACTACCCATGAAAAGGGTAATAATATTTTAGGAGAAAATATTCAGTTAGGCTCAAGGGTCAATATGTATGGCAATTTTTTAGATATATCTATTGTGGTAAGCGATATGGCGCAATATGAGCAAATGAATAATACCCCAAATCTTTTTAATGCTATAGACGAGCTAATTACTTTTTATTTAGGTAATGATAAAGCTTATGTATTAAATCTATTAGTAAATAAGAATTTTTTACCTCAAAGTAAAATAGGTCTTAAGGATAAAAACCTTTGTTTAGGTAAGAATCTATGTTTAAGTGCCAGTGATAAAGACTTTATGGTGAAAATACCTATAAAAACATCTAGGTATTATCGCAGAAGAATGTGAGGTCTTAAGATTTAAGAGTGCTTATAACTACGATAATTTTTTTGTATATAACAATTTTCTGTAGCCTTTAAGGAGAGTAGTGTGATAAACGTTGATTTACGAAACTTAATAGGAAAAATTTCTCCTAATTTAAAAGAGTTTCTTGAAAAAGCTGCAGCTTCTGCTATGACCAATGGCAATTTTTCTATTGAGTTAGAACATTTGTTTTTACAATGTCTAACAGAGAATGATTCTAAATGGCTTGAGGTAGTAGCAAAAGGTAAGATTTCACGTGATGCGCTGATTGAACGAGTTACTAGAGAAATTAATACTTTCCCTAAAGGTAATACTCAGGCTCCCAGTTTGTCACCAAGCTTAGTAGAAATGCTAAAAGATGCTTGGTTATTAGCATCATTAAATACTAATAAGCAAAGTATTAGTGAGCTTCATTTATTGCTGGTTTTAAAATATAGGGTAAATGAGGCAAGTTACGGTGGCTCTTTATTAAATTGGGTAAGTGAATTATCAGAAACGGTTATAAAGAGTGCTATTGATGCCTTAAAACCTGCTACATTAAATAAAACTCCAGGAGGGACAAATGGGCAGGAAGAAAGTGATGTTCATGTAACTGGGGCATTAAATAAATATGCCAGCAATGTAACTAAGCTTGCTCGTGAAGGAAAATTAGATCCTGTTATTGGCAGAGTGCCAGAAATAAGAATGGCTATCGATATTTTATGTCGCAGACGCCAAAATAGTCCTATTTTAGTAGGCGATCCTGGCGTTGGTAAAACAGCTATTGTAGAAGGTCTTGCGCAAGAGATTGTAAATGGTAATGTACCTAATCAATTAAAAAATGTTGAGTTATATAGCTTAGATTTAGCTGCTCTTCAGGCAGGGGCAAGTATTAAAGGTGAATTTGAAAATCGTTTAAAAGATGTGCTTACGGAAATTAAGCAGGCAGAAAAACCTATTATTATGTTCATCGATGAAGCGCATACTTTAATCGGGGCTGGTGGAGCTGCTGGACAAAATGATGCGGCTAATATCTTAAAACCTGCTTTAGCTCGTGGGGAAATTCGTTCTATTGCTGCTACTACTTGGGCTGAGTATAAACAGTATTTTGAGGCAGATGCAGCCCTTACTCGTAGATTTCAGCTAGTAGCGGTAAAAGAGCCAAGTGCTAAGATTGCAATGGAGATGCTTAGTGGTATTAAGCTTAGTTTAGAGAAGCATCATCATGTAAATATTAAGCAAGAGGCAATAGAGGCTGCGGTAAACTTATCTATAAGATATTTACCAGAACGTAAATTACCTGATAAGGCTATTTCTTTATTAGATACTGCCTGCTCAAGAATTGGGTTAAGTCAAAGTTCTACTCCTCAAAAACTTGATACTTTAAAAGAAGAAATTTCTTGTTTGCAAAAAATGCTTCAGGCATTAATGTATGAAGATGCTATTTACGGCAAAAAGGAAGAGGAAATAGCATTAACTAAAGAGAGCATTACAACTAAAGAAGAACAGGCTCAAACTTTAGCTAAGGCTTGGGAAGGGGAAAAAGCGCAAGTCGCAAAAATTATTGAACTACAAAATCTCTTAAATGATAAATTTATCGCAGGCGAGGAGATAAAGTCTTTACCAGAGAAACAAGAACTTGATAGGCTCATTGAAGATTTGCATAAACTCCAAGGTGAGGTACCTTTAGTATTATCAAGTGTTGGTTACGAGGCAATAGCTGAGGTAATTTCGCTTTGGACGGCAATTCCTGTTGGTAATATGGTAAAAGATGAGGTTTCTCGTCTTATGAAACTTGAGAAGCTTATAGGTAAGCGTGTGATAGGGCAACTTACCCCGATAGCTGAAATTTCTCAGGCTATACGTACCTCTCGAGCAGGTCTTACCGATCCTCGTAAACCATTAGGAGTGTTTTTAATGTGCGGTCCAAGTGGTGTAGGCAAGACGGAAACAGCCTTAGCTTTAACTGATTTATTATATGGCGGTGAGAAGAATTTAATTACCATTAATATGACAGAGTTTAAAGAAGAGCATAAAGTATCAATGTTATTAGGCTCCCCTGCAGGTTACGTAGGTTACGGTAAAGGTGGTGTTTTAACTGAGGCCGTAAGACGCAATCCTTATAGTGTATTATTGCTTGATGAAATGGAAAAAGCACATCCTTCAGTGCATGATATTTTTTATCAGATTTTTGATAAAGGGGCAATTAGTGATAGTGAAGGACGCTTAGTGGATTTTAAGAATACCATTATTATTATGACATCCAATGCAGGTGATATGGCTGTTTGTGATGCTTGTAGGAATGAAAGACCAAATATTAAAGATCTTACTAAAGCAATCATGCCTTCTTTACAGAAATTCTTTAAACCTGCTTTCTTAGGTAGAACTACGATAGTTCCATATTATCCATTAAATGATGAGGAGCTTGGGAAGATTGCGCAAATCTCTTTAGATCGCATTAAAAAGCGTATTACAGATCGTTATAAGGCACAATTTGTTTGTGGCGAAAAGGTTATTGAGGCATTAGTTGCGCGCAATAATTCACCTGAAACTGGTGGTAGAGCTATTGAGCAAATTATCAATCGCACCATTATGCCAAAGCTTGCAAACACTTGTATTTTGCGCTTAAGTGAAGGGTTGCCTATTACTAAGGTTGTGGTAGACTGTATAGAGAATGAGTTTTCTATTACCATTGAGTAGGATAAATTAGGCGGAGCTAAAGATGAAGAGCATTAGTCGTTATCTGGTAGTATTGTTACTATTGGTAATGGTAAATATTGCTTTTGCCCAAAGCTCCGCTAAAAAGTATCCACTTATTAAGTTAGCTTTTGACAAAGAGGATGTTACGGTTTTACCTGATGGTAATTTTTCAGGTAAAGCTATTATGCTATTAGACTGCATCGCTCATAAAGTTCCATTTAAGTATGAAATTTATAGTGTTGATTGGGTAAAGGCGCAATATTTATTTAAAATGGGCAATTTTAATATTTTGCCTTTTGTTTCTAAAAATGATGCTCGTGATAAGTATGCAGTGTTTTCAGAGCCAGTTTTTTCAGAAAACTTTGTTTTAGTGTTTAGTAAAGTTCGCAATAGAGAAGAAAACTTAGCTACTGATATTAAGAAGCTTGTGAGCTTAATAAATCGAAAAAACTATAAAGTAGCAGTTAAGTATGGCTCAGCTGAGCATTTATATTTAACTAATCTTGGCATTTATAATGTAATAGCTTCTAATTC
This sequence comes from uncultured Succinivibrionaceae bacterium, assembly GCA_944393045.1. GTDB lineage: Bacteria > Pseudomonadota > Gammaproteobacteria > Enterobacterales > Succinivibrionaceae > HGM20899. The sequence continues at coordinate 125,021 of CALXYT010000002.1, read as the reverse complement.
ATTAGCTGAAATGACTTCTTTACTATTGAATGGTGGCGTTAATTTATTTGTTGAGGTTTTAGATGAGGTAACTAGATATGAAAAAGCTCATAATATTGAATTTACCAAACGGTTTTTAACTAAAATTCCTAAAGGTTTTTATATAAATAAAGACTTTTTAAATCATTATCCAGATTTTTTAAGTAAGTTTAATAACTCCTTACGAATGTGTAACAGAATAAAGTAAAGGATAGAACATGGCATTATCAGTAAGAATTATTGATTCACCTCGTGGGGAAACTGTTACTAAATGGTATGTGGTTTTTCCAAAAGAGGGCGGCAAAATTGGTCGTGGTAATGACTCAACATTAGTGTTAAATGATGCTTCTCGTATAGTATCTAATGTGCACGCAGAAATTACTTTATCCGGAAATAGTTACCTTATTACTGATTTAAGTACTAATGGGGTTTTTATAAATCGTGCTAAAACTCCTTTGGGGCGTAATAAAAGTATTGGCTTAAATGATGGGGACGTTTTAGGGATTGGTGGTTATACGCTAATAATATCAATAGATGAGGTAGAAAATAATAAATCATCTCAAAAAAATGAGGAAGTGTTTGATCCATTTACTAAGGATAAAGATAGTAAACCTGGTGAAAGTAAAGAGGTCAATAAAACCACAGATGATAATTTAGCTTTTCCAGATCCTTTTTTAAATGTCGATGTAAAAAAAAATAATGATCCTTACGTAACAGCAACAAGTTATGATTATACTAAAAGTAATAATCTTGATATCGACTTACAACCGAAAGATGATATTTTAGATGATGCTAAAGAATTTGAAATACGAGAAGATCCTTTTTTAGTTTCATCTACCACTCAAGTTGGTAAGAGCAGTATTGCTCCAAGAGCACCTAAGCCATTATCGCTTGATGGTAGAAATATGTTTGGTAATAATCCATTTGATCGCAATAATGAAATAATCGATACTCCACTTGGAGAACTTGCCGAAGGTAATAGTGATATGTCTTTTTTAACGCTACAAATCGCCATAAAAAGACAGCAAGAGATCATGGAAAAAGCCATGCTTATGGCATTAGATAGAATTTTTAAGGAAATGGGGCCTAAAAAGTTTGTTGAAACTAGTATGATTTTTAATAAGTCATTCTTTTTTAGACCAAATTACTGGAAAACTTATCAAGAATATTATAACCATAATATTGAGAGTAATGAATGGCAACAGAAGTTTATAATGTATTTTAGAGAATCGCTTGAGATAATAAAAAACAGTAATAATTAACGAAATTTACCACGATAAAAGTAGATACATATATGATAAAAAAATATCTAGTAGCATTATTTCTTATCTTTGGTGCTGTAACTCTATGTGGATGCTCCTTGAAGTTTTGGGGGAGCGAACCACCAAAGTTAATAGTTAATATTAATGCTGATGATAAGATAAATCCTAATATTGATGATGAAGCTACTTCAGTTTCGGTGCAAATTGTGCAATTAGGTAGTGATGAAATGTTTAATAAAGCATTATTTATCGATTTATATAACGATGCCAATGGGGTATTAGGACCTGATTTTATTAGTAGTAAAACATTAAGTAGCGTATTACCAAACTCCAAAGAACATGTAGAAGTGCGTTTAGCTGAAAAAACAGCTTTTGTGGGGGCGGTGGTAGGTTTTTCACAATACGATAATGCTAGTGGTAAGGTAATACTTCCTGTTAAGGACACAAGTAGTGATTTAGAGCTTGAGCTTTATATCAATGGTGTTAAAGCAGAATTAAAGAAAAAGGATTAGGATTATGGCAAATCAGAAAGTCGTTTGGTCTGAAGGCTTATTTTTAACACCACAACATTTGCAACAAACTTGTCTTTATCATGAAAGCTTTGTAAAAGAGTTAATTAGCGAAACTAATTTAAATGCGCTTTTTGGGTTTAGCGCTTTAGAGCTTGATAGAACATTACTTGATTTAGGAAAACTAGGCATTAAGCGAGCTAAAGGAATTTTTCAGGACGGTACATCTTTTGAGGTAACTAAAGAGCTAGTTATCGATATTCCTGAAGGGGTATCGCATGAAATAGTATATCTAGCCTTGCCTGTTTATCGAGAGGGGAGTGTTATTGTTGAGTATGGTGATAAGGTAAAAACTCGTTATCGCTCCTATGATATTGAGGTTTATGATAATACTGAGCAAAATAGCGAACCTGTTAAAGTAGAGGTTGCCGATTTAAACCTTTCATTAAAGTTATCATCCGAAAAACTTGATAGCTATTTAGTATTGCCTATTGCTGAGGTAAGTGAATGCACAGCCTCAAGTGGCGTAGTCTTAAATGAGGCTTTTATTCCACTGTGTACCAATATTATTATTTCAAGTTATGTGCTAGATAACATCAGTTATATTTACGATAAACTTGAGCATAGAGTGCAAATGGTCTCTAAGCGTATAGCAAGTTTTTCGAATAATAAGAGTTATCAGAGTATGATTCGCGATGTTATGTGGATGTCAGCTTTAGCAGAGTGGAGTCCTATATGGCGTGAGTTTTCCCAGAACTCAAAAACTTATCTAAATCCAAGAACACTTTATTTTTTCTGCATTTGTATGGTTGGCAAAATGTATGGCCTAGAGGGCAAAGAGCCCCCAAAAATGCAGTTATGGAATTTTAGTAATTTATATAATATTTTTTCTGAGGTTTTTGGGTTAATTCATGAATGTTTGCGTGATGTACAGTCGGATAATGTAACTACTGTTGCTTGGGATGATTCACTCTTTGTTTCTCGTCATTTATTGCGTGCGATGATTAAGGATCGCTCATTATATCAAGATGCAAGATTTATCTTAGTAGTATCAGCATCGTGCGATATAACAACGCTTATTAATGAATTTCCAAAATCAAGTAAGATTGCCGGTAATTCTGAAATAGCTAATATTGTAATAAATGCGCTATCAGGGGTGCCTATTCGTAACTTACCAGTAGCTCCTGCTGAGTTAAAGAGTAAAATCAATGCCGCATATTTTGAGATTGATACTAGATCTCCACTATGGTTAAGTATTATTAATAAAGATGAACCTATCGCTTTACATATTGATGAGAAATTACGTGATGTAACAGTTGAGTTAAATGTTATAAAGTAATAAAAGGGTGAGTTAAGTGGCTGGAATATTTCAAGAAGAAGCAACAGTAGATATTAGCAACAGTAACAATACTACTATTGATAGTAAAGACACTGCTAATGCTACTAAGATTATGCATACTATTAGCGAACTTGCCACTTGTGATGGCTTTAAATTACCTCATTATATAAATTTTTATACTAATGGGTTATTAGAGTTAGCAACTCCTATTATTTTAGTATTATTATCTGTTCCGCGTCAGGATAAACCTTTTGATTTAGGCAATTTTAGGTTACAGTTATTAGACTTGTTACGTGATTTTAAGAGTAAATCTATTACTTTTGATTATCATCCAAGCGTTATCGAAAAATCAACATATGTGCTGTGTGTTGCCTTAGATGAGGCAATTGCGCATACCTCTTGGGGCGAGAAAGGTGGGTGGGTAAATCATTCTTTACTCTCGTCTATGTTTACTCAGCGTAACGGGGGTGAAATCTTTTTTGTGCTGTTAGATAAAGCCTGTCAGCAGCCTAAATTATTAATTGATTTTATTGAATTAGTTTATATTTTGCTTATTTTAGGATTTAAGGGGAAATACTCTGATACTGACCAAAATGAGCTTTACGAAATTAAATCATATGTCTTTACCTTGCTTGAGCATTATCATCAGGAACCAAATTTATCATTACCGGAGGCAACTTTACCTACTAAAGGTGGAAAACCTTTTGTAGGGCTTAGATATAAGTATTTGGTATATTATCTTTGTTTAGCTATGGTAGTGGTGTTTGTAGGTATGCAGATTAAATATTTAAGCACCACAAAAAGTTTATCTACTATTGGCAAAGAAGTAACTCAGGATATAAATAAACACATAACAGAGCAAACTAAGCTTTTGCAAGATAAACAAGTTTCTATAGAACTACCTACTAAAAAGGCACCTGGTAATAAAAATCGCATTAAAGTGATAAATCATAAAGACCCTAATGCTTTATTAAGAACTAATAATTAAGGGAGATACAATATTTATGTTAAAGATTGTAATTATAGCCTTATTAATTTCTTCCTTAGCAATTACTTATGGCGCCTTTATTGTTGATCCACAGTATCGCTGGATTTTATGGTTATTGATTTCTATTGTACTTACAGCTTTGATTGTAGCAATAATTTATGCTATTTATCGTTATCGAAAGTATAAATCAGCCAGTCAAACAGAGCAACAAGTATTATTAAAGCAAGATAAAGAGATTATTGCTGAACTTTTTAAGCTTTCTAATAAGGCTTTAAAAAATAATTTAAGCTCTTATAAAGTACCTCTTTACATTATGTTTGGTACTGAGAAAAAAGATGAGTCTTTAATCTTAGCGCAAAATGATTTTGTTAGTGTCTTAGATGCAGATTTCACCTTAAAAGTAGGTGGTGATAATATTGCCTCAGAATCTGATTTATATTTAAAGTTTTGGGAGTCAGATAACGCCACTTTAATTCAATTAGGTCCTCGTATTATTGATGAGGAAGGAGCAGATCCTGATCTTTGGCAAGAGTTTATTCGCATTCTTAATAAGTATCGCAGTCAGCAGGCATGTAATGGATTTATTTATACTCTAGGATGCAGCTTTGTGCAAACAGGCGATAAGCTCTATCATGATAAAGTTATCCATAGCGTAAGAGATGCTATTTTAGTATTTAATAGAAGTGTTGGATTAAAAGTACCAGTGTTTTTAGCACTTACTAAAGCTGATGCTATTAAGGACTTTGTAGTTTTTTATAAATATTTTGCGGACACCAAACCTGAAAAACCTCTCGGTTTTGTTATTAAACATAAAGACCGTAAACAATTTGATTTTGAGGATTATGAGGCTAAGTGTAAGCAGTTTGTGGAGTATTTTAGTAAAAACACCTTGCTTTTTTTAAAGAATATTCCTGAACATGATGCTCGTAGCGTATTGAGTTTTCCGTATCAAATGGCGCTCTTTTTTAATTTACTTGAAGATAACATTCGTTCGCTTACCAAAGAAAATAAATTAAAAAAGTCAGTTTGGCTCTTTGGTATTTATTTTTTAGTACCAAATCAACAAGACACAAGATTTGATTTACTATCACAGTTAATTGCCTCACGTGCTGATTTTGCAACTGATGCTAAAACCTCTGATAGTAGCTACGATAAAAAACGTTATTTTGTGGCTAACTTATTTGCCCAAACCATTAATAACTATGCCAATTTAAGCGGGGTAAATTACTCTAAGAAGTTATTACATATTATAAGCTATAGTGTAAAACTAATAGTGGTATTAGCTTTAATTGGCTATGGAGCAGTTCATTATTATCAAAACTGGCGCGCTTATGTTGAAACGAAAGACGAGATGGTGCACTTTATTGAGCAGTATCATAAAGAGGTAACTAAGATTAGTTTTATTGATGATGCATCTTTAAATGATTTAGTTTATGTTCTAGAAAGGGTACGTAAAAAATCTTTAGAGTTAGATGAAAGGTTTAAGTTTTACCAAATTGTTTCTTACGATCAATGGGCAATGCCAAAAGCTTTTAAAAAATTTTATCAAGATGAGCTAAAACAGTTATTTTTACGCAAGCTTGAACTTGTGCTAAGAAATAGCCTTTATCGCCTTGAAACCACTGGGAATGAAGACATCATTTATACAGGTGCAGGCGCCTATATGATGCTTTTTGATAAAAAAATTCTTGATAAAGATTATTTTTATGAATATATAGATAAGCAGGTATTAGCTCAAATTTATTTTGATAGTAATGGTAAAACTTCCTTAAAGAAGTTAATTGATGATTTATTTGCTACTAATTATGATAAGAGTACTTTAAGTGAAGATACTGAGTTAGTAACTAATATTAAACATAAGTTTGATGCAGTATCGGTTGATGATATGCTTTATGAACTTGTTAAGTTAGATAAACGTAATAGTTATAAAGTTGATTTTATGCCAAAATTTGGGAAAAATTTTAGTTCAATTTTTTCCTTTCCACCTTCCTATAAGGGCTATTTCATTCCATTTATGTTTACAAGGGAAGGTTTTTTAAGTATAGATTTATCACCAAGTTCTCCAGAGCTTAAACGTTTTATCAAGAACTTAAAGCTTATTAAATCCAATATTGATTTATCAGATGAAAGTGTGCGTAGCATAATTTTAAGAGTGCAGCGTAAATACTATAACGATTATATTGACCATTGGACTGATATAATCAATAACGTAGAGATCGCAGGGTTTGCAAGTTTTGATGAAACAAAAAATGCTTTTGAGAAAATCAATTCATCTCATAATGGTGCCTTAGATACTTTTATTAAAGTATTTGTAGAAAACACTAATCTTACTAAGGTTTATGATACTTTAAAGGTAGACAGTTCAACTGAAACCTCTCAAGACTTAAAACCAATCCAAAAAAATTATCTTAATGGCTTAGCAATTGCCTCTGAATTTGAGGGGTATTATAACTTTATTGGTGTTAATAGCGATTTAGAATATAGTCAAGAGTTAGCAGTTCCTTATAACACCATGATGAAAGATATTCAGACTATTGGCAATATCTACAGACAGATTGATAAGAATGTAGGTACTCGTTCTAAGAATGTCTTTAATTACGTAATAAAGAATTTACTTAATGATGTTTCTAATATTGATTTATTAGCGATTATTGATGATGATACCCCAGTATTTTTTAGTAATGTGCTGACCTCATTATCAAATAGTTTCTCTTCTAATATCTCCATAGAGCTAAATAATTATTTGCGAGAAAGATGGAATAGCACTGTTTTACGCTATTACGATACGCATTTTAATAATAAATTCCCATTTGCCTTAGACACTGCAAATGAGGCAAGTATTGCCTCATTTGAGGAATTTTTTAAGCCAGATGGTTATTTAGATGGTTTTTATAAAACATATTTAAGTAATTTTGTATTAAAGAATGAAGATGGCTATTATGAAGTAAATGAAAATTCATTATTTTATATTGATGTGCCATATGCTGTCTTAGAGCTTTATGCGTTAAATGATGCTATTAAATCAGGTTTCTTTATTCAAGATAAGCTTTCTTTAAGATTTGAGTTATTACCTCGTAAATTATCAAGTAAGGCAAAATTATTTGAATATAAAGACGGTTTATCCCATTGCTCTTATAATCAGGGACCAAGACAAACTTGTGGGGTAGTATGGCCAGCTAATAATACTGATATTACCCTTAGTTTTATGGCTGCTGCTAATTCTTATAGTTATGGTAAACGCTATAAATCAGAGTGGGGAATTTTAAAAGTAATATTAGATGAAAGTAATTCTAGTTTTGCGCAGGTGGTAAATGCAGGTGCTCATACTTGGATTTATAGCATAGATGATTATAGTATCGTTTATGATGTTAAGGTTAAAGATGGAGATAACCAGAATGTAGAGCTTTATTTATTACAAAAATTCCAGTGTTTACCATGGAAGTAATAAAGGGTTATACTTTGCTAAAACCACTCTCCTTATCAGGAAGAGTGTTTTTAGCCAAAAGAAATGATACTAAAAATTTAGTAGTAATAAAAAAGGATAAGCTCATTAATCTTGAGCGTGAGTATCGAGCATTGCAAAGTTGTGCATCAGATGGGATATGCAAGGTTAGTAACTTTGTCAAAGAAAATTTACTGTTAGAGCTTGTTTATTACCCTAATGTTCGAACGTTATTAAGTTTTTCGGATAATGACTATAAGTTATTACCAGAGATTTTTCAAAAGGTAATTACTTTATTAGATTACTGCCATCATTGTGGCTATATCCATGGTGATATAAAGCCTTCTAATATCTTAATTTCACCTAGTAATAAGGTTATGTTAATAGATTTTGGGGCATCTTTGCCTATTGGTACTTTGTATGCCTCTTTAGAGTCATATCAGCTTACTCCTATGAGTAATGCAGGTATGCCAAAAACTGCTTTGCCAATAGTAGATTGGCAAGCTTTATATTATTACCTTAATATGGTTTTAGCTCAAGGATATAGCGATATAGCTAAAGAACTTCATAATGTGCAAGAAATTTTAGCAAAGAAAATGGTAAAGTCAGATTTTTACTAAGATTAGAGGTTTTTATATATGGCACTAACTAAAAGACAGATTATTGCATTAAGTACTCTTCAAGGAGTTGGCAGAAAAACAATTTTAAAAATTGGCACTGCTATTGAAGGCTTTTCTGATAATGAAAAACTAGCTGAGAATGCGTTAAAACATCCTTTAACTGCTATTTCGGTTTTATAGTAAGTTACTTAAAATAAGGTTTATTAGCTTAATAAACCTTAATCCTTAATAGAACACTAAGTTACTTTAAAAGATTACCCACCAATTAAAACAGTAGGCATTCCCATAATAACAGTGCCACCATGTGCTGTGGTATCACCCATACGGGCTGCTGGCATATTGCAAATTAGTACAGTGCTGCTTCCTTTTACAATAACATCAGGAGGTCCTATACAAACGCAGGTTTGTCCTAGTACTGCTGCAGGTAAGTTACCAATTAGTACTGTTGAGGCAGGACCTGGTAATATAGGACCTCCTACATGAGGAATAGGTACTACTGCAGGAGTTTGCATGGGGCATACATGCATATCAGTTGCCCTTGCTGCTGGAAATGGCATATTATATCTCCTTAAATGTTTCCGTTACCACCCTGGGCAAGGTTAAACCCAATTTTTAAGGAATGGATGTAATTGGCAATAAGAGTTTTTTCATCTTCTTCATTTAGGGCAATACTAAGACTAATAGCCCCTATAACAGCTTTGGCATATAGAAATGGTGGTGCTTCAGTTGCAGGACTTTCAGGAGGTAAAATGCTCCCACCACTCCAAAATACAGCCTCAGCAAGCCAGGCAGGACCTGATTTAAGTTTTAAATCCTCGGCAAGCTTACCATTTTGGCGTCTTGTTGTTTCATCAGGGCTACTAAACCAATCTTTAACTGTTTTCAGTACTGCTAGCTCTTTATCGGTGAATTTAGCTGCCAAAAAGTTTGTTGTAAGGTAAGCCCAGTAAATACTTTCACGCATTGGTAAGGCATGAGCTAAAAAGCTTATAGCATCTAAGTAGAGTTTATTATCGATGGTTATTTGTAAAAATTCATCGGGAGCCATGTCATTATTAGTTAGAGCCAAAATTTCATCAGAAGGCTCATATGTCGTTAAAATACGAGCAATATTATCATCAGGGATTTTTTTTAATTTCATACTAATTTATCCTTGTTAAGCCACCTTTAAGAGTAAGCATGGCTGACCCACTTACTGTTGCCATAGTTTGAGCGTTTACCTCGGTCATTAAACCTGATAATTGAGCTTTAGCATTGGCTTTAATATCAATATTTGCACCTGCAATAGAAACTCCAGCTGAGCCTTTAGCATCTAATTTACTGCTTTCAATGCATGTAGCACTGCCTTTAATGGTAATCTTGGAGGCGGTTATAGTAATACCTGATGAGCCAATTTCAATTGAGCTACTACCAACTTTTAGTTTGATATTTTGTTTACCAGTAATAGTTATATTATTGCCATCAATACTAATATCTTTTTTAGCATTGAGGGCGTAATTATCATCAGTGTTTTCAGATAGAGCACCTGTTACGATAATATTATGTTTGCCTTTAGTGGTGCCTGCAAAATCAGCCTCAGTAGTTACGCATAAGTTTTCTTTTGCGGTAATGGTATATGATTTTTCAGTGCTATGAGCTACCTCTTCTTTGGTTTGGGTCGTTAATTTCTTTTCAATAGTAATGGTTTTATTGCCTTTAATAGACTCAGTTACATCATTTTCGATAGCAGTTATGAGATCTTTTTGGGCGTGAATATAAATTTGTTCGTTGTCTTTTTGATCATCAAAGCGTAGTTCATTTGAGGCTGTATCACTACCATTTGGCGTGGTATGAGTTTTAAAGCCTGATTGAGAGCTTGAGGCAAATGGTAGTTTTTGGTTATCAGTATAAATTGATGATAATACGATTGGTTTATCGATATCACCATTTAAAAAGGTAATAACTACTGTGGAACTTATGCGAGGCAAAAAGAGTGAACCAAAGCCATTAGCTGTAAAATTCTGACCTACTGGTACCCAAATTGAGGAGTTTTCATCTTCTTTATTAAGTCTATCAAAGTGAAAGAGTACTTTGATTCTACCTTTATCGTCAGTATAGATTTCCTTATCATTTGGGCCTGTAACAGTAGCTGTTAGCGTACCTGAAAAGGTAGGCTTTGGTAGATATGGTGGTATAAAATTCTTATTAGCCACAATACAGGTAAAGCTATTAGTATATTTATCATTTTGCCCTGATTCATTAGTTAATAGGGTATGCTTGATAGAGGTGATTAAATATGTTTGGTTAAATGCACTATTTGGATGATTTTTTAAGGAAAACTTCATGCCAGTATGTAATTTGAAGTTTTCACTTGTGCCGGTAAAGCTTTCTTTTGGGGTGTCAATTCCGGCTAAGATATTTTTAGAAAGTGTAGTTATCTGTGCTTTATCTTTAGTACCTATGCCATAACTCATTAGCTTAAGATTTAAAGGGTGTGAGATAGATGATTTAACTTCATTAGTAAATCTTTCCCCGTTTTTAAAAGAAAAATCAGCTAAGTCAATGGAGCTTGTACCTAAATTTAGTGATTGCTCAAATGTTTGTAGCACCTCGCTAATTTCGGAAGTAGGGTTGATAAAAGCTATATTATTAGCATAATCGGTAAATGCTTGATTAGAATCGGCAATTACCATTTGTAGTTTATTTGAGCGTTTACAATGAAAATGCCAACCTTCCTCAGCACATAAGCGAGCGATAAAATCGTAACTATTTTCATTAAGCTGTAAACAAAAATCACGCATCTGTCCACTAGATGTTACATCAAAAGTTACGTATGAATTTAAGGAGGCTGTAGTTAAAATTTCAGTAATGATATCTTTAGTATTTTTTTGTTGAAATACTCGATAGGCAATATCGTATTTTAAGATAGATAATGGGTCGGCTGCTGTAAGTTGATAGTGGTTTAATCCTTTATTAACGCTATATCCTTGGTAGGCAATATTAGTTGCTAATAAGAAAATAGTTACTTTTTCTTTATTAACTAAGATATGATTAAGTTCAATAACTTGTCCTAAATCATCAGGTCTGAAAGTTTTATCAGTAACTAAATCGACTAATAATTCAGATGAGCCACTGATTTTTTCATTTAAGATAACCTTAGTGACAATAAAAGGCCCCTTACCATTGACAGTAAGCGTCGTTGTTCTATTGTCTGTAGTATATGTTGATGCCATAACTAAGCCTCTTATCTCAGAATTATTACCCCTATATCTTTAGTAACTACTTTAAGCGTAATAAGTAACGTAGAAATTGTCTTAAATGCAATTTTTTTTGTACTTTATGATCTAGGTGGAATTTTTTTATTATTTGTAGAGGCTATCTAAAATAGCGAATTAATATTTAATGAAAGATTTAAGTTACCTAAATCTAATTTGTAAATTTGGTAATGTCATAAAAGTATATTTTTTCTGGGAAAAAGTAGGGGGATTGATATCAATTAAAACAAAGTTTTTTTGATCTAAAAAAATAGATTTTAAATAATAAAGCTATGATATCTTGATGACTTTTTATTTGTTATAAGATTTTCGGTTAAATTTAATTATGAGCCAGCAAGTATAATTTAGCTATGCATTTGTTGGCGAAAAACAAAGCAGTTAAATAGAAGGTGTAAATTTAAGTAAAGGATTCTGGGTAATTAAGGTGGAAGGGGAAAATCCTCTTCCTGCCTTAACAATAGGAGAGGAGAAAATTAACTTCTCATTTCTTCTTCAATAGTTCTTAAAAGTTCATTGCAACCTGTTTTGCCAAGAGTCTTAGCATCAACATGCTTAACAATAATAGCAGCATAAAGGTTACAGTTACCAGTCTTTGAAGGTAAGCTACCTGATACTACTACTGACCCTGGTGGTACACGCCCCATATAGATTTCACCAGTAGTTCTATCGTAAATACGAGTAGATTTACTAATGAATACCCCCATAGAAATAACAGAACCTTCACCAACAATAACGCCTTCTACGATTTCAGAACGAGCTCCGATAAAGCAGTTATCTTCAATGATAGTTGGATTTGCCTGTAGTGGTTCAAGAACGCCACCAATACCTACACCACCTGAAAGGTGAACATGTTTACCTACCTGAGCACAAGAACCAACTGTTACCCAAGAGTCTACCATGGTACCTTCACCAACGTAGCCACCAATATTTACAAATGAAGGCATTAATACTACATCTTTAGAAATATAGGCACCTTTACGCACAATACTACCAGGAACTGCTCTAATGCCCTCAGCTTTAAAGCGGTCAGCAGTATAATCAGCAAATTTTAAAGGTACTTTATCGTAATAGCAGTTGCCAGGCATTTCAATTACGGCATTTTCATTTATACGGAAGTATAGTAGTACTGCTTTTTTTACCCACTGATTAACAACCCAGTCATTGTTAATTTTTTCAGCTACACGAATAGTACCGTTATCAAGCATTTCAACAGTACGTAAGATAGCCTCCTTAGTAACAGCATCAACAGTGTTAGGAGTGATAGATGCGATACGTTCGTAAGCATCGTTTATAATATTTTGAAGTTGTTCTAACATGTACTCTCCAATTGTTATAGTTGTTAGGAATTTTCATCAAGAGCTAGAATTAGATCTTGACGAAGTTGTTCTTTATTTTCTTCTGATAAAAGGGAACCAGAGGATTGAGTGAGCAAAAAGAAGTCATCTGCTCGCTCGCCTGTAGTAGTTATTTTAGCAGCATGTACAACAAGATCATGTGCCTGAAAAACATTACCAATCTTACCTAAAAGACCTGGAACATCTAAGGTGGAAATCTCTATAGAAGTTCCTTTTTTATCCTTATCAAGTAAGAAGGTAACTATGGTTGGATGCTTAAATTGTTTTAACTTTATAGGTAAAGGTTTGGATTTTGGTGGGTCATAGGTCTCTGATTGTAAAGCTTTAGTAATGGCTTTACGTAGAGTACCAAGACGCTCAAAAGTAATTTCTACGCCATTTTTATCAAGAAAAGCAAAAGTATCTAACGCATATCCGTTATTGGTATTAGAAATCAATGATGCAAGAACATTAAAGTTTTTATCGCCAAGTATACCTGTTACTTTAGCAAAAAGACTAGGGACATCTTTAGCATAGATAAATAACTCTGTTCCATGTGATGATTGATTCTGACCAAATAAAATTAATGGTTTATCTGACTCAAGATGACTTATGATATTCTGGGTATGCCAAGCTATTTGCTCTGCGTTATACCGAATGAAATATTCTAGCTTAAATGTTCCCCAAAGCTTAAAAATCTGAATTGGGCTAATACCCAAATGCATAAGTATTTCTAATGCTCGTTGCTGGTTTTCGCGCACGTGCAATCTTAAGTCAGGTGGATTTTCAAGCCCCCTTCTTAAGGCATTTCTTGCTGAAAAATATAAGGTTCTAAAAAGTGAATCTTTATAATCGTTCCATTCTTTATCATTTGTTGCACATATATCGGCAACAGTTAAACAGTAAAGGTAGTTTAAGAATGTTTCATCACCAACTTTTTTCGCAAATTCATTAACAACCTCAGGATCAGAAATATCACGTCTTTGGGCAATCATTGACATATAGAGGTGATTGCGCACAATAGAGGCTACTAAACGACTTTCAAAGCGGTTGTAGTCATGTAGCTGGCAAAAATATAAAGCATCAGGGGCGCCTAGTTCTGCGTGATGGCCGTTTCTACCTTTAGCAATATCATGAAATATTGCAGCAATAAAGAGTAATTCAGGCTTCTCAATTTGCGAGTAAACTTGTCTAAATAAAGAAAACTTAGGATTTTTTCTTTGTGAAAAGTCATTGATATTTTTTAAGACTCTCATGGTATGTTCATCAACAGTATATGTATGGAACATATCAAATTGCATAAGACCTAAGATTTCTTGCCAATGAGGCATATAAAGCGCAATTATATGGTGCTTATGCATTAAAGGAAGAGCTACGATAAGAGCACGTGGCTTTTTAATTATTTGCTTGAAAATCTCACGGCATTCAGGTTTTTCATCAAGGTAATAATTTATGGAGCGTCGAGCATTACGCAGTCTTCTAATACATTCAACGTAGATGCCAGTTAATTGAGGTTCGTTAGTTAAAATTAAAAAGAGTTCTAGTATTGTTTGAGGTCGTTTAATAAAAATATCACGATCAAAAACATCAATTAATGAACCTCTAACAATAAAGTACTGATTATAAAATTCCCCTTTTTTTATTTTTTGAGGAAAAATACGCTCCTCAAGTAATTGCATTACAATTTCATTTAATTCGCAAACTCTGTGCATAGTTTGAAAGAATCTACGCATAAGAGTTTCCACAGGAGTATTACCTTCTCCCTGGTATCCTAATAAATTAGCAACTTTTAGCTGTCTGTCAAAAGTTAATCTATTATCAGGTTTATTTATTGATATATGTAAAGCAAAACGAATACGCCATAAAAAATCTTGACACTCTTGAAGTTCTACATATTCAAGTTTAGTGAGTAAGTTATGCGTAAGCATATCTTTTAAGGTAGTAATACCAAGTTTTTTATTGGCAATCCACAAGATAGTTTGAATATCTCTTAAACCACCAGGATTATTTTTAATATCAGGTTCAAGCATAAAACCTGTATCTTTATAAGAGTGGTGGCGTTCAAATTGTTCTTGAGCTTTGGCTTGATAGAATAATTCGCAAGGCCAAAAATCTTCAGAGTGAACTTTCTTAGCTAATTTACTAAAGGTTTGGGCATTACCTGCAATGATGCGTGATTCTAAAAGATTAGTAGCAATAGTTACATCTTTTAGTCCTTCACTAATGCACTCATCTAAGGTACGTACTGACTGACCTATATCTAAGCGCAGATCCCATACTAAAGTAGTAAATTCTGAGATACTTTTAGAAATTTTTTCATCTAAAGGACCATCGTTTACAAATAGTATATCGATATCAGAATGGGGCTGTAGGTCTCCTCGGCCATAGCCCCCAACTGCAACTAGAGCAAGATTCGAAAAATTAGTAAAACCTAATTCTTGCCATAAACGAGTTAGTAGCGTATCGATAAATTCAGTGCGCTCAACTACAATATCATTAACCGAGATGCCATGATTAAATTCATCAATCATGAATTGCAATTGGTTATTTATGGCAATTCTACCGTTCTCGACAGTAATTTTTTCAGGAGGTAGAAATGATGAACTGCTCTGGGTCATAATTTAAGCCTGTGGGTTATAAATAATACGGTCAAAGTTTTCATCTGAACGTAAAGTTAATACTTCACAGCCTGTTTCAGTAATAAGGATAGTATGTTCAAATTGTGCAGATGGTTGTTTATCAGCAGTAGTTACAGTCCATCCATCCTTATGGTTTACTTTGCACTTATAGGTTCCAGCATTAATCATAGGTTCAATTGTAAAAGTCATGCCAGGTTTTAAGATAAGGTTTAGTGAGTTTTTATAATGAAGAACCATAGGATCTTCATGAAATTCCTTACCAATACCGTGACCACAATAGTCTCTTACAATAGAAAAACCTGTATTAGCCACTACTTTTTCAATAGTTTCACCAACTAAAGTAAGGTTTCTGCCAGGTCCCATAGCTCTTATGGCTTCATAAAGCGAATTTCTGGCGCAATTAATTAATGATTTATTGCGCGGTGAGGTATCACCAACTACATACATCATATTAGTATCGCCATGATAACCATCTTTAATAACAGTTACATCTATGTTTACGATATCGCCATTATGAAGGTGTTTAACAGAAGGTATACCATGACAAACCACTTCATTAACTGAAATGCAAGTAGCTTTTGGGTAGCCATGATAGTTAAGGCAAGCGCTAATAGCATGCTGAGTATTTTCAATATAGTCAAGCATGATATTATCAAGCTCTAAAGTAGTTACTCCTGCTTTAACATAAGGGGTAATCATTTCAAGTACATCAGCAGCAAGTTTGCCTGCTACACGCATTTTTTCGATTTCTTCTTGAGTTTTTATTGTAACTTCCATCGCATTTTCCCTAAATAAAAAATAACAACTCATTATATCACTTATCTAAGGTGCATGTATAAAGAACTGCCAAAGGGTAACTGAATATACTTGCTCAAAGTTGAACATAAAACTTGCCTTTATAAGGCATGTTTGCATTATTAAGGTGCAAGGCAATATTTTAATGCTTTATTTTGAGGCAAAAATTAATAAGTTATGTTAGCTATTGTTTACCGATGCAAAAAGTGGGCTAGTTTGACATTATTTTGCATTTTTAGCAAAAAAATAATTTAGTAAAATGCCTAGTTCTAAGTTAAAACAATATGTTTTGTTAAAAAACAGGATTGCTAAGCTTTTAAATAACTTGGTATTGCCTAAGTACTGGCTAAAGATAAAATTTATTTTTTCGTAGTTAATTAAGTTATTGTTATTGAAATAAAGTTTGAAACTGTGTATAATTTGCCCACTTTTTTAGGTGAAAATACTAAAAAGTATTAGGCATGAGGAAACTCATAATTTTTTATTTCTAAATCACACACTGAATTTTAGGAATTGCCGGGGTGCCTTATGGTTGGTAATTCTGTTCAGTGGAGGCTTAACCCCAAACATTAAGGATTTTTATATTATGGCACATGTTTCTATTACTGAAATGCTTGATGCTGGTGTACATTTCGGTCACCAGACTCGTTATTGGAACCCAAAGATGAAGCAGTATATCTACGGCTCACGCAATGGTGTTCATATCATTAACCTTGACAAGACTAAAGATTGTTTTGAAAGTGCTTTAAACTTTATCAGCAGCAAAGTTGCTAATAAGGGTAAGGTGCTTTTTGTTGGTACTAAGCGTACTGCAAGTGAAAAGGTTAAAGAAGCTGCATTAAGCTGTGGTCAGTATTATGTAAATCACCGTTGGTTAGGTGGTATGCTTACTAACTGGAGCACTGTTAAGCAGTCTATCAAGCGTTTAAAGGAGCTTGAAACTCAGTCTACTGATGGTACTTTTGACAAGCTTACTAAGAAAGAATCTTTAGGCCGTATGCGTGATATGGCTAAGCTTGAAAGAAGCCGTGGTGGTATCAAGAACATGGGTTCTTTACCTGATGTAATTTTTGTAATTGATGCAGAAATTGAACATATTGCTATTCAGGAAGCTAATAACCTTGGTATTCCAGTAGTTGCAGTTGTTGATACTAACTCAAGTCCAGATAACGTAGATTACGTAATTCCTGGCAATGATGATGCTGTACGTGCAATCAGCCTTTACCTTGATAAGGTTGCTGGTGTGATTAACGAAGCTCGTGAATCAATTACTACTGCTCAGGCTAAAGAAGCTCCTGCAGAACCAGTAGCTGAATAATAAACCATTAAGCAACATTAGTCGGGAGATACTCTCCCGATTAACCTCATCTGATTAAAGGATTTTTTAAATGGCAAATATTACTGCTGCCCTTGTTAAAGAATTACGTGAACGTACCGGTGCTGGTATGATGGATTGTAAGAAGGCTTTAGTTGAAGCTGATGGTAACATCGAACTTGCAATCGATAACATGCGTAAGAATGGTCAGGCTAAGGCTGCTAAGAAGGCTGGTCGTGTAACTGCAGAAGGCGTTATTGTTTCTGCTGTTGATGGCAATAAGGCTTTACTTGTAGAAGTTAACTGCGAAACTGACTTCGTTGCTAAAGATGCAAGCTTCAATGCTTTCTGTGAAACAGTTGCAAAGCTCGCTTTAGCTAACAACGTTACTGATGTTGAAGCTCTTAAGGCTTTAACTTACCCAGACAGTGCTGACACTGTTGAAGTAACTTTAAATAACCTTATTGCTAAGATTGGCGAAAATATGTCAATTCGTAGAATTGCTGCTATGACTAGCAATAATTTAGGTCTTTACATTCATGGTAACAAGCGTATTGGTGTTTTAGTAGACATCGATGGTGGTGATGCTCAGCTTGCTAAGGATGTAGCAATGCACATCTGTGGTTGTTCACCTTTATATGTAAATCCTGAAGATGTTCCTGCTGAACAGGTTGAACATGAACGCAAAGTTCAGATCGAAATTGCGTTAAAAGAAAATGAAGAATCAGATAAGCCAAAGCCAAAGGAAATCGTTGAAAAGATGATTAATGGTCGTATGGCTAAGTACACTGGTGAAATTTCTTTAGTATCACAACCTTTCGTTAAGAACGATAAGATCAAAGTTGGTGATTTATTAAAGGCTCAGAATGCAACTGCTAAGTCTTTCATCCGTTTAGTTGTTGGTGAAGGTATTGAAAAGCAGGTTGTAGACTTTGCATCAGAAGTTGCTGCTCAAGTAGCTGCTGCTCAGAAGTAAGCTTTAAGCATAAAAAGCTAAGGACAGGATGAGGTTTCTTCTCCTGTCCTTTATTTTTGTCTAGCTAATTTTAGAAGTGGGAATATTGACCATTAGTTAAGCTTTTTTAGACTAAATAGTCGAGTCATATATGTTTTAGGTATGTGTAAATGAGTTTTTTTTTGCAATTTAGTTAAAGGTAAGTATAATGATGTGGCATATCAGATTCTTGTATAATTACTATAAAAAGTAATTAGCAAACTTTAAGAAAAGAATGGATAGACATTAATATGGAAACAGCATTTAAACGAGTTTTACTAAAATTAAGTGGTGAGGCCTTAGAAGGTAAGGAAGATTTTGGTATTGATCCTGAAGTTTTACATCGCATGGCCTCAGAAATTAAAGAAATTGCTGAACTGGGTGTTGAAGTTGCCTTAGTAATTGGTGGAGGCAAT
Organism: uncultured Succinivibrionaceae bacterium; assembly: GCA_944393045.1. Lineage (GTDB taxonomy): Bacteria > Pseudomonadota > Gammaproteobacteria > Enterobacterales > Succinivibrionaceae > HGM20899. The sequence continues at coordinate 106,096 of CALXYT010000002.1, read as the reverse complement.
ATTTTTAGAGGAGCTAAATTAGCTCAAGCAGGATTAAATCGTGTAGTAGGCGATCATATGGGAATGCTTGCTACTGTAATGAATGGTTTAGCAATGCGTGATGCATTATATCGTATTGGTGTACCTACCACATTAATGAGTGCTATTCCAATGCAGGGTGTTTGTACTCCATATTCTTGGAGTGATGCTATACATGAATTAAAGTCTGGCCGAGTAGTAATTCTTTCAGCTGGTACAGGTAATCCTTTCTTTACTACTGATAGCGCAGCTTGTTTACGTGGTATTGAAATTGGTGCTGATATTGTAATTAAAGGCACCAAAGTAGATGGTGTATATAGTGCAGATCCTGTAAAAGATCCATCTGCAACTTTATATAGAACTCTTACCTATCAAGAAGTTATTGAAAAAGAACTTAAGGTAATGGATTTGCCTGCATTTGTTTTAGCGCGTGATCATAACTTACCAATTAAGGTATTTAATATGAATAAATCTAATGCGCTAGTGCGTGTGATTAAGGGGCAAGAAGAAGGAACTTTAATTAAGTAATAATTAAGGTTTTTGGTAATAAATTTAGCATTGAGCAAGGGTGATTAAAGTGATTAATGATATTAAATCTGCAACTAAGGCAAAAATGGATAAGGCAGTAGAAGCTTTAAAGTCTCAGCTGTCAAAGATTCGTACTGGTCGTGCTCAACCTGCTATCCTTGACGGGGTAATGGTTGATTATTACGGTTCTTCAACTCCACTTCGTCAAGTTGCTCAGGTAAACGTTGAAGATGCACGTACTTTAGTTGTTACTGTGTTTGATCGTAATAGCGCTCAAGCAGTAGAAAAGGCTATTATCAATAGTGGCTTAGGTTTAAATCCGGTTTCTGCTGGTACTACTATTCGTGTACCATTACCTCCACTTACAGAAGAACGTCGTAAGGAATTAATTAAGATTGTTCGTGCAGAAGTAGAACAAGGTAAAGTGCAGATTAGAAATATTCGTCGTGATGCAAATAATGAAATTAAGGCATTATTAAAGGATAAGACTATTTCTGAAGATGAAGATCGTAAGGCTCAGGATGAAATCCAAAAACTTACTGATACTTACATTAAGTCTACCGATGAACTTTTAAGTGCAAAAGAAAAAGAATTAATGGAAATCTAACCTAAGAGAATTGCACAATGACAGATAATACTTCTTTACTGTTTTCCTTGCCTAAACATGTTGGAATTATTATGGATGGTAATGGAAGGTGGGCAGAAAGCAGAGGTAAGATCAGACTTTCTGGTCATAAAGCAGGTGTTAATGCTGTTAAAGAAGCTATTACATATGCAGCAGAAAAAGGCATAGAGCGTTTAACGCTATTTGCTTTTTCTTCTGAAAATTGGAAACGTCCTAAGGAAGAAGTTTCAGGGCTAATGGAACTTTTTACTTGGGCGTTGTCTAATGAAGTGCAATCTGTTCACAAAAATAACATACGCTTACGTGTTATTGGCAATACTGAAAAATTATCAAGATCTTTGCAAGATAAAATTAAAGATGCCTATGAATTAACAGCAGCCAATACTGGTTTAATTTTAAATATTGCTGTTAATTATGGTGGTAGATGGGATATTGTTCAGGCGGTAAAGAAGATAATAGCTCAAAAAGGAACCTCCTTAGAGCTTGATGATATTACCGAAGAGCTTATTACCGAAAATCTTAATGAATGCGCAGATGTCGATTTATTAATAAGAACTGGTGGGGAAGAGCGAATAAGTAATTTTTTACTTTGGCAACTTGCTTATAGTGAAATTTATGTTACTGATGTGCTATGGCCAGATTTTACCAAGTCTGATTTTGAGAAAGCCATAAATAGCTTTATGAAACGAGAACGTCGTTTTGGGCTAACTGGTGAGCAGATTAGAAAATCAGATAATTAGAAATGAGGATTTATGAAACAGCGTATTATTACAGGTTTGATTTTAATAGTAATTGCTCTACTATGGTTATTTGCCTCTTATGAATTATTTTTAGCTGGTTGTTTTTTAGTGCTAACAGTTGGGGCATATGAATTTGCGCAATTAGTTTTTGCGAATAATTTTGTAAATACCCCTGAAGCGTCATCAAGTAGTGTTAATTTACCACCAAATTGTATAAAAAAGAATTTAGTAACAGCTAAAATTGGTTATACCTTTTCGGCTATTGTGATTACTGCCTTAATTTACGTCTATTTTAAAATCTCTATGGGGGATTTTACCGATATGCAAAGCATTAGTGTGGGAAGTTTTACTAATGTTTTTGCGGTGCATCCATTACTAGGTGTAATATTTGTGTTAGCAGGTATTTGGTGGGTAATTAGTTTAGTACTAGTGCTTACTTACCCAAAAAATAAAGCCTTTTTTAAATTATGGTACGTTAAAGCAACTTGTGGTTATTTAACGTTAATACCATTCTTTTTTGCTTTACTTTTTTTACGTGTACAGAATTATGATATTAGCTCAAATTTTGGAGCCGTAGTTTTATTATCGCTTATGGCTTTAGTTTGGGCTGCTGATTCAGGAGCGTATTTTACTGGTAGACTTTGTGGTAAACATAAAATGAGTCCTTATGTAAGTCCTAATAAAACAATAGAAGGGCTTTTAGGTGGGCTAATTTTAGCTATGGTAGTATTTGTACTAGTTTATTTCCTCAGTGGTTACGGCTCTTTAGATGATAGTTTTGCTGAGGATTTATCAGCACTTGTAATTGGAGTAATTGTTGCCGTAATATTTTCCGTAGTTGGTGATTTAGCGGAAAGTATGTTTAAGCGTGAGGCAAATATTAAAGATTCTGGAATAATTTTCCCAGGGCATGGTGGCATGCTTGATCGTATTGATTCATTAACAGCAGCATTACCATGCTTTTTGCTAGTATATGGGTTACTTGCTTAGTAAGGTTTTTTAATGAATAACGTGGTAGTTTTAGGGGCAACTGGTTCAATAGGAACTAGTACACTGGATGTGATTGCTCGTCATAAAGATAGCTATACTCTTTATGGGGCAACTGCTCATAGTAACTATTTTAAAATGGCTCAAATTATTAGAGAGTTTGCTCCAGTAGTTGTAGTTATGACTGAAAAAAATGCCTGTGAAGAATTAAGGGCAATAGTAAAAAGTGAAGGTCATAAAACGCAAGTATTATTTGGGCAGGAAGCACTATGTGCAGTAGCTACATCAGAAGAGGTTGATTCTGTGATGTCAGCAATTGTAGGTTCGGCTGGTTTAAAACCTACATTAGCTGCTATAAGCCAAGGCAAAACTATCTATTTAGCTAATAAAGAATCTTTGGTAATGACTGGAAGAATTTTTGTGGATTCTGCTCGCCGTTATAAGGCAAAGTTATTACCTGTTGATAGTGAACACAATGCAATTTTTCAGTGTCTACCAGAAGAAGAGCAAGCTTTAATTGGCCGTTGTGATTTACCTAAGGCATCTATCTCAAAAATTATCTTGACAGGTTCAGGAGGGCCATTTAGAGAGCTTGATATTGTTAAATTAAAAGATGTAACACCTTCGCAGGCAGTAGCGCATCCAAATTGGGCTATGGGAAAAAAAATAAGTGTCGATAGTGCCACAATGATGAATAAAGGGCTTGAGTTTATTGAGGCTCGCTGGCTTTTTAATGCTAAGACTGATGATATAGAAGTAATAATTCATCCGCAAAGTGTAATTCATTCTATGGTGCAATATTGTGATGGTTCAGTATTAGCACAGTTAGGTGAGCCTGATATGCGCACGCCAATAGCTCGTGCTATGGCATGGCCGAAAAGAATAACTAGTGGGGTAAAACCGCTAGATTTTACCATGCTTTCAGCCCTAACTTTTATGAAACCTGATTTTGCAAGATACCCCTGCTTAAAATTAGCAATTGAGGCATCAAATGTTTCACAGGCTATGACTACAGCAGTAAATGCTGCCAATGAAGTTGCCGTAGGTGCGTTTTTACAAGGTGATATTGCATTTACCGATATTTATACTGTTTGTGCTCGTGTGGCAGAGAAATTTGTATTGGCAAGTGATGATGATTTAGATGCTATTTTAGAAGTTGATTTAAAAGCTAGAATGCAGGCTTATAGTGAAATAGCAGTTTTATAGGTGCAACATGGAAGTTATCGGAGACATTTTTTATTTTCTTATTGCTCTTGTAATTTTAATTGTTATTCATGAGCTAGGACATTTTTTAGTTGCTAGATTATGTGGAGTATACGTTGAGCGTTTCTCCTTTGGTTTTGGTAAGGTATTATTTTCAGTTCATGATAAAAAGGGGACTGAGTATTCTTTCTCTTTAATTCCTTTAGGCGGTTACGTAAAAATGTACGGCGAGGATATAAAGGAAGAAGATGATAAAAAGTCAGATAATAACTCTTCAGAAAATAATGCTACTGCTACAGATGCAAGTTTAACTACTAATCCTCTTAATCTTACTAAAGAGCAGTCTTTTGCCCATAAAAAAGCTTGGCAAAAATTCTTAATCGTAGCAGCAGGTCCATTAAGTAATATCGTATTAGCGTTTTTACTTTATTGCCTAGTATTTATGCTTGGCATTCAAACGCTCCGCCCAGCAGTTTCAGTAGAACCTGGATCTGTAGCCTATCATGCAGGACTACGCACCAGTGATGTAATTATTAACGTTGGTGATATTCATGTTGAAGATTGGGAAGAGGGTATTTATCAACTAGTAAGCCATATGGGCGATAAAGAGGTTACTTTAGCAGTAAAGGGTAATTATGGTAAAGAGCCATTACGTAATGTAGTATTACCGCTTGAGGACTGGGAACTTGAACCTGATAATATGAAGGTTTTTGATAAGCTTGGCTTTACCCCTTTGTCAGGTTTAATTACCTCTAAAGTTGATTATGTCGATGTTCCATCAGCTGCCTCAAGAGCAGGTTTTAGGAAAGGTGATATTATCTTACAATATGGTAATAATGATTGCTTAGCTAAAGCAAACTTTGTGCAAATGGTTAAGCAAGATAATAACACACCTGTAAAACTGGAAATTCAAACTTTAAACGGTTTAAAAACTGTTAAAGAACCTCTTTCAGTAATTACTAAAGATAACGGACATGAAGTGATAAATTATAACTTAGGTGAAAATGAGTACTTGCTTAGCTATAATGATACTCAGTGCGTTATTTGGCGTGATTTTGCTGATTATGTAAAAAACCGTGTTAATCAGACCTTTGAGGTGGTGGTATTACGTGAAGGTAGATTTTTACCTTTACAATTAACACCTGGCGCTAAGAAAGACAGCCGTGGTGATGATGTAGGTTATGCTGGTATTGCTCCACATTTTGAAGGGTATGAAGAACTTAGGTTTAATAAACAGAGTTCATTCTTTGAGGCCATAGTTAAAGGCGCAGTTAAAACTTATGATATGTCAGTAGTAACATTTAAGTTCATAGGAAAATTTATTACTGGTGATATCTCTTATAAAAATGTTTCAGGACCAATAGGTATAGCTAAGGGGGCTGGAATGACTGCTAGAATTGATGTAGTAGTTTATTTAAGTTTCTTAGCCCTTATTAGTGTAAACTTAGGGATATTTAATTTATTACCAATACCTGTATTAGATGGTGCTCATTTAGTATTTTATATTTTTGAATGGGTTAGAGGTAAGCCATTACCATATAAGGTAATGAAAGCTTTAATAAATATTGGTTTGTTGTTTTTATTGGTGCTAATGGGTTTAGCAATATTTAATGATTTATATTATCGTTGGTAACTAAGAATATGATAAATTCTTTCTTTTCTCGTCTTATAGTAGGAGTGTTTGCAGCATTTACGTTTTGCTATTCGTTTAATGCTTTCGCTCAGTCAGAACTTATCCATATTAATGATATTAGAGTTAAAGGCTTATATCGAGTTACCAAGGGGGCAGTGTTATTATCATTGCCTATCTCTGTTGGTGATGATGTAACAAAAGAAGATATTCAGCAGTCATTAAAGCAAGTTTTTGCGACAAAAAACTTTGATGATGTGCAAGCATCTATTGTAGATGACGGTACTTTAGTAATAACCGTTAAAGAACGACCAACAATTGTAAGTGTAACTTATGCTGGTAATGATGCGATAAAAACAGAGCAACTTGAAGAAATTATTAAATCACAAGGCATAAAGGTAGGTGAAATCTTAAATATTCAGACATTAAAGGAATTAGAAGGTTCTTTAGAAGATTTCTATAATAGTACTGGTCGTTATCAAGCAAAAGTAAATACCATTTTAGTGTACTTACCTCGCAATCGAGTTGATGTGAAGTTTAACTTTGTTGAAGGCGTAAGCGCCAAGATTGACCAGATTAATATCGTTGGTAATAAGTCATTTCCTGAGGAAACATTGTTAGCTCAATTTGAATTACGTGATAATGTGCCTTGGTGGAATTTTATTGCGTCAAGAAATTTTCAGAGTCAGCAATTTAATGGTGACTTAGAAACTTTACGTTCCTATTATATGAATCGTGGTTTTGTAAGATTTGATATAAAAAGTAGTAGAGTAGAATTGACACCTGATAGAAAGGGTATTTATGTAACTATTGCGATTGATGAAGGCGAACAATATACCATCGATAAATTCCAGGTTATAGGCGAAACTTATGGCCATAAAGTTGAAATGGAAAAAATTATTCCATTAGAACAAGGTGAAACGTATAACGCTGCTCAAGTAAGTCATACCGAGGAAGTTTTAGCAAGTTACATGGGTAAATTTGGTTATGCTTATACTAAAGTAAAGGCATATCCGGTTATTGATGATAAGAATAAAACAGTGTCATTAAACTTTAATGTAACTCCTGGTAAGAGAATTTACGTAACTGATGTTAAGATTGTCGGTAACTCTATTACTACCGATGAGGTTATTAGACGTGAAATTCGTCAGATGGATGGTACTTGGTTATCAAATGAGGCTATTAGTACCTCTAAGAGACGTTTAAATCAGTTAGGTTTCTTTGAGACAGTGGAAATGGACCCTAAAAAAGTAGGTTCAGATATTGATACTGTTGAGGTGGTAACTAAAGTTAAAGAACGACCAACAGGCTCTATTAAGGCTGGTGTAGGTTACGGTACCGAATCTGGTATTATGTTAAATGGTGAAATAAGCCAGGATAACTTCTTAGGGTATGGTGGTCGAGCTGCCATTGGTATAAATACTAATAAATATAATAGAAAGCTTGAGTTAAGTTATAACGAGCCATATTTTACGCTTGATGGGGTAAGTTTAGGTGGTCGTCTTGACTATGAAGATTTTGAAGCTGGTGATGCAAATATTGTCGATTATACCAATACTAAATATTCCGCTTCTTTATCACTTGGTTATCCATTAGATGAACATAACTTTGTAAGTTATGGGGTTGCCTATGAATATAATAGACTATCTCAAACTAGTGCCTATGTGCAAATTCAAAAATTCTGGGATATCTATGCTGATGCTGATAGAAACTCAAGTGAAGTAGTATTTCAGAATTTCAACGGAAGCTTGCGTTTTACTAGAAATTACTTAGACCGTGGTGTTTTACCTACTGAAGGTAACAAGCAATCTATTGGTGCGCAAGTAGCAGTACCAGGTTCTGATACTCAATTTTATAAGCTAACTGCTGAGACTACCCATTTTTATCCACTAGATAAGCAAAAGAAGTTTATCTTCAATTTCCGTGGTAAGGTTGGTTATGGTAACGGTTATGGCTCAAAATCTGGTTATGATCAAATATTACCGTTCTTTGAAAACTTTTATTTAGGTGGCGATGAGTGGTTACGAGGCTTTGAGTATAACTCAGTAGGTCCAAAGGCTTTATATTCTACTAATTATTTGGGTAATAAAGCATTGCTGGCTACTGATGATTCTGTTGGTGGTAACGCAATTGCCGCTGCAAGTTTTCAGTTAATTGTACCAACACCATTTGCCTCAGAGGGTTATGAAAATCAGTTAAGAACAACACTCTTTGTCGATGTTGGTTCACTTTGGGATACCACCTTTGATGAAGAGCGTTATAGATATTGTGTAAGTAAATGTGAGAACCTTTATGATTACTCTGATCCAACAGAATATCGTGCTTCTGCCGGGGTAACAGTTTTATGGGTATCACCAATGGGACCTATTGGTTTTTCTTTAGCTAGACCAATACGTAAAAAGGATGGCGACAGTACTGAGTTCTTCTCCTTTAGCTTAGGTAGAACATTCTAGTAAAAGTTTCAGTTATAAAGGTTTGATAGATTGCTTTAGATGAGGGGGTTTTTAGGGTAAAAGTAAAGAAATTTGTATAAGGCTACAAAAATTCTAAAAAAATTTGCCCGTGGTCTTTAATATCTATGGTGATCTGTCTATACTAAGTTACTTAACGCAATATAGATAAGAATAGTAATAAAATTTTGTAATATGGAGAGTTTATGATTAAATATTTAACTGCTATTATTCTTGCTACTTCTTTTGTTTTTGGTTCTGTGGCTCAGGCTGCTGAACAAAAAATTGGTGCTATAAGCGTACCATATGTAATTTCACAGATCCCTCAGACTAAGGCTGCTGAAGCTAAGATTAAGAAGGCTCTAGCATCAAAGGAAAAGGCATTAGATAAATTACAAAGCGAAGCTCAGGCTCTAGGTGAGAAGTTAAATAATCCTACTACCTCAGCTGAGCAACGTGCTAAGATTCAGCGTGAACTTCAAGTATTACAGACTGAATTACAAGTAAAGTTTAGTGAATACCGTGAAGAACAGCAAAAGCTTGCTGCTAAAGAAAACCAGAGTATCATTAAGTTAATCGAAAAGGCTCTTGAACAAGTAGCTAAGCAAAATAACATTGATATCGTGTTTAAGGCAGAAAGTATTGCTTACTCTAAATCACAGACTGTAGATTTATCAGATGAAGTAATAAAGATTGTTGCAAAGTCTAAGTAATTTTTAGTTATAACAGGAAATTCTGATGCAATTACTAGAATTAGCCCAAAAAATCGGTGGCAAAGTTGTTGGTAATGAGCAAGTAGAAGTTACCGCAGTAGCTAATTTAGCTAGTGCTAAGAGTACTGATATTAGTTTTTTATCTGATAAAAAAATGGCGCAGTACCTAGCAACTACTAAGGCTGCTGCTGTAATTGTTAAAGAGCAAGATGTTATTGAAGGGAGCAACACTACATTTGTGATAGTAGCTGATCCTTATGTAGCTTTTGCGCGTGTTGCTAAAATTTTTGATACTACTCCTCCTTGTGCTGAAGGGATTGCTCAAAGTGCTGTAATTCATCCAACCGCTATTTTAGGAGCAAATGTTTCAGTAGGTCCAAATGCTGTTATTGAAGCAGGTGCCCAGATTGGTGACGGTGCTCAGATTGGCGCCTTATCTTATGTAGGTAAAAACGCTATCATAGGTCAAAGAACAAAGCTTTGGTCAAATGTCTCTATTTATCATGATTGCGTAGTAGGCAATGATTGTTTATTTCAATCTGGTGCAGTTATTGGCTCTGATGGTTTTGGATATGCCAATGATAAGGGCAAATGGGTTAAAATTCCTCAGCTTGGTAGAGTGGTAATTGGCAATAATGTTGAAATTGGTGCTCATACTGCAATAGATCGTGGTGCAATTGATGACACAGTTATTGAAGATAATGTTATAATAGACAACTTAGTGCAAGTTGCCCATAATGACCATATCGGTTATGGTACCGCAATTGCTGGTGGTACTATAATAGCTGGAAGTGTAACGCTCGGTAAATATTGTATTGTAGGTGGTACATCAACTTTTAATGGACATATCAAGATTTGTGATGGTGTCCAGATATTAGGTCAAGTAGGCAGAGATATTACTAAACCTGGTAAATATACATCTTATTTACCAGTGGTGGAACATTCTGAATGGACTAAGATTCTTTTAAGATTATTAAGAATCAACAAGATGAATGACCGTTTGTCTAAGATAGAAGCCAAAATGGCTGAAGATAATAAGAAGGAAACTTCGATTGAGTAACGCAGCTAACGAATTAGATATTCAACGTATTTTAGAACTTTTGCCTCATCGCTATCCATTTCTCTTGGTAGATCGTGTATTAAATTACGAAATTTCAGAAGAGCGCAAGATTCTTAAAGCAGTAAAAAATGTTTCATTTAATGAACCATTCTTTCAGGGACATTTTCCAAGTAAACCAGTTTTACCAGGGGTGTTAATTCTTGAGGCAATGGCTCAAGCAACAGGTATTTTAGCTTTTACTATGGTTGGTAAACCACAACCTGGTGAGCTTTATTATTTCGCTTCAATTGATAATGCTCGCTTTAAGCATCCAGTAGTACCTGGCGATCAGTTAATTCTTGAGGTGGAATACCTTAAGGAAAGACGTGGTATTGCTAAGTTCACAGGTGTAGCTAGTGTAAATGGTGAAGTTGTTTGCACAGCTGATTTAATGTGCGCAAAACGTAAAGACTAATATATCCTTACAGGAGAGCAAAAATGATTGATAGTAATGCCCAAATCCATGAAACTGCCATCGTAAGTCCTGAGGCTAATATAGCTCAAGGTGTGGTGGTAGGTCCTTGGTCTATTATTGGACCTGAGGTAGATATCGGTGCTGATACCATAATTGGCTCTCACTGTGTGCTAAAAGGACCAACTAAGCTCGGTGCGCGTAATAAAATTTATCATTATGTGACTATTGGTGAGGATTGTCAGGACAAGAAGTACGCAGGTGAAAGAACTTATCTAGAAATAGGTGATGATAATGTTATTCGTGAGCATTGTACTTTACATCGTGGTACTGTCCAAGACAAAGGTATCACAAAAGTTGGTAGTAGAAATCTACTGATGGTTAATGTCCATATCGCTCATGATTGCGTGGTAGGTGATGATTGTATCTTTGCTAATAATGCAACACTTGCAGGGCATGTGCATATCGGCAATTGGGTGATTTTTGGGGGGCTTGCCGCAATACATCAATTCGGTAGAGTTGGTGATCATGCCTTTGTGGCTGGTATGGCAGCGCTGAACCAAGATGTACCACCTTTTGTGATGGCAGCCGGCCACTACGCTAAGCCTTTTGGTATTAATAAAGAAGGATTAAAGCGTCGTGGTTTTTCTCCGGAAGCTATATCCCTTATTCGTCATGCCTATATGATAGTTTATAAGGAAGGTAATACTATTGAGGAGGCTGTAAATAAGCTTCTTCCTTTAGTAGCACAAGAGCCATCTATTCAGTTACTGGTAGACTTTTTAAAGGAAAGTACAAGAGGTATTTGCAGATAAATGGCGTCTGTTACCTTAAGCCATGTATATGCTATTGTTGCTTGTGAGGCCTCAGGTGATACCTTAGGCGAGGGATTAATGCTTGAAATACTAAAGCGTGATCCTAAAGCAAAGTTTGTGGGTATATATGGTCCAAAAATGCGCAAAGTAGCTTCAGCTGAGGGTGAGTTTTGTGATATGGAACAGCTCTCAGTTATGGGGATTGGTGAGGTGCTTACCGCCTTACCAAGAATTTTATGTTTACGCCATAGACTAATTAAAAAATTATTACAATTACATCCTGATATCTATATTGGTATCGATGGCCCTGATTTTAATTTATCAGTTGAGTATAAATTAAAGCAAGAGGGTATAGCTACCATTCATTATGTGAGTCCTTCTGTTTGGGCTTGGCGTCAGGGTCGTATTCATAAGATAAAAGCAGCTACTGATATGGTGCTTTCTATCTTACCTTTTGAAAAAGAATTTTATGATAAGCATAATACGCCATGTACTTATGTTGGTCATCGCCTAGCGAAAGAAATTCCATTATCAGTACCAACTACTTTTGCTCGTTGGACATTAGGCTTTACGGAAGAAGCTCGTACTTGTAATCAAATAGTTGCAGTAATGCCTGGTTCAAGAACAAGCGAAATTCGTTTTTTAGTGCCAGAATTTGCTGAGGCAGCCTATAAGCTTGTTAGTACTTATCCTGTTATGAGATTTATTTGCGCTGCGACAACTTACCAAAAAGCGCAGCTTGTTCGTAAATTATGGCTTAAACATGCTCCTTCTATTCCGTTAGTTATTTATGTTGGGCAATCTCATAATGTACTAGCTGCTGCTAATGCCGTAATGATAGCCTCTGGTACGGCAACTTTAGAGGCTATGCTTTTTAAAAAGCGTATGGTGGTATGCTATATTGTAAATCAAATTACTGCCGCAATTGGGCGCAGAATGCTTAAGATAGATTCATTCTCATTACCAAATTTATTATGTGGTCGCAAGGCAGTAAAAGAGTTAATTCAAGATGATTGCACCCCTCAAAATATCTACGATGAGATTAGTAAGATATTTACTACTGAGGATAGTCAGTTATTAGAAGATTTCACTCGTATTCATCGTGAAATGATGGTTGATTCTGATGCTATTGCAGCTGATGTGGTCATGAAGATTATTAAGCAAAAATACGATGAGCTAGTTGCTCTTCTTAATCAACAAAAACTAGCTAAAAAAGACTAGTTTCATAAAAGGTACCATTAAATCTTTTGGTATTAGCATTCATATTCATATTTTATATACATAAAGGACTGCAATAATGATTACCACAAGCTTTACTTATCCTACTGATGAACATACGCATATTTTTGCTGGTTGTGATGAGGCAGGCAGGGGACCGTTGGTTGGTAATGTGGTAGCAGCTGCCGTTATTTTAGATCCTGATAAACCAATTATCGGGCTTGATGATTCAAAAAAGTTATCAGAAAAAAAGCGCTTAGTACTTTTTGAGGAAATTAAAGAGAAAGCCTTAGCTTATGCCATTAGTGAATGCACTAATGAGGAAATTGACAAGCTTAATATTTTACAGGCCTCTTTACTTGCCATGAAAAGAGCATTAGAAGCATTATCTATCAAACCTGATATGGCTTTAATTGATGGTAATAAAACTCCTAAGGATTTATTTTGTAGAGCATTAAGCGTGGTAAAGGGCGATAGTTTAGTTCCAGAAATTAGTGCCGCCTCTATTTTAGCAAAAGTAACTCGTGATAAAGAACTTATTGAGCTTGATAAAAAATATCCGCAATATGGTTTTGCATCTCATAAAGGTTATCCTACTAAAGCTCACTTAGCAGCAATTGAGCAATATGGTATTTTACCTTGTTACCGAAAAACTTATGGACCTGTAAGAAAGCTTTTAGGGGGAGATAATGACTAATTTTGTGCATTTACGTGTGCATACTGATTACTCCATGCGTGATGGTTTAATGGATGTTAAGGCAGTTGTGCAAAATGCTAAAGCTTTAGGCTTCCCTGCCATTGCCATTACTGATTTTATGAATCAGTGCAATACGATAAAGCTTTTTGAGCAAACAAGATCGCAAGGTTTAAAACCAATTTATGGTATTGATTTAAATGTTTATGATGACTCTCCTACTAAAGAAAGCATATGTGAATTTTTTACCGTAACCTTGCTTGCGATGAATGATTTAGGTTACCGCAATATTGTTGAGCTTGAATCTAATGCCTGGAGAAGAGGCGATTTAGATCATCAAACTTGTATTAACTTATCTTGGTTATCAAAGTTCTCCGAGGGGATTATCTTATTATCAGGTGGCGTTGATGGTGATATAGGCAAGGGCATAATTGCTGGTAAAGAAGAGTTAGTAAAAAAGCGTCTAGAGTTTTACCTGGCGCATTTTAAGGATCGCTTTTACTTAGAAGTCTCTCGTTTAAAAAGACCTCATGAAGAATCTTATATTGAACAAGCATTATTATTGGCAGTAAATTACGATTTACCGATTGTCGCTACTAATAAGGTAATGTTTTTAAAACGAGAAGATTTTCAGATTCATAAAATACGAGTAGCTATTCAGGATAAGGTTTTATTATCAGATGAACATTGGGTTCATCCTTATACTGAGGAAATGTATTTTAAAACAGCCGATGAAATGGCAGAGCTGTTTAAAGATATTCCTGAAGCACTGGAAAACTCTTATGAAATAGCTAAACGCTGTACGGTAACTTTGCATATTGGCAAAAATTTCTTACCACGTTTTCCGACTGGTAATTTAACGGCTGCTGAGTATCTAAAAAAAGAAGCTTATGAAGGTTTAGAGAAGCGTTTAGAGTTTTTATATCCTGATAAAGAAGAGCGTGATAAGCAAAGGCCAAGATATATTACACGTTTAGAAACCGAGCTTGATGTAATTATTAGAATGGACTTCCCAGGCTACTTCTTAATAGTTATGGAATTTATTCAGTGGTCTAAGAATAACCATGTACCAGTAGGCCCTGGTCGTGGTTCTGGTGGTGGTTCATTAGTAGCGTATGCTATAAAAATTACGGATTTTGATCCATTAGCTTTTGATTTACTCTTTGAGAGATTCTTAAATCCAGAACGTGTATCAATGCCTGACTTCGATGTGGACTTTTGTATGGATAATCGTGGTAAGGTTATTCAGCATGTAGCCGAAAAGTATGGTCGTCAATCAGTATCACAGATTATAACTTTTGGGACATTGGCAGCTAAGGCATCTATTAAATCAGTAGCACGCTGTATGGGGTTTAGTTATAGCTTCGGTGATGGCTTGGCTAAACTTATACCATCCAAGCCTCTTGATATTACATTAAAGCAGGCGATTTTTGAGAATGAAGATAAGACTTTAAAAAATCGCTATGAAAAAGAAGAAGACGTACATACGGTTCTCGATATTGCTATGAGGCTTGAGGGGATTACCACATCCAATGGTAAACACGCAGGTGGTGTTGTAATTTCGCCTACATGCATTACTGATTTTGCGCCTTTAATGTGTGATAGTGATGGCCTTGATTTTAAAACGCAATTTGATAAGCACGATGTAGAAGAGGCAGGGCTTGTAAAGTTTGACTTCTTAGGTTTAAGGACACTTACGATTATCGACTGGGCCTTAGAGATGATAAATGAGCGCATGAGGCGTGAAGGAAAGGAACTAGTTGATATTTCTAAAATTGATCTTGCCGATCCAAAAGCATATGAGGTCTTAAAATCTGGTGAAACCACGGCAATCTTTCAGCTTGAATCACGAGGCATGCGTGATTTAATTAGAAAAATGCAACCAGATTGCTTTGAGGATATGATTGCGCTTGTTGCTCTTTACCGTCCAGGTCCTATTGGTTGCGGCATGGTGGATAACTTTGTTAATCGTAAACATGGTCTTGAGCAAGTAGCATATCCACATCCTGATTTTCAGCATCCATGCTTAAAACCTATTCTTGAGCCAACATATGGCATTGTAGTTTATCAGGAACAGGTAATGCAGATTGCCCAGGCTCTAGCGGGGTATACTTTAGGTGGTGCGGACTTACTTAGAAGAGCAATGGGTAAGAAAAAGCCTGAAGAAATGGCAAAGCAGCGCAGTGTCTTTAAAAAGGGGGCTGAGGATAGAGGTATTGATGGCGATTTAGCCATGAAAATCTTTGACCAGGTAGAAAAGTTTGCAGGCTATGGTTTTAATAAATCCCACTCAGCTGCATATGCTTTAGTATCATTTCAGACACTTTGGTTAAAGACGCATTTTCCTGCTGAATTTTTAGCGGCTATGATGACAGCTGATAAAGAAAATGCAGAAAAAATTGTTGTTTACGTTAATGAATGCAGAAGACTTGGTATAAAGATTTTGCCACCAAGTATCAATGAGGGACAAATTCATTTTATTGTTAATAAATCAGGGGAAATCATCTATAGCTTAGGAGCAATTAAAGGGGTAGGTGAGGGGCCTGTTGCCGAGTTTATGCGTGAAAGAGAGGAAAACGGTCCATTTAAGAGTATCTTTGATTTTGCTCGAAGAGTTGATGGCAAGGTGATAAATCGTCGTATTTTAGAGGCTCTTATCAATGCAGGTGCTATGGATGGGCTAGGACCTCATAGGGCAGCATTATTAAATAGTGTTGATACAGCCTTAAAACTTTCGCAAGAAACAAAACAAAATAAAGATAGTGGCGATTTTGATATTTTTGCAGCTTTTGAGGAAAGTGAGTTTGATGAGCCTGAATATGAAGATTGTAAGCCTTTATCTGATCTAGCATGGCGTAAGGGGGAAATAGATACTTTAGGGTTATATTTGACAGGACATCCGATTGATCAATATCTCTCTGAAATTAAAAACATTACCAGATACTCCATTGGAGAAATTCATCCTGCTGATTTCGGTGAGGAGAAAAAAGAAATTTATACCGTGGCTGGTATTGTTATAAAAGTAGAGAACCGTAAAACTAAAGATGGTAAGAGTTTACTAAATTGCATAATTGAGGATTATACAGGCAAATTATCAATTACTATTTGGAATGAAGATATTGATAAATATAGCGAAATTATTAAAGAAAATGAGCTTTTAATAGTATCTGGTATTGCTGGGTATGATAATTTTAATAAATGCACTAAGTTATCCCCAAAATCAATCATGAATATAGCTATGGCTCGTAGCGCCTTAGCTAAGGCTGTACGTATTTTTATCAATGAAGATAATATGGCATCTGCCAATGTTTTAGATGAGATTGTAAAACAGGCAAATAGCAATCCAGGAAATGTCCCACTTGAGGTAATATTAGAGCATAAGAATGGCTTACTAATTTCTCCTTCAGAGATAAAAATAGAGCCAAATAATCAATTATTAGAGAATTTACGTTTTGTGACTGGGTATGATACCACGGTGGTATACGCTAAACCTGCTTTATAAAGTTAAAATTATTACTTATTTATCGAAATTTTACTGTAAATAAGTTAAAATAGATAAAATTTTTAGCAAAAAAGCCTAGCAAAGGTGGAGATTATTACATGAATATCAATTTCCTTGAATTTGAACAACCAATAGCTGAGTTATTAGCTCATATTGATGAGCTAAAGCATGTAAGTTCAAATATAGGTGATAGTGTTGATTTAACTGATCAAATTGCATCGTTAGAAAAGAAGTCTGAGGAACTAACTAAAAAGTTATTTGCGGATTTAGGTGCATGGCAGATTTCACAATTATCTCGTCATCCGTTAAGACCATATACTTTAGATTATATTCAGGCAATTTTCACTGATTTTGAGGAAATGCATGGTGATCGTGCCTATGCTGATGATTCTGCTATTGTAGGTGGTATTGCTCGTCTTGACGGTGAGCCTGTTATGGTTATTGGTCATCAAAAGGGACGTGATGTACAGCAAAGAACGTATCGTAATTTTGGTATGCCAAAACCAGAAGGTTATCGTAAAGCTTTACGTTTAATGCAAACAGCAGAACGTTTTAAGTTACCTATTATTACTTTTATTGATACTCCTGGTGCTTATCCTGGTGTTGGTGCGGAAGAACGTGGTCAAGCAGAAGCTATTGCTCGTAACTTAAAGGTTATGAGTGCACTGAAGGTTCCTGTAATTTGTACTGTTATCGGTGAAGGTGGTTCAGGAGGCGCTTTAGCTATTGGGGTAGGTGATAGAGTTAATATGCTCGAGTATGCTACTTACTCAGTTATTAGCCCGGAAGGCTGTGCCTCTATTTTATGGAAGAGCGCTGATAAAGCTCCTTTAGCAGCTGAAGCGATGAATATTACTGCCAAAGCGCTAAAGAACTTAAATCTTATTGATAATATCGTGGAAGAGCCATTAGGTGGTGCACATCGCGATCCTGTAAAAATGGCAGCAAACTTAAAAGCTCGTATTGTTGCTGATTTGGCGCAGTTAAGGACTCAATCAGAAGAAGTTTTATTAGCTAATCGTTTTGATAAATTATTAAAGTTTGGGTACTTTAATTAATAGATAATTGTTATAAAGGAGACTCCATATATTTGGGGTCTTTTTTTTATGTATTGCCTTTTTTGGGTGATTCCTGAAGTTAAAGAAACTCTTGTAGAGGTAGATAATGAAGGTTGATTTTAGTGTTTATCAAAATCTTCATTGGATTATAGGTTTTAGCGGTGGGGCAGATTCAAGATTATTATTAGAACTTGCTTCTTTAAATCGCCATTATGCCTTAAGTATTAAGGCGATATATGTGCATCATCATTTGCAAAGTGTTGCAGATGAATGGGCGCTCATATGTAAAAATGAATGTACCAAACTTGGCGTGGATTTTTTAGTCGAGCATGTAACTGTTCCTTTAAAAGGCTCCATTGAGGCAAATGCAAGAGAGGCAAGATATAATGCTTTTGCAAAGTACATGACGCCTAATACTGTGTTATTTACTGCACATCATGCCGATGATTTACTAGAAAATGAGTTATTAGCTCTTATAAGGGGATCTGGAATAAATGGCCTAAGTTCCATGCCCAAGTTTAGAAGATTTGCGCAAGGCTTTTTAGCAAGACCACTTTTATCTCTTGCAAGAAGTGAGATAGTTAAGGAGTGTGCTATAAGAGGCTTATTATATGTAACAGATCCAACTAATAGTGATTGTGCCTATGACCGTAATTTTTTACGCTCGCAAATTACCCCTTTATTAAAGGAACGTTTCCCACAAATTTTATCTTCAATTATAAAAGTACAAGAAAATTTAACCCATGAAAAAGATTCTTATGAAGAGCTTTTAAGTAAGGAGCTTGAGAATATAAGAAGTGCTAATGCTTACTTAGAAGGTATCTCTTTTAAGAAAATAAGTACTTATTCGTTAAATTTACAACGAGAATTACTAAGATTTTTCTTAAAAAAAGCTTATAACATCATAGCTAATAGAGATGAGCTTGGGCAAATACTTAAATTTGGTAAGCTTGGTAGTGATAATAAAGCTTTTATCAATCTTGGCTTTATGGTTTCATATTATAAAGATCTAATTTATGCTTTACCTTATATCGATATTAGGCCTAATTCTTCTTACATATTGCAAATAGGTAAAAGGTTAGAGTTTGCTTGGGGATATTATGAAGTAATCGCAAGTTCTGAGCTGTTTAAAAATCATTTTATTAGTAAAACTAACATAGAGTGCAATGTTAAAGGTCATAATGAGGTAAAGGAAAGTAACAGCTTTAAAGAAAAGAGAGTTTTTAGAAATTTTATAGCTCAAAACTTAGATCTTAATGATAAAAAAGAGCTTTTATTAGCGTCTTGCTTTAAGTTAAGTAATATTAAGGGATTGGAGCTAGTGCTTTCTTTTAATATTCCTTCAAGTACTCGATTAAAGCCACAAGGGCGCAATCATTCGCAAATTATTAAGAATTTATGGAAAGAATATGAAGTTCCATTATATTTAAGGTCGTTTATGCCTTTAGTTAAGATTAATGATAATCCTTTAGGAATATTAGGAGCTTTTAATATAGCCAAAGATTATCAATCTTCTCAGGAGGGGGAAGATTATTACGTAATTTGCGTTATAGAAAAACCTTAAAAAAGGTAGTTAAAAAATAAGAGTGCAAATAAAAAAGCAAGAGTTAAGTAAGAGTGTAAATAAAAAACGGTCACCACTTTTTATGGTGACCGAAAACACGGAATGAAAAACAAAGATATAATCTTCGTCTTGCAGGTACATACTTAGACTATCAATTAAAGAAAAAGTTCAAAAATAATTGCTATGTTTGAGCTTTTTGCAAATCTAAGCATCTTATGTGATTTTACCTTAAACTACGAGAAAAACAATAGCTATACTAAAATTTTTTTTATAAGGCTCTAAGTTTTTTAAGTAATTTCTTGTAAAATATGAAAATATTATCATTTTTTATTTTAAATAATAATATTCTTAAATAGTGATTTTTTTTTAAGGCAGTTGTAAGTTTTTTAGGTGCTAAAAAGAAAAAAGCTCATAAGAAACTTACGAGCAAGAAAAATATTATGAAGGATACTCACACCTAGTGTTTTTGGTGCTTGCATTTATATAGAGTTTTAAAACTTTTAAAAGTTCAAAATATTTAAAAATATTTTTTTAAGTTTTTGGTAAGATTCTAAAAGATTGTAGAAAGGTTGGTTACAGGTTTAAAAAAGTCAAAAGGGAAGTAGAGAAGTAAAAAGAAAGTAGACTAGAAAGCAAAAAGGGAACCAGAGGTTCCCTTTTTGGTGGTGCGTAAATATTAAGCCATAGCCTTAATCTTAGCACTTAAACGTGATTTATGACGAGCAGCCTTATTGATGTGGATTAAACCCTTAGTAGCTGCACGGTCTAAAATAACTTGTGCATTGTTGAAAGCAGCCTTTGCAGCTTCCTTGTCACCAGCTGTGATAGCAGCAATAACTTTCTTAACTGCAGTACGCATAGCTGAACGCTGTGCTGCATTACGCTGACGAGCCTTTTCAGAGGTAAGAATACGCTTCTTAGCAGACTTGATATTTGCCAAAGTAAACTCCTAAAATATTTTCAATATGATAAACAAATAGTAGGTTTTAGTATTGTTTATCGGTACAAATTAACTTAAAAGGAGAAAAATCCTTTATTATGAGGCGCAATTATATAAGGCTTTGTCTAAAAAGACAACAGCTTTTATGAGCCTTATAAAGTTAAAGCCGATAAAATACTTGTTTTACGTTTAAAATGGTAACCAATCAAGCTATCACTGCGTATGCGGAAAAAACGCTTTTTCCGTTGGGCACAAAGAGACACATTATCTAAAGAATTAGAAATTTTATGCTATATGCAGTCTAACTCGGTTAGAATTATAAACAGCCGTTAATTTTAGCAAATTTTATTTAGCTTGTCATACTTTATCATAAAAAAAGTAGAGTATTTTTACTTAGAGGTAAGATGACATTTGCTTTTTAGGAGCGATTTTCTATAATTTATCAGTTTTATTTATCGAGATTTATATATGGCTAAGCTTTTTCGATCAGGTTTAATAACCGCCTCAGCAACCTTTTTATCAAGAATTTTAGGGTTAGTGCGTGATATTTGCATCGCTCATCTCCTTGGGGCATCGATGAGTGCCGATATTTTCTTTTTTGCGAATCGTATTCCTAATTTTTTTCGTAGGCTCTTTGCTGAAGGTGCGTTTTCTCAGGCATTTGTGCCAGTCATGACAGAATTTAAAGAAAATAAATCTGATGATGAGGTTAAGGAATTAGTTAGTAAAACTGTTGGCTCCTTAGGTGCTATTGTCTTTTTAGTAACTATTATTGGTATGCTTGGTAGTAGTGTTATCACGGCAATCTTTGGTGGCGGGTGGTTTTTAGATTATTTAAATAATGGACCTGATGCTAATAAGTTTATTGAGGCCTCTTTTTTATTAAAACTTACTTTTCCTTATTTATTCTTTATTAGTTTAACGGCCTGTGGTGGAGCTGTTTTAAATACTTATGGTAAATTCTTAGTTCCTGCAATTACGCCATGTCTTTTAAATCTTTGCCTAATTTTTGCGGCGTTATATATTTCTCAATTTACTAAAGACCCAAATATTGCACTAGCCTACGGTATGATTTTAGGCGGAGTGGTGCAGTTTTTATTTCAGCTACCCTTTTTACATAAAGTAGGTAAATTAGTACTCCCCAAACTTGGGTTTTCGCATGAGGGGGTTAGGAGAATAGGTAAGCTTATGCTCCCTGCGATTTTTGGGGTATCGGTAAGTCAAGTAAATCTTTTAATTAACACAATCTTAGCCTCCTTTTTAGCAACAGGGGCAATAAGTTATCTTTATTATTCCGATAGATTATTAGAATTTCCTATTGGAATTTTTGCAGTGGCAATAAGCACTGTGATTTTACCAACTTTAGCTAAAGTTCATGTAAAAGGTGATAGTAATGCATATATTGATACTCTTGATTGGGGTGTGCGATTAGTGCTTGCACTAGGAATTCCTGCCATGGTTGGTATGATTATGCTTAGAGAGCCAATTATAAGAGTGCTTTTTCTGCGGGGTGAATTTGGGATAAGTGATGGTTTTCATAGTTCGTTAAGCCTGATTGCCTCAGTAAGTGGACTATGGGCTATTATGCTGGCAAGAGTGCTTATTCAAGGTTTTACCGCAAGACAAGATACCAAATCACCTGTGCGCTGTGGTGTAAAGTCTATGCTAAGTAATATCTGCTTTAACCTTCTTTTAGTGCCACCTTTAGAGTATTTTTATCCAGGTTTTGGGTATGTAGGTCTTGCTTTATCAACATCATTAGCAGCGTTTGTGAATGTGTATTTATTACTTAAAGGCTTAACTAAAAATGGGGTATATAAGTTATCGCTTAAGACCGTACTTTTTATTGGTAAACTTATTATGGCAGCTCTTCTTATGGGAGTGGTTATTTACTTTTTAAATTATAATTTCTTCGGTGATTTTGAGTATTGGGCAACATTACCACTAATTTATGCTATTTGTGCTCTTGGTTTACTGATTCTGGCAGGTTTTATGGTATATCTCATAGCACTTATATTATTAAAGGTCCGTCCTCTAACCTTATTAAGAAGATAGCACTTAAAATCTACTTAGAGCTATCTTTTAGAGTGAAAAAAGTAGCTATTATGAAGTAAGTAAGAAGACTTTATGAGCGTAGTTATGTAAAAAATTAAAATTTTGTGCGTAATGAGGCTTAATTTTGTTATAATAATCACTTTATTACAATAGTTATTGACACAGTGCTAATATTTTAGCTCTATTATCCCCAGTTTTTTTGGTAATAATGCTTAAAGAAACTACCAAAATTAGTTTTTTAAGTAAAAAACGTAGTGTTAATGGCTTAGAGATGTTTATAAAGGTGTTGTTAATATTTATTGATACTTAACAACCTAAATGAAAAAAGTTTCTGGTTTTAACGTATGCTATTAGTTCGCAAGTTAGATAACTATTGCGCCGATCCGCAAGGTATTGTGCTTACTATTGGTAATTTTGATGGACTTCATAAAGGTCATCAGGCAGTGTTAAAACATCTTTTAGCAGAGGCTGAAAGATTATACTTAAAAGCGGCAGTAATGTGTTTTGAGCCACAGCCGCTAGAGTTTTTTAAGTTAGATTCTCCAGCAAGATTAAGTAGATTTAGAGATAAGTTTATTGGTTTTAGTGCGCTAAATATCGATATGATGTTTTGTTTAAACTTTAATAAAGTGTTAGCGACTACCAGTGCTGAGGATTTTATAACTAATATTTTAGTTAAGAAACTTAATGTAAAAAAAATTATTGTAGGTGATGATTTTCATTTTGGGGCTAAAGGGCAGGGTACTTTTGCTATGCTTAAAGAGTATGGCGAAAGGTATGGCTTTGAGGCAGAAAGTTTGGCAAGCTTTATTTTACAGAATGAAAGAATTAGTTCTACTCAAATTCGAGAACTACTAAAAAGTGGTAATTTACTTGAAATTAAGCAACTTTTAGGTGAGGAATTTTTTATTCGAGGAAAAGTTTCGCACGGAAAAGAGCTTGGTAGAACAATAGATTTTCCGACAGCTAACATCAATTTAAATCGCCAAGTCGTACCTCTCAGAGGTGTTTATGCCGTAAAGGTCTTGCTTGTCGATGGTAGTTTACATAAAGGTGTAGCAAATGTTGGTTCTCGTCCTACAGTAAATGGCATAGTTCCAAGGTTAGAGGTGTATATTTTTGATTTTCATGGTGAGTTATATCATCAAGAAATCAAAGTATCATTTATTAAAAAGATTAGAGACGAAAAGAAGTTTTCTTCTTTAATGGAGTTGAAAGAGCAAATAAAGCTCGATGAAGATTGCGCTAGACAAATTTTAGCGTAGTGTTGATATTAAAGTGGTATTACAAATGACAGATTATAAGAATACACTTAATTTGCCTGATACTCGCTTTCCAATGCGTGGTGATCTAGCAAAGCGTGAACCTTTAATGCTTAAAGAATGGTATGAGGATAACCTTTACCAGCATATTAGAGAGGCTAGACGTGGTAGAAAGTCTTTTATCCTTCACGATGGTCCTCCATATGCTAATGGTAATATTCATATTGGACATTCTGTTAATAAAATTTTAAAGGATATTATAATCAAGTCAAAAACTCTTAGTGGTTTTGATGCTCCATATATTCCTGGTTGGGATTGTCATGGGCTTCCTATTGAGCTTAAAGTTGAAGGCTTAGTGGGAAAACCAGGGCAAAAAGTTACAGCAGCAGAGTTTAGACAGGAATGCAGAAAGTATGCTAAGACTCAGATTGAAGCGCAAAAAGCAGACTTTAAGAGACTTGGCGTTGTAGGTGATTGGGATAACCCGTATTTAACAATGAACTATAAGACTGAGGCAGATATTATTCGTGCTTTAGGTAATGTTATCAAGAATGGGCACCTAGTTAAAGGCTCAAAACCAGTTCATTGGTGTATTGATTGTCGCAGTGCATTAGCTGAGGCTGAGGTTGAATACTATGATAAGAAGTCCTATGCAATTGACGTAAAGTTTAAAGCAGCTGACAGTGCCAAAGTGGCAGCTACTTTTGGGGTGCAAGATGCTGATTTAACAGTTTTTGCGATAATTTGGACTACTACTCCATGGACATTACCAGCTAATGAGGCTATTTGTTTAAATGCAGACTTTACTTATCAATTAGTTAAGATTGCTGATAAGGAATGTGTAATTTTAGCCGAGAGCTTAGCTCAGGCTGCACTTGAAAGATATAAGGTAACTAATTACGAAGTTTTAGGGGAATGTAAGGGTAAGGACTTAGAATTTACCTTATTTAACCACCCGTTCCTTGATAAAAATGTTCCTATTATTTTAGGTGCTCATGTAACTGACGATTCAGGTACTGGTGCTGTTCATACCGCTCCAGCTCATGGTATGGATGACTATGTAGTTGCCCAGAAGTACAATATTTCAGGTGAATGCCCAGTGGGGCCTGATGGTTGTTTTGTGGAAGGTACTCCATATTTTGCAGGCTTAAATGTTTTTGATGCTAATGAGAAAGTTATCGATTTATTAAAAGCTAATGATGTATTAGCAGCTGTCGATACTATTATGCACTCTTATCCATGTTGCTGGAGACACAAGAGTCCAATAATTTTTAGAGCAACTCCTCAGTGGTTTATCGGTATGGATGATAAAGAGTTGCGTAAGCAGGCATTAGCTGAAATTAAGAAGGTTCAGTGGGTACCTGCATGGGGTCAAAATAGAATTGAAGCTATGCTTACTAATCGTCCTGATTGGTGTATTTCTCGTCAAAGAACTTGGGGTGTTCCAATTGCTTTATTCGTTGATAAAGACACCTCAGAGCTTCATCCAGATACTTTAGATATTATTGAAAAAGTTGCAAAATTAGTTGAAGAAAAAGGTATTCAGGCTTGGTGGGATCTTGAACCAAAAGATATCTTAAAATCTGAGGATTTAGACCGTTATGTCAAGGTTACCGATACTCTTGATGTATGGTTTGATTCTGGTTCTACTAGTTTCTCTGTAGTAGCTCAAAGACCTGAGTATAATGGCAATAGTGCAGATATGTACCTTGAAGGTTCAGATCAGCATAGAGGCTGGTTTATGTCATCTCTTATGCTTAGCACTGCCATAAAGGGGGTTGCTCCTTATAAGACTGTGTTAACTCATGGCTTTACCGTTGATGGTCAAGGTCGTAAGATGTCTAAGTCTATCGGTAATGTGGTAAGTCCTCAAGATGTAGTTAATAAGTTAGGTGCTGATATTCTTAGATTATGGGTTGCATCTACTGATTATAGTGGTGAGATGACCGTTTCTGATGAAATCTTAAAACGTAGTGCTGATGCCTATCGCCGTATTAGAAATACTACTCGTTTCTTATTAGCAAATCTTAATGGTTTTGATCCGGATAAAGATATGGTTGCTAAAGAAGATATGGTAGCTCTTGATGCTTGGGCGGTAGGTCTTGCTTATGAAACACAGCAGGAAATCATTAAAGCTTATAATACTTTTGATTTCCATTTAGTGGTGCAAAAGATTATGCAGTTCTGCTCAGTTGATATGGGGTCATTCTACTTAGATATTATTAAAGACCGTCAGTACACTGCTAAAGCGCAAAGTAATGCACGCAGATCATGTCAAAGTGCGTTATATTTAATAGCTGAGGCTATGGTTAGATGGTTTGCTCCAATTCTAAGTTTTACAGCACAAGAGACATGGGCACTTTTACCAGGCAATCATGATAAGTATGTCTTTACCTCAGAATGGTTTGATGGTTTATTTAAGCGTGAAGATGAAGATACTAGCGATTCTTTCTGGGAAGAAGTTAAGCTTATGCGTGACGAGATAAACAAGAAACTTGAAAATGTTCGTAACGCAAAGACTATTGGTAGTTCTTTACAGGCTGAGGTAACAATTTGGGCTGATAAGGCTAAGAAAGCAATCTTAGATGTCCTTGGCGAAGAATTAAGATTTGTGTTAATTGTTTCTAAAGTGACTGTTCTTCCTTATGAGAATGTTCCTCAAGAAAATAACACTGATATAGAAGGTCTAGCAACTTTTGTTAAGGCAAGTGAGGCTAAGAAGTGTGAAAGATGCTGGCATTATGTTGATAGTGTTGGCACTATTGCCGGACATGAAGCTATTTGCGCACGTTGCGTTGAAAATATTGAAGGTCAGGGTGAGGTGCGTAGGTTTGCTTAACCTTATGTGGAATAATTTTGTTAGATTAGAATAAAAGTAAAAAAGGTCTGTTGCTATGTAAAACAGGCCTTTTATTGTCTTAGATATAGGAAAAAATTACATATATGTTAGAGCAAAAAGGTAGTTTAAAATCATTATGGTATTTAGTTCTCTCACTACTTGTGATAGGTCTTGATTATGCTTCCAAATTGTGGATTATAAATAATATTAAAGCAGGATTTTACGAAGAATACATAAGTGTTGTTGATAACTTTTTTAGAATAGTTCATGTGCATAATAAAGGAGCTGCCTTTAGTTTCTTAGCGGACCATGACGGATGGCAACAGTGGTTATTTGCTAGCATAGCAATAGCTATTAGCGCTTTATTAGTAGTGTTAATTTATAAAACCAAGCCAGGTTTATGGTTTAGAAACACCTCTTTTGCTTTACTTATTGGTGGGGCGTTAGGTAATCTTTACGATAGATTAGTTTATAGCTATGTTATTGATTTTTTAGATTTTTATGTGGTTATAGACGGTATTGAACGCCATTATCCGGCATTTAATGTAGCTGACATTGCGGTATGTATGGGGGCTGCTGGCATTTTAATTGAAGAAATATTTTTTAAGAAAAAGGCAGCGTCTTAAAGTTACTTGGCAGTTGTTAAAGCGTTTTAGGAATACTTTAAGTTGGTAGAAGAGAGTTGGTAAAACATTTTGGAAGTGGGGTTAGGCATGTCAGATACTAAAACAATTTTATTAGCAAATCCAAGAGGTTTTTGTGCTGGGGTAAGTAGAGCTATTGAAATTGTTAATAGGGTATTAAATAAATATCAGGGTCAAAAAATTTATGTCTTGCATGAGGTTGTACATAATAAGCATGTAGTAATGGATTTAATGTCTAAAGGCGTGATATTTGTGGAGGATATCAATGAGATACCACAAGGTTCAATTGTGGTGTTTTCTGCTCATGGGGTATCAGATGATGTGCTAGTTAGAGCGAAGGAAAGATCATTAGCAGTTTTTGATGCCACATGTCCTATAGTGGAAAAAGTTCATCGTAAGGTTCGTAAACTAAGTGAACTTGGTGAAGAAATTATTATGATAGGACATAAAGGGCATCAGGAGGTGGAAGGAACATTAGGGCAATATCTTAATCCTAATGGAGGAATGTACTTAGTTACTAATGCCCAAGATTTAAGTCATGTACAGGTTAAAGATCCAAATAAATTACATTTTGTGACGCAAACTACTTTAAGTGTTGATGAAACTAAGCAATGTATAGATGAAATTAAGAAGCTTTACCCAAATATTCATGGTCCAAAAGGTCCAGATATTTGTTATGCTACCCAAAATAGACAAAGTGCTGTAAAAAATGTTGCTAAAATTGCTGATATAGTGCTGGTTGTAGGCTCTAAAAATTCCTCAAATTCTAATCGACTTAAAGAGGTGGCAATAGGTGCCGGATGTGAAGCTTATTTAATCGATGATTATCAAGATTTAAGTGATGATATTATTGAAGGGAAGAATAAAATTGCTATTACAGGTGGGGCAAGTGCACCTGAATATTTAATAGATGATTTAATTGAATACTTAATAAATAAAGGTTATAAAAATATCGAAGAAATTGGTACCTCTAGTGAAAAACAGAATTTTTTAATGCCTAAAGGTTTATGATGTTAAATGAAGATTATCAATTAAGTTACCAGTAAGTTAGAAGGTTTTTATAAAGTAACAGAGTAAAAAAATTGCTAAATAAAAGTTTGCAATGTCAATTAAATAACCTTGAATTATTTTAGATTTTTGAAGTGATACGCTTTTAATTTAAAAATGTAGCTTAAATTGTGAATTACTTAAAAAAGAAATGTTTAGATATTGTCTTTTTTTTGTAAAAACATAAGTATTAGTATTTAATATAACATTAGGTAAAAGTTTTGTTCATACACGCATACCATATCTACAGATGCGGGGATAATATAATGAAGTTAAGAAATATATCACGGAATGTAAAAAGTATCTTATGGCTTACAGCTATAGAAGTGTTAGGAGTTGTAAGTTCGGCAGTATATGCTACAACTTTTAGTGACCTTAATGAAGAAAATAAGAATCTGGTTAAAAATAGCCAGGTTTCAAAAAATCCATTAAATATAGCAGCAACGCAAATTCCAACATTTGTAATGATTGTGTTAGGGCGAGATCATAATTTATTTACTGAAGCTTATAATGATTATATAGATTTAGACCCTACTGATGAAGTTGAGCTTAATATCATGTTCGATCCATCGTTTAATTACTATGGCTTATTTGATAGTAATCTTTGTTATACTTATGATTCAGATATGTCCAAGTTAAAAAATAAAGATGATCGAGCATTGTTGGGCTTTTTTTATCCTTCAGCGCAAGCTCAAGTAAAAAATGTTAGTTTATCATTATGGAATGGGGCAACTAAGCAGGTAAAATATTGTGAATCTAAGTGGAGTGGTAATTTTTTAAATTACGTAACTTCAAGTCGACTTGATGTGATTCGTAAAGTGCTATATGGTGGAACTCGAATGAGTGCTGCTGCATGGTTAGGAGGGGATGATGGTGCTAACACCTCAACCCCACAGACTACATATAATGGTGCAGTTCTTCTAAAACATTCAAACGTTCTTACAGATGCTCATAGCTGGGGTAAAGTTTTTGCCCCTGCGATGTATGACCATCAGCTTACTTTTAAGGACTTTATGGGAGAAACCCCAAAAGACGGTGCAAATGCGGCTTTTTTTGGAATGGCTTCGTATGATGATGATAAAGGAGATTTTAATAAAACCAGAGCTGGTTTTATGCGACTTGGTTGGGTAGCAAATCCAGGTTTGCCAGGAGAGCTTACAGATAGCGATGACTTTCAAAATAAAACATTTATTTGGGACTGGGCTAGTGTAGAATCTGATTATACTCTTCTTAAGGAGAACAGTAGCTTATTTATTGATCGTTCAACAAGTGATTTTTCTGTCCATGTAGCAGTATGTACTAATGAATATCATGGAGATGATTCCTGTTATAATTATGGTGATTCTAACAATCCAATCTGGCGTCCTATAGGTATATTACAACAATATGAACTTAATGCTCAAAACGCTATTAAATTTGGTTTAATTACAGGAAGTTGGACAAATAATATTGAAAAAGGGGCTTTAAGAGCAAACATCGGTGATTTTTCAAAAGAAGTTCTTCAAAATGTTACCTCTAAGCAAAAAAATGAAGGTAGAAATATAGGTGATTTTTCTTATAAATCAGTATCTTGCTCAGAGGGGAAATTATGCGGTTTTGTTACAGCTCTTGATCAAATGAGAATTGTTCAAAAAACAAAAGGAGATTCATCACAATATAATGATTGTAAACGTGACAATGCTGGTGAATATTTGAATCCTACTGTGGGACTTACAAATGGTAAAAATTGTACTGATTGGGGAAATCCAGTAAGTAAGCTTTTATATCAATCAGCTATGTATTTTAAAAATTCTAATGGAACAGTTGATAAAGGATGGCTAGATTCTTTTGGTGATAGTTTAGATTTAGGGAGTGTAGATTACAAAAATCCTTATGCGGGTGATAATTATTATTGCGCAGCTCCTGTATCTTTAGTTATAGCTGATGAAAGTATTACTTATGACGGTAAGATAGGAAGTAAAGATTATTCACTTTCTTCAGATATTGTATCACAAACTTCAGCTATAAAAGTTTCTGGTACTTATTTAATGGGGTATTCAGATAAAGATAAAAATTCAGATTATAATTTTTATCCTACATTAAAAAGTATTGACAACCTAGGTCAAGTTGGTGGTGTTGCCCCAGCAGTTGCACAAAGCTACGGTAGTTATAATGTCGCTGGTGTAGCTAAATATTTTGCTGAAAATAAGTTTTTTACTGCTGTTGGTGATTCAAATAAGTCACAGGATCATAATATGGAAAGTTATTTTGTGGCAATGAAACCAAATATGCCAGAAATAAAGATTCCTTTAGATGATCAAGGTAATGTTGCCACTATTGTTCCAATTGCAGCATCACCTCTCTTGTCAGGTAGTGCTTTTACAGCAGTTAACCAAGTTGTAGACTTTTATGTTGAGTATTTGGGAGATAATGAAGGTGTTTTCCGTGTTAATTTTGAGGATTATCAGTTTGGGGCCGATTATGACATGGATTGGATTGTGGAATATTATTATAAGGTTATAACTGGTTCTGATAATAATAAATACATTCGAATTCAGCTCCGAGATGTTATAAGTGATGGTTACGCAAATCAGCGTGCTGGTTATGTTATTACAGGTGTTGATAATCCGGGGGTATTCTTTGATTTAGCAAAACCATCTGCTGGTTTTCATACAGGTTCTGAAAACTCTGCTGAAAAAGTTAATTTTATGCTTGATAACCCTGTGCAAGATATAGCATTATTAGAATGTCCAAATAATATTACTCCTGAAAATTTAACAACTTGTATGAAAGTTGGTGAGGATGGATCTGTATTAAAGTTAGAACCAAATAATGCTCATAGCGATAAAGGGGATTATCCAAGGATAGGAGCGTGTTACCGTTCGCAGTCACATTCTATTACAAGTGACGACTTTGGTAAAGATGATAAAAGAAGATATAAGGAAAGTATAGATACACCAGATAAAATAGTAAAGCACTATGAAAATATAGAAAAAATAAAAGAATATTATTATGCAAATAGAAAAGAATTAATAAACACTTTCCCTGTATTTGATATAAAAAAGGAGGATTGGGATGTAAAAACAGCAATGTATAGTTTAGTGGGTACAAATACTAGATGTACAGAGTATGATGATCTTGCAACTTCAAGTCGTGTATTTAAAATCAATAGTGCTAATGGTAATGATGTATGGTTAAAATCACCATTATGGTATGCGGCACAGTATGGTCTTGATTTAGATCAAACAAGCTTACCCGCAAATCAGGATCCTATCAATTATTTCTTAGTAACCAACCCTTCAAAGCTTAAAGAAGGTATTACCAGAATGCTTGAGCAGATTAAGAAATCTGTTCACTCTGCCTCAAGCTTCTCTACTGAGTCTACCTCAACTCAAGCTGGTGACTTTGTATATGCAACTCAGTATGAGCCAGCTACTTGGTGGGGTGAGGTAATAAAGACTACTATAACTTCTAGTGATATTGATTTTGGAGGTTATTCTGAATTTAATGATACAAATATTCAGTGGAAAGCTTCTGAGCAATTTGAGAATGCAAAGATTGAAGATCGTTTAGTTGTAGCATTAAATGAAAACCATGAATTGACAAGAATTTATGCCGATGATTCTAAGTCTGCTTATGACTCTTTAGGCGAGGACTTATTTGAAACAATTTCAGGTCAAACTCTCAATGGAGCTGATCCATCTGAAGATCTTGATAAATATATGACTAGATTTGTTAGATGGTACCTTGGTGAGCATGATTATGAAAATTCAGGTTCTTCTAACAATGAGGACTTGGTTTATGGTTCATATAATGATGGTTTGCCGTTAAGATCTAGAATCTCAAGTTTTGGTAGCTTTGTTTTAGGTGATGTTATCGATTCTGATGCAGTAATGTTTACCTCAAATGGTAAAAAATTTGTGGTGGTAGGTGCTAATGATGGTATGTTGCACTTTATTGATGCTGCTAATGGTAAGCCGGTATTATCATATGTACCAACGGTAATGTTGCCAGATATTAAGAACTTAGCAAAACAAGATTGGGTTAAGACTCACACCTATATGGTAAATAGCACTCCTAGAATTTACTATAAAGGTGATAAGGTATATATCTATGGTACTTATGGTGTAGCTTATCCAGGTGGTTATGCATTAGATGTAACAGATTTAAGCACCTTAAGTTCTACCTCTGTTGGTGATTCATTTAAAGTATTATGGGAATTAAAACCATCTGACTCTTCAATGGTTGGTAATATGCCATACCCTCCTTCAATAATGTCAGTTGGAACAGATGATTACCTAATATACTCAAGTGGTTATCCAACAAGTGATGTGGCATTTAAGAATGGTATATTTGTTGTAGATATGTTTAATAAAGATTCATGTATCAATCAAAAAGATGGTGAATCTATGGATAATAAGGCTTGCATTATTAAAGAGATTTCTCTTGATAAAGGGTATTATCGTAAAGATAATGGAGATTTAAATGAAGAAACCGTATCTGATCCTTGGGGAATTGGTCGTAAGAATGCAATAGGTCCAGTATCTTTAGTACAATTAAATGCAACATTAAATACCTATGAGGCAATCTATGCAGGTGATTACTTTGGTAATTTATGGAAGATTGATATTAACGGTAAGGAAATAGACGTCTGGGAAAAACCAACAATTTTATTTAAAGCTGTTGATAACTCTGGTACAGCTCAGCCTATTACCGCTAGAATTGGTGTAGGTCATGTTAACAATGGTGTAATGTTGATTTTTGGTACTGGATCTTATGTAAGAGATATAGATAATCAGCAGGTATCAAAAGATTATAACGATTATCAGTCAATATATGCTATTCGTGACATGACTACTATGTACTCAGCTTCAAGTTTAAATAATGAATTAAAACGTTGTGGCGCTGAAGGTACTTCTGAAAATGCACCTTGTTTATCTAAGGTTGAATCAGATGGGGCAACTGGTAGTTCAGTTACTAATGCTGATGGTTCAACAAGTATTAGTTATCTACGTGAATTTAAGATAACTAAAGGTAGCCCAAATGTTGGTTGGTTCCTTGATTTAGGTGGTAGAGCAACTTCTGAAAAGGGTGAATCTGTACCTAATACCGGTGAACGTGTTTATACTGATCCTTTAATTATTGGTACTGATGCATACCTAACATTAAATATTCCTAATGTAGATGATCCTTGCTTAGGAGCTGGTGTATCAAGCTTATTCAGAACAAGTTTATTGACTGGTGTTGTTCAGGAAGTTGCTAAATATGAATCTTTAGCCAAATCTCCAACTGTAACAATTCATGAAGGTGACATAGTTATTCATGTACCGTTAGATCCAGTAGGTCCTACTAATCCAGACGGTGGTGATCCACAGGTAGAGAACATTAAATTAAATTCCCTACCAAGTAAACATTCATCAATTATAAAACTTTACTAAAAATTCAGTGATATAATAAAAGGACTCCAATGTTGTAGCGGGTCCTTTTTTATTCTCTTTGTTTTTGAACTATTTACTATAACGTTAAATAGTAAGATCTTATTATAATTTTCAGGTAAGTTTTTTGGGTAATGGTTTATTGTTAAGATTTACTCTTAAATTTGGCATAAAAATAATTTTTAATGCAAAAATTATGCAATAATATATATGTTACGTTTTGTATGACCATGGATTGGCTTGGATTATAGCTTACAAATGTGATTTGCTTATATTATGAAAATTACTGATTATAGGTGTTAGGTATGCGTACTTTCAATGAAATAGCATTAGGTGTAATAGATGATGAGATCAGTGCTCTTGAGGGCTTAAAAAAGTATATCAATCATAATTTTGCAATTGCTTGTAGTATGCTTATTAACTGTAAGGGTAAAGTTGTTGTCACAGGTATGGGAAAATCTGGACATATCGCCTCAAAAATTGCAGCTACCCTTGCAAGTACTGGTACTCCTGCTTTCTTTGTACATCCTGGTGAGGCAAGTCATGGTGATTTAGGTATGATTGCTAAAAATGATATAGTTATCGCCATTTCAAATTCTGGTGAAACGCAAGAGGTCTTAGCAATACTGCCAATCTTAAAGCGCCGAGGTATAGATATTATCGGTATGAGTGGTTCTGATGAAAGTACCTTAGCCAAATACTCGACAGTGCATCTTTGTTTTAAGGTTGATAAAGAAGCCTGTCCATTAAATCTTGCACCAACCTCTAGTACTACGGCAACTTTGGTGTTAGGTGATGCTTTAGCAGTTTCTTTATTAGAGGTTCGTGGTTTTACCGCACAAGATTTTGCTTTGAGTCATCCTGGTGGGAGTTTAGGAAAAAGATTACTTACTCGTAATATCGATATTATGCATTCAGGGCAAGAACTTCCTTTAGTACGTAAAGATACACGTATTAAAGATGCGATATTTGAGATGTCTACCAAGAGCTTAGGCATGGTGGCAGTAGTAGGTGATGATGGTAAACTTTTTGGCGTCTTTACTGATGGAGATTTGCGCCGTGTAATTGATAAGGATATTTCATTAAATACTATTATTGAGAATATTGTAAAACAAGGATGTGTTACCGTAAAACCTCAGATGTTAGTTGCTGAGTCTATAAAAATCATGCAGGATAAAAAAATCAATGGTCTAATTGTTATTGATGAAAATCAAAGACCGATAGGAGCTTTTAATATGCACGATTTATTAGAGCATGGAATGTTGTAATTATGTCAAATGACCAAACTTTTATTGCTGATAAATTTTCACCATATGGACCAATAACAGATGAGTTACTTGCAAAACTCAAAGATATTAAGCTCTTTATTAGCGATGTTGATGGGGTGTTAAGCGATGGTTTTATTTATTTAACAAATTCTGGTGATGAAATAAAAAGCTTTAATGTGCGTGACGGGGCTGGTATTGTCGCAATTTCTAAGTATGCTGGCATTGAATTTGGGGTAATAACAGGTAGAGCTTCACAAATAGTCGAAAATCGCTTAAAAAGTTTAGGTTCTAAGCATATATATCAAGGGGTAACAAATAAAGTTCCTTATATGCATAAGATTGTAAGTGATTTAGGATTAACTACTAAAAACGTAGCCTACATTGGTGATGATGTTATTGATATTCCGGTTTTTAAAGAAGCGGGGTTAAGTATCGCACCATTAGATGCCCATCCTTTTGTATTACAAAGCGCCGATTATATTTGTCACTATCCAGGTGGTAAAGGTGCAGTAAGAGAAGTATGTGATTTACTACTTTGGATAAATGGTAAACTTGCAAACTTTGGAGCAAGCATATAATGATTAAAGCTGTTTTTTTTATATCACTTTTTGCCGCTGCCTATCTTTTTTACCATTGGTCTACTCAAGTAGATCGCAATATAGAGAATAGTATACTCGAGGCTAAGCCAACATTTGTGGCAGAAGGTTTTACCTCTTATGTCTATAATGCTGATGGTAATTTATATCAAGTGGTTAATGCTGAAAATGTGGAATATTACCGTAATGTTGAGCTTATGCAATTAGTTAAGCCTGATGTAAAATATTTTCCGCAATTAGATCAAGAAAACACCTCCTTAAAAGAGGTCGCATCTGGTGAGGGAGAATTTTGGCGCATGACTGCTGACAGTGGTATTATCAATAATGATGATAATGTTATGTTAAGTGGTAATGTAAAGCTTACAAATTCTAATAAACTTGCTTTAGTTCATGAGGTTCTATCTGATTTTTTAGAATTTGATTTAACTACTAATGATGTTAGAACACCAGATCGCGTTACGATGATTGGTCAAGATTTTATTAATACAGGTGTTGGTTTTAGTGGTAATACTAAAACAAGAAATTTTACATTAAATGAGGATTGTCATGCTAAATATTCAGGCACTTTTAAGAAATAGTATTATTACCACATTATTCTTGCTTAATTCTTCCTCTTTTGCTCTTGAAAGTGATTACTCCAAACCTGTGGTGGTGGAATCTGATAAACAGACAGCGGAGCTTGATAAAGACAAGATTACCTTTATTGATAATGTTGTAATAACACAAGGTACTATTAAGATTACTGCTAATAAAGTGGAAATTTTTAGAGGAAAAAACGGGCAAATTAAGGATCTTAAAGCATCAGGAACTCCTGCAACTTATGTACAAGTTATGGAAAGTGGTAAGCCTGTAAAAGCCCAGGGATTATATATTTCCTATGATCCTGTTAGACAGATTATAACTTTGGAAAAGAATGCTGAAATTAAACAGGAGAACTCTAGTTTAAAGGGTGAAAAGATTATTTATAATGTGGCAACTGAGAAAATGGAAGCTCTTGGTGGTAAGTCCAATAAGCGTGTAACAACAGTATTTATTCCAAGTGAATTAACTAATCAAATTAATGCAAATAAACAACAAAGTGGCAAATCTAATAAAAAGTAAAAGTAGTTGTTAATATGGCTGAACTTAAAGCAGAACATTTATTTAAGCAATTTAAATCTCGTGTGGTAGTTAATGATGTAAGCATCAGTGTTAAGACTGGTGAAATAGTTGGATTACTTGGACCTAATGGGGCAGGTAAAACAACCTCCTTTTATATGATTGTCGGCATTATAAAAGTTGGTGGTGGGCAAGTTTTTATTGATGATACTGAAATTACTCATAAGCCTATGGATCAAAGAGCTTTATATGGCCTGGGTTATTTACCACAAGAGGCTAGTATTTGGCGTAAGCTTACAGTAAAACAGAACTTACTCGGAGCCTTAGAGCTAAATAAAAAAATTACCTCAAGACGTGAAAGATATTTACGTATGACGGCTCTCTTAGAGGAATTCAAGATTGAGCATATTGCTAATAATACCGGGATGAGCTTATCAGGTGGTGAGCGCAGAAGAGTGGAAATTGCTCGTGCTCTGGCAGCTGATCCTATGTTTATTTTACTCGATGAACCTTTTGCAGGTGTAGATCCAATAAGTGTTGGAGATATTAAGGGTATTATTGAGCAGTTAAGAAACAGAGGAATAGGGGTATTAATTACTGATCATAATGTTCGTGAAACATTAGATGTATGTGAACGAGCTTATATTGTAAATCAAGGTAATATGATAGCGTACGGCTCCCCTGATGATATACTATCTAATGAACTGGTAAAGAAGGTTTACTTAGGCGAAAATTTTGCGCTTTAGTTAGTAACTATCGCTAAGGACTTTATATGAAAACATCACTTAATATTCGTCAAGCAAATGTCCAGACTATAAACATGACGCCACAGCTTCAGCAGGCTATTAGACTGCTACAGCTATCAACTCAAGAATTACAGCTTGAAATTCAGGAGAATCTTGAAAAGAACCCCCTGTTAGAGATTGATGAATCTTCTAAGAGCGATAATTTAGAATCTCTAGATGCTATGGCTGAACGTGAACAGTTTGCTGAAAGAGCAGATGATGATTTCAATCCTTTCAATAATGATCGCACTATTTCGCAAGATGATGCTCCATATCAAGGTAGCGAGGAAGCATCTTGTGACCCTTCACCTTTAGAAGGAGAAAAGTATACAGCTGATACTCCTGATTTCTTATCGCAAGTTGCTCCTGATAGATTGCCTAATAGTGAAATGCCTGATAAATCAAGTAATGCTGAGTCCTGGAAGGATTCATATTCCGCATCAACTGCTATTGCTGGTAAAGCTTTTGATGGTGATAGCGAGATGTATCAAGGAGAGACCTCCTGGGAGCTAAAAGATTACTTATTATGGCAATTAAATTTAACGCATGTTACAGATAAAGATAACTTTATTGCCGAGGCGATAATTGATGGGATAGATGATTCTGGCTATTTAACTGAATCGCTAGATGATATCTTAAAAGCTGTTATTTTAGAATATCCTGAAACAGAATTAGATGAAATTGAGGCTGTTCTTAAGCTTGTGCAGCATTTTGATCCGGTTGGTGTTGCTAGCCGTAATGTACAGGAATCATTACAAATTCAGTTAAGGCAATTTGACCTAAATGATCCTGTTAATAAATTAGCAATGACAATTATTGATAACTATTTGGAGTTATTAGGTAATAAAGATTATCGTGCTTTATTACGTAAGCTTAATGTTAGGGAAGATACCCTTAAGAAAGCTGTTAAGGTTATAACCTCACTTGAACCAAGACCTGGTAATTGCATTAAACATGAAAAAAGTGAGTTTATTATTCCTGATGTAATAGTATTTAAGCGTGATGGCAAGTGGGTTGCCGATCTTAATCCTGAAGCAGTTCCAAAATTACAAATTAATGAAACTTATAGTAATCTTTGCCTGAACGCTAAAAATGCAGGTGATGCCCAGTTTATTAAAACAAGATTACAAGAAGCTAATTGGTTTATCTTAAGTTTAAATAAACGCAATGAAACTTTATTAAAAGTAGCCCGTTGCATTGTCGCTGAGCAGCAAGACTTCTTTGAAAAAGGGGAGCTTGCCATGAAGCCTATGGTGCTAAATGATGTGGCAGACCAAGTAGGAATGCACGAATCAACTATCTCAAGAGTTACCACTGAAAAATATCTTTATACTCCAAGAGGAACTTTTGAGTTAAAGTATTTCTTCTCCAGTCATGTAAATACTGATCAGGGTGGTGAGTTCTCCTCAACTGCTATTAGAGCGTTAATTAAGGAATTAGTTAGCAAAGAGGATCCTATGAAGCCATTAAGCGATAGTCAGCTCTCTGATCTTTTAAAAGAAAAAGGGATTATTGTTGCAAGAAGAACAGTGGCTAAATACCGTGACTCACTTAATATTCCATCTTCAAGTCAAAGAAAGAATATCGTAGGCTAAAAGATTGCTAGTAATATAAATGATTTGCTAGCAAAAGAGCATAAACAAATAAAAAAACCTAAGATGATTATCTTAGGTTTTTACATGCTTAAAAGTTTTTTCTTAAAGCTTGCTTATTACTTCCTGCTGCTCGAGCAGTTTCTTCATGCTTTGGTTGAAAGATATTAAACGAGATTTCTCAGTTTTGATAACATTTGCTGGAGCTTTAGCAGTAAAGCTTTCATTTGAGAGCTTATTATTTACCTTATCAATTTCTGCCTGAATCTTGGCAATTTCTTTTGCTAAGCGAGCTAATTCTTCATCTTTCTTGATAAACCCTGCCATAGGTATAAGTACCTCAGAGTTACCAACAAGTTTAGCAATAGAAGGAGGAACTTCTCCAGACTTGCTTTCTACGCCATTAACCTTAGCAATAGCTTTTACAAAGTCAAGATTTGAGGTAATGATCTCAGCTTCTGCCTTATCGCCACGAATAATAGCATCAAGCTTAACAGAAGGAGCAATATTCTTTTCAGCTCTAATGTTTCTAATAGCGATAATAAACTCTTTAATATAGTTTATTTGAGTTAAGGCTTCTTCATCTACCTCATAGTCATTCTCAGCAGGGTAGTCCTTAAGCATAATAGAATCACCAT
This sequence comes from uncultured Succinivibrionaceae bacterium, assembly GCA_944393045.1. Taxonomy (GTDB): domain Bacteria; phylum Pseudomonadota; class Gammaproteobacteria; order Enterobacterales; family Succinivibrionaceae; genus HGM20899. The sequence continues at coordinate 66,662 of CALXYT010000002.1, read as the reverse complement.
CTTGGTAATTGGTAACAAGTGGAGCTACTGCCTTATAGATTTCCTCTGTGATAAATGGCATGATAGGATGGGCTAAACGTAAAGCTACTTCTAATACTTCAAGTAAGTTATAGACTGTTGCATTACGCTGAGCAGGTGTACCAAATGTCGCTGTTTGGTTTTTATCCCATAATACAGGCTTGGTTAATTCGATATACCAGTCGCAAAGTTCATTCCAGATAAATTCATATAACGCATTGGCTGCTAAGTCAAAACGGTAATTAGCAAAAGCTTGTTTTACATCTTTAATGCATAAGGCAAGTTTGGCACGAATATATCTGTCGGCAATGGTGTAATCTTCCTTATTAGGGCGATATAACTCTTTTCCTTCAGCATTCATAAGAGCATAACGGCTGGCATTCCAAAGCTTATTACAGAAGTTTCTGTAACCTTCTAAACGCTTCATATCCCAATTGATATCACGACCTGTTGAGGCAAGAGCAGTTAAGGTAAAGCGTAAAGCATCGGTACCATGAGATTCAATACCATTAGGGAATTGTTTCTTAGTACGTTTAGCAATTTTTTCTGCAAGCTGAGGTTGCATCATATTGCCAGTACGTTTTGCAAGTAAACCTTCTAAGGTAATACCATCGATCATATCTAATGGATCGATTACATTGCCTTTAGATTTACTCATCTTCTGTCCTTCTTCATCACGAATCAGACCAGTCACATATACTGTCTTAAACGGAACTTGAGGCTTGCCATTTTCATCTTTAATAAAGTGCATGGTAAGCATTATCATTCTAGCAACCCAGAAGAAGATAATATCAAAGCCAGTTACTAAGACATCAGTAGGATGGAACATAGCTAATTCTTTAGTTTGATCAGGCCACCCTAAAGTTGAGAAAGTCCAAAGACCGGAAGAGAACCAAGTATCAAGTACATCGTTATCTTGGGTAAGAGTTATATCATCAGATAAATGGTATTTACTACGAACCTCTTGTTCATTATGAGCTACATAAACCTTACCATTAGCATCATACCAAGCAGGAATTCTATGCCCCCACCAAAGCTGACGTGAAATACACCAATCTTGAATATCTCGCATCCAGGAGAAGTACATGTTTTCATATTGCTTTGGTACAAATTGAATTTCTCCATCTTCTACGGCCTTAATAGCAGGTTTTGCTAAAATACCAGCACGTACATACCATTGGTCGGTAAGCATAGGTTCAATAGGTACGCCACCACGGTCACCATATGGCTGCATTAACACGTGATCTTCAATTTTTTCTAATAAACCAAGACTATCTAGGTCTTTTACAATTTCATCACGAGCTTTATAGCGGTCTAAGCCACAATATTTAGCAGGTAAAGTTGCATCGTAAACATCAGATTCTTCGCCGTTAGTATTAAATACCTGAGCCTTATCTCTAATACAAGCATCATCTGTAAGGACATTGATCATTGGTAATGAGTGTCTCTTACCTACTTCATTATCGTTAAAGTCATGAGCTGGGGTGATCTTTACACAGCCTGTTCCTTTGGTCATATCGGCGTGTTCATCACCTACGATAGGAATTAAACGGTTTACTAAAGGAAGAATAAGTTTAGCGCCGATTAAATCTTTATAGCGAGGATCTTCTGCGTTTACGGCTACTGCAGTATCGCCCAGGAGTGTTTCAGGACGAGTAGTTGCTACTACAAGGTAGTCTTTCCCATCAGCGGTCTTTTTACCATCAGCCAGCATATAACGAATATGCCACATATGTCCCTTGATTTCTTTATTTTCAACTTCAAGGTCACTAATAGCTGTGCGCAGCTTTGGATCCCAGTTAACTAAACGTTTACCACGATAAATTAAATCTTCCTCGTATAAACGAATAAAAACTTCTTGAACGGCATTTGATAACCCTGCGTCCATAGTAAAGCGTTCTCTGTCCCAGTCTACGCTTGTTCCTAATCGGCGCATTTGTTTGGTGATAGTGCCACCTGATTGCTCTTTCCATTGCCAAATTTTACTCACAAAAGCTTCACGACCGTAATCGTGTCTAGTTTTACCTTCTTCGGCAGCAATCTTTCTTTCAACAACCATTTGAGTGGCAATACCAGCATGGTCAGTACCTGCCTGCCATAAAGTATTATCACCTGACATACGATGGTATCTAATTAAGATATCCATAATAGTTTGCTGAAAAGCGTGGCCCATATGTAAAGAACCAGTAACATTTGGTGGTGGTAAACATATGCAATATGATGGCTTTGATGCATCCATATTAGGTTTAAAAAAACCTTTTTCTTCCCACACTTTATAAAGTGCCTGTTCAATGGCACCAGGATTATACGTTTTTTCCATTGTTGTCTTCTTGTATAAACAAACTAACAGGACTTGTGATTGTTTCAAAAGCCCGTTTTAGAAATTCTTAGGAAGGGGTGATAGCTTGGGCTATCAATGTAATATTTTATGCTTGTCAATTATTCCAGGTAAGAAAGGGTAAATAAGTTTTACTTCATTACTTGGAAGCTTTATAGCATTAAATTTTTTAGTTTTAGGTTTATTAAAACAGTAATATTTTACTCTAATCGTAATTTTTTTGCATCAAAAAGCTTAGTTATTGCGTGATTATAAGTATCTTCGGAAGAAAAAACTGATTCTGTCAACACTAAAAGTATAAAGCATTAAAGTAATTTAGATTTATCTATATTATCCTTTATGGCATAATAGGTAGGCTATTGGATAATACTGATAATTACAATTTATTATAAGAAAGAGCGGATATGAAAAAATATATCTATACCTTAGTGTTTTTAACGCTACTTGGAGTAGCAGGGGCTTTTTTGGGGGTTAAGTATGTTGATAAAGAACTTACTACCCTTGAATCGATGCATATAGGTAAAGCTTCTTTATATGAGGTTAAGCCTGGGGATAAAGCAGGTAAGGTGATAAATGATTTATTTACTAGAAAAGTAAATCATTATATTTTACGTTATTGGTTAAAAAAGAATAAACAATTAACGCAAATAAAAACAGGTACTTATGAAATTAAAGAAGGTTTTAGCGTAAGAGATGTTTTAGCATTATTAGTCTCCGGAAAAGAAAAGTCTTATAACATTACCTTAGTAGAAGGTGGTACGCTTGAGGATTTTTTAGAGGTTATTGCTAATAATAAAGATTTAGTGCATAAGTTACCACCAAATGTTACATATGATGATATTGCCAAATTATTAAACTCTAAATATCAGTATCCAGAGGGGTTATTATTGCCTGATACTTACACTTTTAGCTATGGCGATGATGATATTTCACTTATCAAACGAGCTAATAAGGCAATGGAAGATTTTTTAACCAAGCAGTACATAGATCGAGCAAAAGATTTACCTTATAAAAATGAGTATGAAGCGTTGATTATGGCCTCCATTGTTGAGAAAGAATCAGCTCTTGCTGGCGAGCGCCCAATAATCGCTTCAGTATTTATTAATCGCTTAAATAAAGGCATGAGGCTTCAAACTGATCCAACAGTGATTTATGGGGTGCGTGATCGCTATAAAGGCAAGATTTTAAAGAGCTTTTTAGCAGATAAAAATGCATATAATACTTATCAGATTGACGGTTTACCGATAACCCCAATAGCTATGCCAAGTAAAGAGGCGATAATAGCGGCTTTAAATCCTGCGCAAACGGATTATTTATTTTTTGTGGCAGAAGGCCCTGATAGTCGCAAAGGACATGTTTTTAGTAAGAGTGCTAAAGAACATCAGCGTGCCGTCTATAAATATCGCCAAAATGTTAAAGCATATAAAAAGTCATTATTAACTAAGCAAGATAAAGAAGATAAACAAAAACCATAAGGAAAATATCATGTCAGGGCTCTTTATTGTAATTGAAGGTTGTGAAGGTGCTGGAAAAACTACTGCTGTTGAGACTGTTGCGCAGTTTTTTAGTAGTTGTGGTTTTAGTGATGATAAGATTATAAGAACCAGAGAGCCAGGTGGCACGTTAATCGCTGAAAAAATTCGTGCTATCTTAAAAGAAGATAGCAAAGAGCAAATGGATCCAAAAACTGAATTATTACTTATGTATGCAGCACGTAATCAGTTAATAAAGAGCCTGATTGAACCTGCAATTGCTAGTGGTAAGGTGGTAATTGGTGATAGACATGATTTATCAAGTATTGCCTATCAAGGTGCAGGACGAGGTATTGATAGATCGTTAATTGATAGTATTCGTAATATTGTTTTAGGTTCTTTTAGACCAAATTTAACTTTAGTCTTAGATTTACCGCCTGAAATTGGGCTTGCCAGAGCTAAAAAGCGTGGTGAGCTTGATCGTTTTGAGAAAGAAGATATTGCGTTTTTTAATAGAATTAGATCTTCATTTTTAACTGAGGCTCAAAAAGATCCGGAGCATCTTAAGGTTATTGATGCCTCCAAGCCTTTAGCTGAGGTTAAAGTTTGCATTGAAAATACTCTTAGGAGTTTTATATGCACAGCTGGTTAGAGAAAGCATATCAAGCTTACCAAAAAATTAAAGCGCAAGGGCGTTTATCACATGCATTACTTATTTGTGGTAGCTCAGGACTTGGTACCAATGAGCTTACTTATGAAATTGCACGTGATTACTTATGTTCTCAAGGTGGTGATGCTCATTGCACCTGTCATAGCTGTGAGATGTTTAGAGCATCAACACATCCAGATTTTTATGTTTTAAAAAAAGAAGGTAGAAGTATTGGGGTTGATAGTTTAAGAGGAGCAACCTCCATGCTTGAGGGCACAGCTACTAATGCTAATGGAAAAGTGCTACTTATTGAAGATGCCGAGTTTATGACGGTGCAAGCTTCTAATGCTTTATTAAAAACTCTTGAGGAACCACCTCCTAATTCGTTTATTATGCTTTCAACAGGTTCTCCTAAATCATTACTCCCTACAATTTTAAGTAGAACCATGAAGCTTACTATTACCACTCCTTCTTTAAGTGAATTAAATGTCTTTTTAAATAAAGAGCTGAATACCACTAATGATTATACCTTAGAGCTTTTAGTAAGTGGGCTTAATCCATTGCAGGCGCTTGAGTTTATTCAAGGAGAGGATGGTAAAAAGTTAAAAGATGCAGTTAAGGCTTTTAATGATGTGATACTGCGTAATGCCTTACCTTCATATTTTGTGCAAATGGTTGATAAGAAATTATCGCCCGAATTAACTTTTGCGCTACTTTTTGAGGTGCTAAAAGAAGCTATGAGATTTCAGGTGGGGGCTTATAAGAAAGAGGAATCCATTTTACAGGATAAGCAGGTTTTGCAGATAATCGCCCGCATTGATCCAGCTTGTTTAGCCCAAGGACTTAAGAAAATTATGGACCTAAAAAAGGTTCCTGGTTTAAAGGTCTCCATGGTTAATAACTTGCAGCTTTTAACTTTTATGGAATTATTACGCGGTGATGAGGCTTATATAGACTAAACCTTAAGAAAAATTATTAAGGTTTAGTCTGATAGCTTAGTGTAACTTATAAAGTAAGTACTAACTTTAGCGTTTAAGTTACTTAGCTAAATTTTGTAAGAAAGCAACTAGTAATGGTAAAGGTCTTGCAGTTGCGCCTTTGCGATCATTACTTTGCCAAGCAGTGGCTGCAATATCAAGATGTGCCCATGGAATATTGGTACTAAATTGTGCTAAAAACTCTGCAGCATGAGATGCTCCACCATAACGAGGACCGCTGTTTGAGATATCAGCAAAATTAGGGGTGATATTATCTTTATAAAGTTCACCAAGTGGCATAGCCCAGGCTAAATCGTTACTTTCTTTGCTAGCAGTTAGAAGTTTTGCTAGAAGATCTTCATCATTACTGAATAGTCCTGAGTAAATATTACCTAGTGCAATACAGCATGCACCTGTTAAGGTGGCAATATCAATAAGCTTGGTAGGTTTTAGTTTTTTAGCATAATCTAGCGCATCGCAAAGTACTAAGCGTCCTTCAGCATCAGTATTTTGCACCTCAACAGTTAGACCATTGCGAGTTTTTAAGATATCTCCTGGTTTATAAGCATTGCCGTCAGGAAGATTTTCAGCGCAGGCAAGTATTACACTAAGGTTTACTTTAAGCTTTAGTTCGCAGCATGTTTTAAAGACGCCTAAAACGCAAGATGCCCCGCATTTATCAAAAATCATCTCGTCCATGTTAGCAGAAGGTTTTAAGCAAATCCCACCACTATCAAAAGTTAATCCTTTACCAACAAGTACTACTTTTTCATTAGAGTCTGGATTTCCTTCATAGCTTAATACGCTCATATAAGGAGGATTCTTAGAACCTTTAGCAACTGCCAAGTAAGCTTGGCAATTTTCTTCTTCTAAAGCTTTAGTATTCAAAATATCCACATTGACTTTTAGTTCTTTTGCTAAAAGTTTTGCTTCTTTAGCAAAAAAGTGCGGGGTGGCAATATTAGAAGGAGTGTTAGCTAATAAACGCACATAGAGGGTATTGACATATATGGTGCTAATAGCTTCTAAATTAAGAGTTTTATTTTTAGGTAAATCATTATCATAAGAGATAGTAATTGCCTTAAAAGCTGGAGTAAAGCCTTTAGCATCGCTTTTAAAGCGGCTATCTTTAAAAGGTAGGGAATAAAGAAAATACCCGATAAACCCATCTAACGAGCAAAGATTACTAAAAAATTTATTACCTAAGATAAGATTTACGCTTTGTTCCTTATTAGGAGTGAGCTTTTTACTTAAAGCTTGGCATAATTTTATAATCGCTTGGTTGGATAGTGGTTTATCATCTACATTTACGCAATAGATCTCTTTATTATCAGCAATTTGTTTAGTAATTTGTAAATTGCTAGAAAAGGCCTTAGCATCTTTTAAAGTGATTGAAGAGTTTTCTTTAAAAAATGGGCAATCATCTTTGCTGCCGATATAAACAATAATATCATCGGTAAGAGGGAAGGTGATTTTTCGGGCTAAAAGATTAGGAACGCAAGATGCGATATCAAGTTCCATTATATGTTTTTTTAATTCTTGCATATGTTTTTACCTATAAAGTTACTTATGCTAAAGAATCTTTAGCGTTACAACTCGTAAGTATTATAGTTTAAAATAGACTTTGGTAGATAGATAATAAGCTATAATTACTGCTAAATTTGGTAAGCTTGCTAGTAGCAAGCTTATAGGTGTAATTTTCAGAACTCAAGAATGATGCAATCTAGCTTGAAAAGAGGAATAATGGTAGAATTAATATCTGTAAGCCTTAAGTTTTATAAAATTGAGAACGGTTAAACGTGAGTACTATATCAAGATATATTTTTAAGGATACTGTAAAAACGCAGTTTGCGATTTTTGCGGTGTTAATGCTAATTTTTATGAGTCAGACCTTTATTAGGTTTGTTTCTCGAGCCGTTAGAGGTTCTATTCCTACTGAATTAGTTACGCAGTTATTAAGCCTTTCTATTCCAACTATGGCAAATTTTATGTTGCCATTATCCCTCTTTTTAGCAGTATTATTTACTATTGGTAGCTTATGTTCTCAAAGTGAAATGGTAGTAATGCGCTCAGTTGGTTATTCACGTATGCGCCTGCTTACAGTAGTATTTTTTTTAGCGCTTGTTACAGCATTACTTAATGCTAGTTGTTCCTTATTTTTAGCTCCATGGAGTGAGGCTAAGCAGTTAGAACTAATCAATAAAGCCAAATCTGATCCTAGTGTAATGAGTTTTGAGAGTGGAAAATTTATCAACTTAATGAATAGCACCATTTATATCGACGAGGATCCGGAAGGTAATGGTAACTCCAATGTTAATGCGCAATTAGGTAAAGATATTTATATTTTTCAAAAAGGTGACAGTAATAGACAAATAGGCTCAACCGTTACTTTATCTAGCGAAGGAGCGATTAAATACGATAAAGATGATTTAATGTGGCTTACGTTAAAAAACGGTATAAGTTATGAGGAACAGGTGCTAGCTCATAAACAGCGCATTTCCACCTTTGATCGTTATGATATTTTAGTGCCTGAGGCAACAGATGTTTCTGGTAAAGAAAAAGTTTCTGCTAAATCTACCAAAGAACTTTTTAATGCAAAAACTAAAGCTGAGATGGCAGAGCTGGAGTGGAGAATAGTGCAGCCTATCAGTATTTTTGTGCTGGTTTTACTGGTAGTGCCATTATCTATGGTAAATCCAAGACAGGGGCGTTTTGCTAAATTCTTACCTGCAATCTGCATTTATATTAGTTATTACCTTTTTGCTTTTGGCTTAAAATCTAGTATTGCACGTGAGAATTTTGAGGTGTTTCCAGGTATATTTTTAGTTCCTGTTCTTTATACTCTAGTATTTACTATTCCGTTAAATTTAATGGATACTGAATTTGTAAGTCGTTTGCTCGCTAAAAAAACAGGAGCAAAGAATGTTTAATATTCTTGATCGTTATATTGGTAAAGTTGTGGTTACCATGGTGCTTTATTGCACTATTGGGCTTGTTGCGTTAAGTTCATTAATTAAGTTTGTTGATCAGCTCCGCAATGTTGGACGTGGCTCTTACGATATGCTGGCTGCCTTAATATGCGTGGCCTATACAGTACCTGGGCAAATTGTAATGTTTTTTCCTCTTGGGGTGCTGTTAGGTACGGTGCTAGCCTTAGGTTCTTTAGCCTCAACTAGTGAGCTTATTGTTATGCAGTCACTGGCAAAATCTCGCTTAAGTATTGTGTGGAGTGCGTGTAAAGCAGTAATTCCATTACTTATCGGGGTAATGTTAATAGCTGAATTTGTTGCACCAATGGCAGAGCTTGAATCTGAGAATTACTATACCCGTTCGGTAACTAATGGTAAAGTTTCCGTTACTAACTCTGGTATTTGGTTTAAAGAAGGAACTGATTTTATCAATATTAACCAGGTTCTTACAGATGGCACTTTAAAGTATATTCGTAGATATACTTTCTCACAAGAAAGACCAAGAGTTTTAGAGCGTATTGATATAGCTAATGAGGGTAGGTGGGTTAAAGATAAGTGGTTAATGAAAGATGTTACTAGTACTTACTATACCACTAAAAAAATTAGCACAACCCAAACTTCTCAAATGCAATGGGATATTTTATTATCGCCTGATAAACTTGGGGCGGTTGGGGTAGATGCGGCCGATTTATCAATACGAGATCTATATGGCTATATTTCGTATATGAAATCCAATGGCCAAAAAGTTGATAAATATGTACTTGCTTTTTATCGCAAGCTTATCTCGCCTTTAATGACGCTAGTTGTGTTGTTACTAGCGGCAAGTACTATTTTTGGGCCGCTTCGTAGTGCTAGTATGGGAGCGCGAGTTGTAGTAGGTATAGTGGTAGGCTTTGCATTTTATGCCACAAATGAAATTTTAGCCCCATTTACTATTTTCTATGGTGTTCCTGCTATCATTGGCGCCTTGCTCCCAACTTTGGTGGTATTGGTTATTGCTATTTATTTACTGCGCCGTAGATCGTAAAAACTAATATCTAATCTTCATCAATGAGAACTAGGGCATTTTCAATAACTTCAATACCAGCATTATCTTTATAATGGTTCTGGGCTATATATTGCCTAAATGCTCGAGCATTAGGGATATTAGTAAACATCCCTAAAAGATGGCGGGAGATATGTTTTAAAAGCCCGCCTTTTGCTAGATGCTCTTCTATATAAGGGTAAAATGCTCTTATTACTTCTTTGCGTGTAAGTTTATGTTTTTGGGCGGGGTGATTGAAGATTAGCTCGTCAGCATCAATTAGCATATATGGATTATGATAAAGTGCTCGTCCTATCATTACCCCATCTACGTGTTGTAAATGTGCTAATGCTTCATCTAAGGAGTTTATATTGCCGTTTATGCTAATAGGAAGATTTTTAAAATCTTCTTTAAGTTTATAAACACGCTCATAATTTAATGGTGGTTTATCACGGTTTTCTTTAGGTGACATGGTTTTTAAAAAAGCCATACGAGCATGAAGGGTGATTTCATCAACATTAGCTTTGGCTAAATTAGCAATAAAATTATGAATATACTCATAAGAGTCAAGTTCATCAACGCCAAGACGCATCTTTACTGTTACAGGAATACCAACATTATCTTTTAAGGACTTAACCATATCGCAAACCAGAGCTGGCGTTCTCATTAAAATCGCCCCAAAAGATCCATTCTGTACTCTATCAGAAGGGCAACCAACATTTAAGTTTATTTCATCATAGCCATATTCTTCACCTTTCTTTGCACAAATGATTAAATCGTTAATATTTGAGCCTCCAAGTTGTAGGGCAATAGGATGTTCAATATCTTCATAAGCCAGATAATCATTTTTACCATAGATAATAGCACCTGTGGTCGTAAGCTCAGTATAAAGTAGCATTTCTTTAGACATGATGCGACATAAGTTTCTAAAGTGTTTATCTGTTAAATCTAGCATAGGTGCTAGTGAGAGGCGATGAGAGGTTGAATTCATAAGTGTTTTTACTTCTTTTGACTGCGTTTATATCTAGTTTGTAGTTCCACGGTTTTATAATTAGGGTTTGCTAAGTGGTTAATTTGTTGGATTTTATTTTTAACATTATTAGAACCTGTAGTAAGCATTTCATCGGTAAGGTTTTTGGCTGCTTCCGCACTAATTTGTTCAGCTTCAATATAAATATGGCGTAATGATGCCAGATCGCCATATCGTTTTGCCCAAAGTATAAAAAGTTCAGCATACTCAAAAGCTTGCTGATAATACTTAAGTGCAAGAGCAAGTTTGGCATAATTGAAGCTATATTCATAAGCTTCATTTTCAAGGAGTTTTTCATAAATTTCTAAGGCATGAATTTTATCTTCTAAGGTGTTAGAAGTAGCGCTTAGGGTTTTTGCATATTGCACGCTGCAAGAGATATCCTCTCCTTTACTAAAGCTTAAACATCTAGAGAAATAAGAATGAGCAAGCTGATGATTAGTTTTTACCCCAAGACCATTCCAGTAAATAACGCCTAAATAGCGGTTGGCGTTATTATTACCAAGATTAACTGCCTGCTCTAAATATCTTTTAGCTAATCCCCAGTCTTTTGGCCCGCCTTTGCCTTCTAAAAAAAGATATCCGAGCATTTCAGCAGCTGCTGCATTGCCTTCTTCCGTTTCTAGCTCACATTGCTGCATGGCAACCTCAAAATGTTTGGCTTTAATGGAATCGATGCAATTTAAATTATTACCAGGAATATCATTAGCAAGTGCTATATGGGCACTTAGGGCGTAAATAAGGAGTGAATAGCAATTTTTCATTATTGGGGATTCTTTGAGTAAATATACTGTTGTTAAGCTTAAGATTGGCAAAACTACCTAAGTGCTTAAACTTTATAGTAACGCTAAAAAGATTGTACCTAAGATATAATTTAAAGATTTGAGGTAGTTTTTGCAAGAAATTTTAGTAAATGAAGTTTGCAGCAGCTAATATTGCTATATTTTTAGGGGAAAAGGTAATAATGAAGTAAAGGAGCAGAGCCAAGATATTAGGCGCTTTAATCCTCTTTATTATTTAAATCATGCCTTATTTCTTAAAGAGAGTTATGAATTTTTAATCTTTAAGGATTCTTTAAATCTTCTTCGAGTTATTTATAGCTTTTTATGGTTTCCTGATTAGGAATATCATTATCAAAATCTACTGATAAAAAATTTTAGCAGAGTTTAATCTTGATTTTTAAGTTAGATAGTAACTGTGATTTATTAGATTAGGGAAAGATTTTGTTATGGTACCAGAAGAGGGACTTGAACCCTCATGATATTGCTACCGGCGGATTTTGAATCCGCTGCGTCTACCAATTCCGCCATTCTGGCAAAGACCAGAGCTATTTTACCTTATTTTTTGATTTAAGCAAGAGCTTTTCGGGAAAAAAGCAAAATACTTAAAGTTAAGGGTAGTTTTTTTTAAGAGTTTAAGGTTAGATAGGAAAATTTGCTGAATATTTAGCATTATGAACTCACGGTTGAAATAAAGTTAAATGGTGTAAAATTTGAACAGAAAATCCATTTTTTTAGTAAAAAAGAGAATATTTATCACCTTTCCTGTAAAATTCACTAGCTAAGAAGATATTTATCTCCTAGAATTTAATTACAGTATGTTATGTCATGGACTTGTAGATAGAACATGACAATGTTGAACCTAGCTGAGGTTCTCAAGATTTTTTAGGAGTGTGCTTATGCAGATTACAATCGTTGGTCATCATGTAGAAGTTACCGAAGCCTTACGTAATTATGTAACAGACAAGATGGATCATTTAAAGCGCCTTGAAGAATATATTAAATCTATTAATGTTATTCTTACAGTTGAAAACTTAGATCAGAAAGCTGAAGCTAAGGTTTCAGTAAAGGGAGATGAATTATTTGCTGATTCAGTTGCAGAAAGTATGTATGCTGCTATTGATACATTAGTAGATAAGCTAGAACGTCAATTAGTTAAGCATAAAGAAAAATTAACTAACTAATTTCTATGGCTTTTGTATTAAGTGAAATTCTTTCAAAGGACAGTGTGCTTAGCCCTGTCCTTTGTTATAGTAAGAAAAAAACTTTTGAAGAAATAGCCAAAAAAGCGGCTGTAAAAACTCAGCTACCTATGAAAGATTTAATAGAGTTATTAATCCTACGTGAAAACATAGGTAGTACCTATATTGCTAATGGCTTTGCTATGCCACACTGTGTTATTCCCGATGAGGCTAAGGAATGCGCCATTTTAGTAATTCTTGAAAAACCTGTACATTATAACTTTGTGGAGAATAATTACGCTGATATTGTTCTTGCGTTATTTTTACATAAAGAAACGATTATCAATAATGAAGAGGCTCTGCAAAATATAGTAGCTCAGTTATCAAAAGTAGCAGTTACTAGACACCTTCGTTATATCAAAAATATTGCCACTCAAGTTTATGGCGCCATTACCAATTATGTTTTAGCTAATCTTGAAAAAGATAAGGACAAAGACAAAGATAAAGAAGCTGAAATTGAGTAATAATTGGGTGCTAAAAGATTGTACCAAAAGCAATGTATGAAAAACCCGAGTTACTCGGGTTTTGCTAAACTGTTATTCAGTTGCCACAGGTAGTTTATTAAAAAGTGTATCTAAGAGTGAATAAACAATACGTTTACGGGTTTTTTCAGTTTTTACTGGTTTATCAAGTTCGCCACTTACAGCACCTGACCAAATAGGGAATAAACTTCTTCTATCTTTAATACTTACTTCAATGCTTGTAGCACTGCCTCGAGTGGTAGAACCTGTGGTGAGCCCGATATCATTAAACATCTCTTCCGAGACTTCCTTAGCTTCTGATGGTGGAGTTAAACCATAAGTTACATTAAAACGCCCTTTACCATTTTCCATATAAGTTAGACCTAAGGAATTAAGGGTGTTGATAATTTTTTCTTCGGTAACTTTTTGCCAAGCCTTAAGGGTTGCTTTATCTTTTACAGGAACCAAAGGATCTTTAGCGATTAGTGAGTAAGTAAGCATTTTTTTTTGGTAAGGCCAAGCTGAGAGCGACTGAGCCGCTACTGTAATATCAATTGAAGGCTCGGTTGATAAAATTTCTTTTGCTTGAGATGATAGTTCTATCTCATTTGAACCTGAGGTAGGGGTATTTGATGCACAACCTGCAAGAATTATTGCGGATACTAATAAGAATGCAACTTTCATTGATTATCCTTAAATATTCATAATTATAATTATAGTTAATCGAGTTTAAGCGATTGTACCTTATTTTTAAGTTTTAAAGGTATATATATTTCAATTTTTTATATTGTATTTATATGATAAGTAAAGTTGTAATGCCCCATTGACTAGGTGATGTAAATCCTCTTGTAGCTCTTTAAGGGTAAGAGCTATGGTAATAAGATTATGCTCCTTAGGATTGTTTTTTACATATTGAATAAATTCTTCATTTATTTGATTTAAGGTAATAAGTTTACTATTTGCCTTGCGAGCATTAAGGGTTATAAGGTTTGCGACAATACTTTTAGTTACTAGAAAATTATTATGTAGTAACTCTTGAGGTTTACTTGATAGGGTAATAGTCGTAAGGCTTTTGGCGATAATACAGTTTTGGATACGCATTTTATGAATGCGATGAAGGTATCGTGAAAGCCCACGAAAGATAAAGCGATTAAAAATTAGAGCATAACGCCATAAGGGAAGCTTTTCGGTATAAACTTGGCTTGATTGATATACTCTTGCCGTAAGGAGATGGTAATTATCATCTTGACTAATTTTAGAGAGAGTAAGTATTTGTTTATATTCAAGAATAAATTTACTTAAGTAATGGCGGTAAGTTTTTAGCATATCTAATCTTTCTAAAGATGGCATAATGCTCATACTGACAATAAGACTTATTAAGGCGCCGATTAAGGTAAAAATAAGTCGCTCATATATTAAGTACTCAGGTGTTAAATCAGTATTGCGCATTAAAATTGCCAAAAGCATTATTACTGATGCCGTCATAAAGGTCACAAAAAGATAATAAAGTGCCACAAAGGCTCTTGACCAGAGGGTAAGAGCCGCAAAGATTACTAAAAACAGTAAATGCATAGAAGGTGTGGTAAAGATTAGACAGATGATGCCTGCTAAAATTACCCCATAAATGCTCCCTAAAATGCGATGAATAGTCCTACGTAAAGCAGTTAAAGGAGTGCTTATATAAAGGCATACACAAAATGTTGTAAGAGGAATCCAAAAGCTCTGATCCACAGGATAAAGATAGGCAATAATAAGAGCTAATAACATAGATACTGCCATAGAGATAATTTGACAGGCAAGGATAGCATTACTGGCACTAAGTTTATTGCTAAAAATAGTTTTATAGTGTTTCATAATTACTCCATAGCCTTAACTGCTTTATTTTTATTATCGATTGTAGTGATGCTGATTAAGCTTTCAAGCACATCGATAGTTAAGCGTATCATCTCTCCATTACAAAACTCCCCATAAGGAATTTTTTGTAAATCAGTAATAAATAATTTTATTTGAGCTATGCGCATTGCTCGTTTGCTTTTTTTAGCATCTAAGAGATGATAGATTTGGGTAAAAGTTGCTGATCTAATGTTATTGATAGTTTTTAAATGTGTTTTATCAGAGGCGGTTGATGGCCAGTAGCAAATAAGCATTAGCCCATTAAGAATATGTAGATATAAATTTAAGCGTACCTTATCTTGCACAAAACTTGTAATATTCATTAGTGAGCTTTGATGCATAAGGATTTTATTTTTATGAGATTCAGGTAAATCGGTAAAGCTTTCATAAAAATCATCGTGACTCATGATTTTACTAAATGATTTTAATTGACTATAAAAGCAATGATTTATCATTAAGCACCAATGAAAACGAATCATAGGTACTAAGATTACTGCTATTAATACGCTTATACTGCCATAGATTGAGGCATAAAGTAGTTGTAGTGGGGTAATTAAATGCTCCGTATCAATAACCCCCATGCCAAAGTTAATAATAGCAAAGACACTCATAAACATAATAGTACCAGATACCATGGGTTTACGTGCTAAGGCATAAACTGTTAAACAAGAAAATATTACTGCCAATATACCACCATAAAAGTAAAGTTTTTGTTGCCCTAAATAAAGGCTAATTTGTAAAGTAAGTGATAATAACATTAGGCTTAAAATCATAAAGCCTAAGCGTTTAAAAAAAGGAGCGTGGGTTATCGGTCTAAGACCATAGAGTGCAACTATGAGAATATAAGTTTGCGCTTCTTTTAAATCTACTAAGGAGCTAATAACAATTGCGCACAGCATGCTTATGCCACCCCGGAGTAATTCTGCGGTGTAAATACCTTCTAAATCATGCTTAATATAATTAGTGATTCCAATCATAACGTTCCTTGTTTGTTAGCGTATGTTTTTGGAGTAGCTAAGTAAATTGTAGCGATTATTAGCAACTTGCGCAAAGAAATGATTGCTTGATAAGAGAAAAAGGCGTTATTTTAAAAGGAAAAGATGTAATGAGATTAGTAATGGCCTCCCCAACAGGAATCGAACCTGTAATTAGCCCTTAGGAGGGGCTCGTTATATCCATTTAACTATGAGGAGATCATAGGAGCGTATTATAGCTGCTTTTTTATTTTATGAAAGATTTTTTTTAGTAGTTATGCGCTTTAGTTGCTATTTTGCGCTCTTTAGATTTACGGTTCTAACGCTCCTGTCTCTTGGTGTTTTTTAAACTATTCAATAAAAACAAGATCATGAATTTGGATATTACCTGATCTATCAGCCAAAGGTTTAATAATAGCAGTATTTAGATCAACGCTTATGGCTTTCAAGATAGTTCTGCTGCGTTTTTTACTATAACGCACATTGCCATAATTATCTACAAAAGAGGCATTATGGTCGATATAGAACCTTGTTCCCTGTTTAATACCGTTTTTACTGCCAAGGTTAATATAAAATGCTCCTTCATCTAATTCTTTTAAAATAATGCCAGTTGGTTTTTGGCAGGTTAAAGTTTTTTCAATATCATTGCTGATGCCATTTATGATGGTAGTAACTAACTTACCATATTGCGACTCCCAAAAAACTGAGGATTTAGCATTAGTAATATTTTTATCCCAGGGGGCATCACCACTATAGTCATTACTATAAACTAAAGACCCAGAAAGAGCATTATAGACATAAATACTTAAGGCAAGTGCTCTGTTTTCATTGTCCATAAAGGAGTTTAACAATCCTTCTCTTTGACGGGTGGAGATATCTCTAATAATCCCTAAAATAATAAACTGTGCATCCTTGGTCAAGGCAAGCTCAAGCAGAGTCTTATGAAACTTATCTTTATTAGGATTAAGTCTAATAGGATCAAGACCTAAGTTTTTATTATAGTACCCTAAAACATTAAGGCGAGGTTTGGTATTAAGCTTAGAAGTGATAGCACGAGTAATTTCTGCATTTAAATCGGTAAGGCTATAACTACTTTCCTGAAATTGATTAAGGTCATAAGTAAAAAGAATAGGTAAGACATTCTTAGGATAAGCTTCTCCCAAGCATAAGTTAAATTGATTATCGATAAAAACCCTAATCCTTACTGTTAAAAAGTTATCTTTCTGGGATTGAGAAACTAAAGTATATTGCTTAACGTCATTTGAGGAGCTTAAGCTGAAGTTATCTTTACTTATAGCCCCATTAGAAATTTCTTGCTCACTGGTAATAAAAGAGCCGGATTCTAGCATCGCCTGTCTTAAAGCTTCTTCTATTGCCTTAGTACGTGCTAATGCTACATCGCCATTTTTAATTTGTGCCGTCCCTTCAGTTTCAAACCATTGCGCGTAGGATAAAGAAGCGTAAAGAAGGGTAAAGAGCAGAATAATAATTTTTATCATAAGCATTTTCTCGCAGTCTTTCATTTAGGCATAAGGATTGCATTATGTATACCATGCATCTTGGTGACAAAATTTTAACACATCATGAATGTGTTGTTAGAAAATGGATAGAGGCGAGAGATGAAAATTGTTAATTTGCTCGGTATTACTATTATTAGTATGGCAATACTACTTCAAGGGTGTAGTACTACATCAAATACTTCTACTATAAAGCCTCAAACATCTACTAAGGTTAGTGAGGAACCTGCTTTAAGAGCCTATGGAGAAAAGCTGGTTGAGGATTTAACAGCAACTATTCCACCAACAGCATTTATCGATAAAATTGCTATTGCTACTATGGTTGATGTTGATTCTTTAGAGCGTACTGATTGGTTAGGTAGGGAATTAGCTGAAATCTTTGTTAGCTCCTTACACAATAAGGGGTTTACCGTAGTAGATTATAAGCTTACTGGATTTTTAGAGGTAACAAAAAACGGTGATTACGTTTATTCCCGCAACTGGCAAAAACTTGCCACTAAGGCAAAAGTCAGTCGTGTACTAACAGGAACTATGAGCTTCTCTGAAAGAGGAGTAATGCTTTATGGGCGTATAGTAAATCTTAAGACTTCGATGGTTGAGGCCTCAGCAGAGGTTTTTATCCCAAAAGAACATTTACCTGAGTGTTATAGAAGCTATACAAATACTTGTAATTTATATGGCATTATCGATTATAGCAAACACCCAAAAAAAATTACTAAAGAAGGTAGAGCTAAGCAAATAAGTAAAGCAGACCTTGTAGGTAACTCAGAGAATAATGCTAAAGCCAAGAAGAACATTAAAGTTTTAAAACCTGCTGGTAAGGTTGAGAAATCAGCTAATAGCAACGTTTTAACAAAAAACACAACCAAAAATTCTGAAAAAGTATTGACCAAGGTAAGTGATAATAACGCTCCTTGCGCAAGAACTTATGGCGAGAATAATCCTCCGTGTCAATTTCCTGGCGCTAGTAAAACTAATTGTCATAAACCTTGTTCCATTCCACTAATTTATCCTGCTACTACCTTTAGCATGGGGGACAAGTTAGTTAGAGATATTGGCACACAGAGCCAATATGATAGATATTAAGGAGAAGTACTATGGCTAAAGCAATTTTACTAATTATGGGAATATTAGTGGTATTAGTAGGTTGTAGTGCTAGTAATAGTACAGTTTATAATGTAACTAAACCAGATCAATTTCCGATTTTACGTGCCACAGGTTATGCAGTAATTTCTCGTCAGAAAGGACCTACCAATGATGATAGAACTATTCAGGCTATGCGTGCTTCTAAGCTTGATGCTTATCGAGAACTAAGTGAACAAGTTTATGGGCAGACACTAATTGCTGATACTTCTTTGCGTGATAATATTGAGCTAAGTGATAAGCTAAAAGCAAGAACTGCGGGGATTATTAAAGGCGCAAGAGTAGTAAGAACGTATCCGGTTAATAATACTTATGTAACAGAGCTTGAGCTTGATAGTAGGGTGTTATATGACTTATATAACTTGCGTGGGGCTTTATAATTTAAAAATACGGATAAAACAGAACTTGTAATAATATAAGGTCAAGCTTAAACTTGACCTTTATTGTTTATAATTTTATTAAACCTTAATTTTAGGCATCAATATTCAAATGCCTACCACGTAAGGCATTTTTATTGCCCTTATCATCGTAGGTCATAGTTGAGGTATCACGAATCTGGATAAGTGCTGAGGCAAGTCTACGATTAGCTGCGAGATTTAATTCAATTAACCTTCCGTTTATATCGTTTTGTTCTTGGCAAGCTTTAAGTTTATCGGTAAGCATATTCTTTATTTTTAGTAAATCCTGCCCAAGTCTAGCACGTTGGGAGTGAATTTTTAAGGATTGATCATTAGTTTGTAAATCGATAAGGCATTTAGATTTGCGTTCATTTAAACTCGGTAAATCAAGAGCTTTACGTTCTTTTAATAGGGCAAATTCTTCCTGCAAGATTTTACTTAATTCTATTAACAGATTATCTTGAGCTTTTAAAATTTCAATGATCGCACGTTCTGCCATATTATATTCCTTAAGGAGAGCACAAAAACCACATTAAAAGTTTAATGTGGTTTGTGGGTTTATGCAACTATTGCTCAATAATGTTTATCCTAAAATACTAGATAAAACACTATCTTGTGAAATCATCTTGTCGGCAACACGTTCATAATTTATTTGATAATTGCCTTCAGCTAATGCTTTCTTAATGGCACTAACTTTCTCAGAGTTAATGCCACTTGAATTTTTAGCTTTATCTTGAGCAGCATTAAGTTTCTTTGCAGTATCAGTAAGCACTACTTGTTCAGCGCCACCAGTTGGAGCTTTTTTCTCTACATTAGCGTGTTGCTGACTCTTAAGTGCTTGCTGGGTATTAGTAATCTCTTGCTGATACGCAGTCTGAAGTTTGTTGCTAGACAAGTTATTCACGCTTTGCTTGTTCTGGTTTACATTATCGATAGCCATGTGAATCACCTTGTTCCTTAAAAATCCTTACTGGAATTTTATATATCTCTCTTGTATAACTTTATATCGGACATATTCGCCAAAACTTTAGAAATTTTTTGCTTATTTTTTAAAAGCCTGATTAGTCCAGAGTTATCCTTACTAAATTTGGATTTATAACAATTGCTCGGACCACTTTACCAGTTTTTAGATTTCGTACTCTGATTTTGTCGTGAAATGTTCCATCTTGCAAAGCTTCTCCATCAGTTTTTACACTTATTTGCTCATTAGCTGCCTCAATAGTAACAAGTGAGCCATTGCAAACGACGCAAACTTGATTTTTCTGGATTGGTTGTCCAGGTCTAAGATTGCGCTTGGTTTTAATGCCAATAAGCTGATTTATATCGGTAAAATTATTACCTCTATCAAGGTACTTATCAAGGTAATCAAGCGTTAAATTGCTCTCTTCCAAGATAGTATCTTTAGGAGTTTGGTTTACTACAGTAACAAAAGGGCGTTTTACTATTGCTTTTACTACAATATAAAGAGTAAATGGGGTAGTGGCACTGATACATTGGGCTTTAATAGTATTATTTTTTCTAATTTTGCCACTTGCAACAGTTAAGTTTAAATTCCCCTCACAAATAGGAACTAATCTACCATTATCAAGTTTGCGAACTTCAATTTCCAATTTCTCATCTTCAAGTAACTCAATATGTCCACGTACATATTCTTCAGCCAATTCCTCAAGTTCCCTTAGATATGATTCATCGGCAAGAGCTGGGGTATTGGCCGTATTTGCGCTTAAAGCTTCATTATTGACTGCTGTATTGGCACTGGCAATTGGCAAGTAAAAAGCTCCTAACGCTAAAATTATGCGCAAAAGATTTGATATTGTTAACATTGTTCTGAAAATTTTATAAAAATTACGAGGCATATGCTAATTTTCTACTTATGATTATTGGATTAAATTGGATTTGTGAGCTTATTAGTACGTATAAGCTAATAAATTTTGCTATGCTATATAGTAGTGTACAATATATTTTATAATAAAGTATCTGAAAAGAGCTAAATTTTTTGAATGTCTTTGGTAGGAGTATCCTATGGCAGGTGTTTTAGATTCGGTAAATCAGCTAACTGAACTTGTTGGTCAAAATCGTTTAGAGTTATTGTTATTTAAGTTACCTGGCAATACTCAGCTCTATGGTATAAATGTTTTTAAGGTGCGAGAGGTTTTACCATGCCCAAGCTTAACAGTTATGCCAAAACTCCATAATTTTGTGCGAGGTGTTGCTCATATCAGAGGTCAGACTATTTCTGTTATCGATTTAGGTTTGGCAACTGGCGGAAAGATGAACCATGATGTCGAAAAGGGCTTTATTATAATTGCTGAATATAACCGTTCAGTACAAGGCTTCTTAGTAGGTGGGGTTGAAAGAATTGTAAACCTTGATTGGACTAAGGTTTTACCACCACCTAATGGCATGGGTAAGGTAAATTATCTTACAGCAGTAACTGAAGTTGATAAGCAGTTAGTGGAAATTCTCGATGTGGAAAAAATCCTGGATGAAATTTCACCTGTTAGAACTGATGTTAGTGAACAAATTCTTGAAAATGTTAAGCAGGAAATTGAAACTAAGCAAGTTGAAAGCAATCCAGATAAACCAAAACGTAAAGTAATGGTGGCAGATGATTCTTCTGTTGCTCGTAGACAAGTACAAAGAGCATTAAAAACTATTGGTCTTGAGGCTATATTGGTTAATAATGGACAAGAGGCTTACGATAAGCTTTGTGAACTAGCAACACAAGGTCCTATTGGCGATCAGATCGGGTTATTAATTTCTGATATTGAAATGCCTGAAATGGATGGTTATACCTTAACTGCGCGCATTAGAAATAATTCAGACTTAAACAAGCTTAAAGTTATTTTACATACCTCTTTAAGTGGGGTGTTTAATCAGGCAATGGTTAAGAAAGTAGGGGCTGATAATTTCATAGCAAAGTTCAATCCGGATGATTTAGCTAATGCAGTAAAGGAGCTGATGTAATAATTTATTGAAATTGCATTGTTGGCAGATTAAAATTAATATAATGCTTCTTAGGTGTAGAACAATTGAGGATTTAAATGGCAGACCATGAATTGGTACTGGGCGCTATTTCAGATGTAAAATACCAACAGTTCTGTGAGTTTTTATCACGTAACTGTGGTATTGTTTTAGGTGATAACAAACAGTACTTGGTAAGAAGTAGGCTATCTGTATTAGTTGGCAAATTTAACTTTAAATCTATTGACGACTTGATAGATCGAACTATTAATTCACATGATCGTATTTTACAAAGTTCTGTCATTGATGCAATGACTACCAACGAGACGTTATGGTTTAGAGATGGCTATCCATTTGATATATTAGCGCAGCGTATTTTACCGGAATATGCAGGTAAGATTCGTCCAACTCGTATTTGGTCAGCAGCTAGTTCTTCAGGGCAGGAACCATACTCTATTGCTATGACAGTCTTAGAGCAAGCTAGTAGAACCACGTTAGTAAATCCTGCAAAAATTGAAATATTAGGTACAGATATTTCAGATTCTATGCTTAATATTTGTCGTGAAGGTATTTACGATTCTTTAGCTCTATCTCGAGGCTTGTCTCCTGAACGTAAGAAGATGTTTTTTGAGCCGATTGCTGACAGACCATCTGCTATGCGTTTAAATTATAAAGTAAGACGTATGGTGATTTTCAAGCAACAAAATTTATTATCAAATTTTGCGATACTCGGAAAGTTTGACATTATTTTTTGTCGTAATGTGCTTATTTATTTTGCGCCTGAGGTAAAAGAACGAATCATTAACGCTTTTGCGCAAAGTTTATATATTGGCGGTTACTTATTCTTAGGTAGTTCGGAATATATCACCCATGAAAATAAGCACTTTGAGATGATTAGATGCAATCCAGGCATCGTCTTTAAACGTATAAACTAATTTTTTAATTCTAAAGAGAAAAGTATAAAAATATAAAAATATAAAAATGCTTTACTGCTGTCTTTAGAGCTTTATTATTTCATCTTCTTTGCTTTCTTTCCGTTTTTTGGCATCTTTCTTTTATTTTTTATTCTTCACTTTTTTCCTTTCTTATTTTGGTAATAGCTGTTTTCTAATATCTTGGCACGTCTTTTGAAATAATACCCTTAACTATTATAGATAAGTCATAAAATTGACACAGGAGTTTGGCTATGGCTTTTTCAACAGCTTCAATGTTTGGTATTCATGAACATGCCTTAAAGGTAAGGACTCAACGTGCGGAGCTTTTGGCATCTAATATTGCAAATGCCGATACTCCGGGTTATAAAGCCCAGGATTTAGATTTTAAGAGCGCTCTTAAAAATGCTCAGGAGAGTCTAAGTTCTGGCACAAATATCGCAAGAACTAATGTGAAACATATTGATATCGGCAATATCGGTACTGATTCGGCAATAATGTTCCGCCAAAATTACCAACCAGATACTGGTGACGGCAATACCGTAGATGTAAATATCGAGAGAATGGCTTATATGCAAAACACTCTGGAATTTCAGACTACCATTGAGTTTTTAAATGGCAAGATAAATGGTTTGCGAAAGGTTATTGCTGGTGAGTAAGATAGGAGATAAGGTATGAGCTTATTTAATGTTATTGATATTGCAGGTTCATCTATGTCAGCTCAATCACTAAGATTGAACACTACTGCATCTAATTTAGCAAATGCTGACTCTGTTAGTTCAAGTGCCAATGAAACTTATAAAGCACGCAGACCAGTGTTTTCCACTGTTTATGCCGATGCTTTAAATGGTGCTAATGATAAAGGTAGTGCAAAAGTTGAGGTGCTTGATGTGATAGAATCTACTTTAGATCCTATCAGAGAATATATGCCAAATCATCCATTAGCTGATAGTGATGGTTTTATTTATAAACCAAATGTTAATCCAGTGGAAGAAATGGCTGATATGATAAGCGCTAGCCGTTCATACCAGACGAGTGTGCAAATAGCAGATAGTGCTAAACAGATGCTATTACAAACTTTAAGACTAGGTAAGAGTAGCTAAAGTGTTGTAGGGAGATTGATTTATGTCATCTATTTATGAAAGCATAGGGCTTAATACTGTAGAGAGTAATGCGGCATCTCAGGCTAATACTAAAAAAAGTAATGATGCTTTAAGCCAAGAGGACTTTTTAAGTTTGCTTACCACGCAGCTTTCTTATCAAGATCCTACTCAACCTGTGGAAAATGCTGAGATGGTTTCACAACTTGCGCAGCTTAATATGGTTGATAGTTTAGCCACCATTAATAACAGTATTGATTCCTTATCATCACAGCTTACCTCGCAGCAGGCTTTAATGGCCTCAAGTATGGTAGGTACTGAGGTAAGATTATCATCAGCAACTGGTTACTTTGATGGCGTTCAGTCATCTCAGTTTGTTATTGATGCAGGAGATGGTGCAGAAGATATGGTTCTTACTATTACCAATGAGGCTGGGGCAGTAGTTAATACTATAAATATTGGTAGTGGTGAAGGGGAATTAAATCTTTACTGGGACGGTACCGATTCTTCTGGTGAGACCGTACCACCTGGTGATTATACCTACTCAGTAAATGGTCGTCAAAATGGTGTAAATAATGATTTATCAGTATTTGCCTATGGTAAGGTTACTAGTGTTACTTTAGGCAATGGGGTAAATGATAGTATTTTAAATCTTGTAGGTGGGGGTACTATGAGTGTTAGTGAGGTGAAGAATTTTGGGTAAGTAGTTTTTAGTAAAGATTTCTCCCTTAAAGACGCAGGTTTTTTAAACCTGCGTTTTTTATTGCTCCTTAAGTTTTTTACTGTCATTATTTTGCCACTTTGCCTTAGGACTTTAAAATTGCCATTAAATTTTATCATGGCAAAAAAATGTCATCTTTGGAGAAAAGTTGACGTCTTTTTTATAAGGAGACTAAAAAACTCTTAGATTTTACGAAAAAAAACTTAAAAACATGATCTGCTTAACGAAAAACTGCCATTTTTGCCTGTTTTTAACTGTGGCATAGCTATTGCTATGTTATTAGCAAAGATGAATGAATTATATTGTTATTTGACAACTTAAGGAGAGAAGGTATGTCACTTAATATTTCAATTAGTGGTATCAATGCAGCCCAGAAGCATTTAGATGTAACAGCTAATAATATCGCCAACGTTAATACTATCGGGTTTAAAGGATCACGAGCAGAATTCTCGGATGTCTATTCAAGTTCTATTTACACCGATACTAGAACGTTAGTTGGTAATGGTGTACAAACAGCATCTGTAAGCCAACAGTTTTCCCAAGGTTCTGTTAATACTACCTCTAATACCTTAGACTTAGCTATTAAGGGTGATGGTTTCTTTGTATTATCACCAGATAGTGATTCTTTAGATAGAACTTATACTCGAGCAGGCGCTTTTCGATGTGATGAAGAAGGTTATGTAACTAATAGTCAAGGCAGTTACTTACAAGTTTATGATGTAAATGCCGATGGTACTGTTAAGTCTATAAGCTTAGACTCAACTCATGCCCTAAAGATTCCAGATACTGCAGGTTCTCCAGAAGAAACTACTATTGTTGAATCTTCAATGACTTTACCAGCAAATGCTGACTACCAAAATGTTGGAGCTTTTGATCCAAATGATTCAGATACCTTTGCAGCTTCAACATCTGTTAAGATTTACGATTCTTTAGGTCAGTCTCATACCGCAACATATTACTTTGTGAAAGATGCCGACCAGGAAAATGCCAATGAAACTGACACCACAGGTGCTAATACCTGGCGTATGTTTGTCTTTATTGACGATAAGCCAGTAGACATCCAAGGGGGGGAGACTATTGATTTTGATGCAAGTTCTCCAATGAGTGCAACTTGTCCTGATGGTTTAAGCTGTGCAACATTAGTATTTGATAGCGAAGGTAATATAAAAACTGATGCTAACAATAATATCACAGGTATGATTCCAGCACGTATTAACACTATTGAATTAGGTCAAGGTGTAGATAGAGCAGGTGTAATTCCAGCTGGGGCAAATCAGACACAAGTAATTGAATTTGCTTTTGATGAACTTCATATGTTCGGTGGTACAACTTTCTCAGTTGATTCTATTGGGCAAAATGGTTCAACCGTAGGTCAGCTTACTAGTGTTGAAATTGATGATAAAGGTTTAGTAAGTGCATCTTACTCTAATGGTACTAGCGTATCTTTAGGTATGGTGGCAATGGCTAATTTCTCTAATCCTCAAGGCTTAACTCAGGTAGGTGATACAAGTTGGAGAGCATCTTTAGAATCAGGAACTGCTATTCCTTCACAGGCAAATGTTGGTACAGTAGGCTCTATTCAGTCATCAGCATTAGAGGCATCTAATACCGATTTAGCATCACAGCTTGTGGAATTGATTTCAGCACAACGAAATTATCAGGCAAATTCACGTGCCTTAGAAGTTAATAATACTGTAATGGATAGTATTTTAAATATTAGATAGTGTTTTATAGTAGGAAAGTCCTATACTCTCCGTAGGCAAAAAAGAAAAGGGTACTCCGAAATGGAGTGCCCTTTTTAGATGTTTTTTGTTTGCTCGTATTCAGATATTGCGCTTATTGTGAAAAATCAATTAGTTACGTGCAATGTTTTGTTCATGACTAGCACAAAAACTATCATCTACCTCAATAGTTGAGACAACATCATTATTGCGATCAATTAGGGTATAGTTAATAAATCTACCATTATCAAAGGTATCAGTAAGATTGCTTTGTAATTTATCCTCTATACAAAATTGATGATGGAGCATAGAGGTAAAACTTGTTTTTAATTCCGTGAGATTTAAATTTTTAGTATATTTATTTAGATGCAAGTTTAAGGTAATACCTGCTTTATTATTAGTTAATTCAATTTCTCCAAAAGTTAAATTAGGGATTTGCTGAACCTTTGCAAGAGAACGAAGATTATTTCTTAAAGCGAGCGTGCGTTCGATAGAATCTTCATTAATCGTAATTTTCTTACCGTTCTTGGTCATGACTATATTAGTTTCGCTCATACAGGCTGTATTAAAGCAAAGAACTAACAATCCTGCGCACAGGAGTGGAATATTAATTTTTTTCATGTTGATAGCTTCATGCTTTTATATTTTTTGGAATAATAAAAAATCTCAGGGAGAATTTTTTATCACTTATAAGTTATATAACCTTAGTAGTAATTAATTCCGTTTAAAGCTAATAAGGGCTGGTAACAGAGGCAGTAATAATAGTAGTGTTATCTATTACCATAACTTACAGGTTCGATTATACTTAACTTTTGATCTTGCACAAGAAATTTTGTAGTATTTATGTACTATTGTTGTAAAAGTTTTAACAATATCAAATTTTTTATATTAAATTTGATTTCTTAAATTATAAATTTCAAATTTTTAAGGGGAAAGGGTTTTAGGTGCCCGTATTATGGATTGTAACAAGTTTTTATTAAATTTTTTTCCTAAAAGTCATTGATTTTATTTTAGAAAGTTTTTGGCGTTTTGTTAAATAGTGGAGAACTTTACGCAAATTATATAGCTAAATGTTCCTTGCCAAGCTTAAAAGCTATAGTTTTTTTATATTCAAAATATATAAAATTAGCTATTATTTTATGTTATATTTTTATAAGCCTAAAAAAAGAAAGCTGTTTCCTTTAGTAATAGCTTTCTTTTATAAACAAGGATTAAAGATGTTAATCAAAAGTGTATAAAAGGGCTTTGTGACGCTCAAAAAGTGTTTCATCACTAGTTTCACAAAATGCTTTATGAACCCCAATAGTAGTAAAGATAGTATTATCAGGCTTATGGATAATATAATCGATAAAACGACCATTACTAAGTAAAGGGGCAACACTTATTTTTAAATCTTTACCAGAACAGAATATGCCTTTAAGTTCTAAAATAAATTGCTTAGCAGTTTGTGCCTGTTGCTGGGTATCGTATGTTACAAAGGCAGTATTGACATTGATACCTGTCTTATCTTTAGTAATAGCAATTTCATTATAGCGTAAATTTTTAAATCTGACTTGCTGCTGAGCCGCATGGTTTTTTAAGGCATCTAGCAGTAGTTCGGTAGTTTCTAGGTATTCATCATTAAGGACAATTTTTTCATTATACTTAGAAGTAACTGTTTTAGCAGGGTTATTGCAGGCTGTAAGTAATACTGAGCTTACTATAGTAGTTAGCATAATGATAAAAAACTTAAGCATATTAGACCTTCATGTTTATCCTAAGCAAGAAAACTAAAAATTAAAAAAAGCTATATAAAAGATTATAAGCAAAAAGTGAAAAAAAAATTTGATTAGTTACATCATTTTTAAGAAATACTATTTTTTTGTTTTAAATTCTCATTCTTGCTTTATTTCAATATTGTTTAATTTGAAGTGATTCCTGGTTACTGAAGTAATTTTTTTTATTGGCAAGGGCAAGGACGTCAGAAATTCGGCACTTTTTTGCCACGATACAATTAATTGTGGTAAGAATCTTTAAGTAAAAGCTTACTGCTCCCAGGTTTTTGTTATTTGGCATAAGTATTGCTTTAATACATATAACAAGTAACAAAGGTGACAAATTATGGACAAGATGCTTTATATAGCGATGAGTGGCGCAAAAGAAAATTTCCACGGTATTGCCATTCGTGGTAATAACTTAGCTAATGCATCGACTATAGGTTTTAAGGCTGATTTAGAGCAAGCCCGTTCCATGAATGCATACGGTGATGGTTTTCAGACTCGTGTGTTTTCTATGACAGAAAGACCAGGGTTTAATTTAGATAGCGGTTCTATAATGACCACCAACCGTGATCTTGATGTGGCTATTAAAGGTGATGGTTTTATTGCTGTTGCTGATGCTCAAGGCAGTGAGGCATATACCAGAAACGGTAATTTCGAGATTGATATTAACGGTATTCTTCGTACTGGTAATGGTTTAGCGGTATTAGATGACACAGGTAATGAGATTGTCTTACCTATTCCATTAGAAAAAGTTTCTATTAATCATGATGGGGTGATTTCAGGTCGTCCAGAAGGTACTGAAGCTAATATAGTAGAAGAATTTGGGCAAATTAAGCTTGTTAAACTTGGCGCTGATAATGCTGTAAAGGGTACAGATGGCCTTTTTAGAAGCTCAACTGGCACCTTAACTCATGATACTACAGTTACTTTAGAAAGTGGAGTTTTAGAAAGTAGTAATGTTAATGTAGTAGAAGAGATGACCCATTTAATTAAGCTCCAAAGACAATTTGATATGCAGCTTAAGATGATGGAAACCGCAAAGGAAAATGATGAAAGTCAAAATACCTTATTGCGTGTGTCATAACTAGAAAGATAGATAAATAGAGGTAGATATTATGTTTCCTGCATTATGGATTAGTAAGACTGGTTTAGATGCCCAGCAAACCAATATTTCAGTTACATCAAATAACCTTGCTAACGCATCAACTGTGGGCTTTAAAAAGAGTAGAGCGGTATTTGAGGATTTACTGTACCAAAACGTCAATCAACCAGGTGGTAGATCATCAGCTGATACTACCTTACCTTCAGGCTTAATGTTAGGTGCTGGTGCTAAGGTTGTTGCAACGCAGAAACAATTTGCTCAAGGTGATGTTTCTACTACTAGTAATTCCCTTGATTTAATGATTAGTGGCAAAGGCTTTTTTGAAATTCAGCTTCCTGACGGCACTACCGCTTATACCAGAAATGGTCAATTTACTTTAAATGAAGAAGGTACTATTGTAACAGTAGGTAGTGGTTATCCGGTATTACCAGAAATTCAGATACCAGAAAATGCTAAAAGTATTACTGTAAGTACCGATGGCCAGGTAACTATTCAGACTAATGATCAGGCTGAGTCACAAGTAGTAGGTCAGCTTACCGTAACAAGTTTTATTAACGAAACTGGTTTAGAGCCAGTAGGGGAAAATCTTTATTTAGAAACCTCTGCCTCAGGTGCTCCGATTCAGGGGGTAGCAGGTGCTGATGGTATCGGTACTATTAAGCAGGGGTGCTTAGAAGTATCTAATGTAAATGTAACTGAGGAGCTAGTAAATTTAATCACAGCTCAGCGAGTATATGAAATGAATTCTAAGGTTCTATCAACAGTAGATGAAATGATGGGTGCCTTAACTCAAAGATTATAATAAATAACAAAATTTTTACAGGATAAAGAGAGATAGCATAAGGAGCATTATTATGAAAACTATCGGTTTATGCATAGTGCTAGCATTTTTAACTACAGGTTGTGCTATGGTAAATGAACCAAAACCTGATGATCCAAAGTATGCCCCAGCATTACCAGTTGAAAATGTTGCTAATATTGTTCCTGACGGTTCAATCTTCTCTAATGCTCGTGTAAATAGCCTTTATACTGATATTAAGGCACATCGTGTGGGTGATATTATTAGTGTGGAATTAAATGAATCCACCACAGCTAAGAAAGATGCCTCTAACCAAAATGAAAAGACTAATGATTCTAGTATTTCAGCATTAAATCTTGGTGGTAAGCCTGTTACTTTTAAAGGTTATAATACCTCAGTGGGGTTAAGCTCTAGTCATGAATTTGACGGTTCTGCTAAAGCTTCACAAAGTAATAGTTTAAGAGGTAATATTAGCGTGAGCGTGGTACAAGTATTAACTAACGGCAATTTAGTAGTTAGAGGTGAAAAATGGTTAATGCTTACTAATGGTAATGAATTTATTAGAATTACTGGTATTGTGCGCTCTGAAGATGTAAATGCTGATAATACTATCTCTTCCCAAAAAATTGCTAATGCTCGTATTGAATATGGTGGCACAGGAGATTTTGCAAATACCACCGAAAAAGGTTGGTTATCAAAATTCTTTAACAGTAAGTGGATGCCGTTTTAGTTAAGTAAAATTTATCAATCTGTCAAACTATTTTTCTAGTACTAAGGGGGACTTTGAAAGTTCCCTTTTTTGTTTAAAGTGGCATGGTAATTGAATAGGTAATATTGTGCTAAATTTTTTGTAAAAATTTTGACGGAGGATTTATGAAGGGCTTTGTTGAATTTTTATTTGTAATGATGCTGTTAATTTGCATCTCATTACCTGCTCAGGCTGCTAGAATTAAAGATATTGCCAGCATTGAGGGGGTACGTTCCAATCAGTTAATAGGTTATGGTCTTGTTGTAGGTTTACCTGGTACTGGTGAAAAGAATAATACTTTTACTGAGCAGAGTTTTAGGACTATGCTTAATAACTTTGGGATAAAGGTTCCTGATACTGTTAAACCAAAAATTAAAGACGTAGCTCCTGTAATTGTACATGCCGAATTGCCATCTTTTGTAAAACCAGGTCAAACAATTGACGTAACAGTTTCAGCTATTGGTGAGGCTAAGAGCTTACGTGGTGGTACCTTATTACAAACTATGCTTAAAGGTATTGATGGTGAGGTTTATGCCTTAGCGCAAGGCTCTTTAGTAGTATCAGGTTTAGGTGTTGAGGGGGCTGATGGCTCAAAGGTGGTAGTTAATACTCCAACAGTAGGTAGAATTGCTAATGGGGCAACAGTTGAGCGTTCTGTGGGTTCATCATTTGCCTTAGGTGATACTATTACTTTTAATCTTAAGCGTGCTGATTTTACTACTGCCAGAAGAGTAGCTCAGGCAATTAATGATCAGTATGGCGCAAGTGTAGCTAATGCAATAGATGCGGTATCTATTAAAGTTTCAGCTCCTAGAGATAGCAATGATAGAGTGTCATTTTTATCTTTACTGGAAAATATTGAGGTTGAGCAGGGTGATGAGGCAGCAAAGATTGTAGTAAATTCTCGTACTGGTACTATTGTAATTGGTAAGCTTGTGAAATTACGTCCTGTGGCAATTACTCATGGTGGTTTAACCGTGACTATTAAAGAAAATATTCAGGTATCACAGCCAAATCCATTTAGCCAGGGTAATACAGCAGTTGTTCCAAATTCCTCAATCTCCGTAAAAGAAAACCAAGGAAAGATGTTTAAGCTTGATACTGGCAATACTTTAGATGATTTAGTAAAAGCTATAAATGATGTTGGTATGGCACCTGGCGATTTAATGAGTGTGCTTGAGGCTCTGGAGCAAGCAGGCGCAATTGAGGGAGAGTTAGTTGTTATCTAAAAAATAAAGACCTTGTAATAAATTCTTCAAAAAGTAATGGTGAGGATATCCTCACCATTTTTTTTCAGTATATATGTGTTTAGCTATTATTTTTTAGAAGGTTTAGCCATAAAAGGCGCTAAAAGTTTACTAATATAAGCAATATCTTCTTCATTGCGGGCAATATGCAGTGAATAAAAGTAAATAGCTAAAGAGAGTTTTGATAATCTTGCAATAACATTTGTGGGTACATGAAGGTTATTAGAGCTTGCCTGAATGGTTACGCGTGATGCTCCTTGCTGGTAAAAAGTAACCCACTTAGTATTACCCTTTTGGCAAATATTTGTTAAACCTATATTAGATGTTTTTGCTGGGGTACAGGATAAATCTTTAGTTTGTTTGGCAATAATCTCCTCAAGGGATAATTCCTGCTTAGTTTTTTCGTCGGTAGGTAAGAGATGAAGTAGCACTAAAACCTCAGTTGTACCATTAGCATATAAAAAGGTGTGATCATTTAATGGCGTTTTTAAGATATAACCTTGAGGTAAAGTGATATTGGAGGAGCTTTTTTTAGTATTAGCAGTCTCATTAGCATTACTACTATTAGTAGGAGCAATAGCGCTTATATTAAGTTTTTTATTGGAGGATGTTTCTACCTCATTAGCTAGTGCTAAGGTTGTAAGGCCAAGGGCTAGGCATAAACTAATAGATTTTATAAATTTTTGCTCTAACATCATCACTACTACCGTAAAAATATAGATAAGTTATTCTATCATGGATTTAATTTTTTGCTAATATACTACCTGGCACAACTTTATTATTCAGGTCTTTTAGATACGATAAAGGCAATTTGATAGGTATGAGTAAGGTAGTTTTGGCTTGCTAAAATGTTATTTAGATTGTGCATTAAGGATAAATATTTACTTTTTGTAAGATAGGTTTGTGCCTTGTGATTAGCCCCAATCGCCCTAATAGATAAGAGGTAATCATGAGCATTAGTAAAATGCTCTTGATAAGTTTTTACCCAAATTACAGTATTAGAAAAGCCACAATTAGTTAAAGTTGCCACTAATAAATCTTTACTTATAAAATTAAGGGTAGAATCTAGCATCTTAGTTTCTTTAAAAATGTCTTTAAGCTCTGTTAAAGTGCCCCAAATGGGGATAGTTAGCGCATAAAAACAGTCTTTGCTACTAACTTTTTTAAGTTCATTAAAAACACACTCAATATTACACCACTCCAAAGCCATAGAAGAAAATATCATATCAAAACCACCAAGAGATTGATAGGTAGTAAAAAATTCATGAGGTAAAATATTGGGAGTTTGGAGTGTTTGTGCTAAATAGTGGGCATCAATCACAAGAGCTAAAGTGTGATGGATATGTCTATTAAGCGCCTCTTTTACCATATTGCCTGCGATATCAGCCCCGATAACCAGCTTACTCCTGGTTGTTAGAGCCTTAAGGTTAATACCAGGCCCCATGCCTAAATCAAGGGTTAGTAATTTATTAGTAGGTAATAAGGCTAATAAATCATCAGCAATTTGTTTTTGGATATGTGCCTTATCTTGATAATTATGAGCTTTAATATTGAAGTTATTATTCATCAATACTCCTGAATATTAACTAATACCATTAGTTTAGTAGTTCTCTTTAAGAAAGGCACTCTTTTTTATATGAAATTATTCTTTAAGTAAATCATTTAGCTTTATGCACTTATGGTCATTAGAGGAAGCTTTATTATCATGGATTTTACCTAAGATTTCATTTTGTTCCTGCATGGGAGTTTTGGCATTATCCTTAATGGTAGTAATTAAACCTAAATCCTTAATAAGTTTTAAGTCATCATTATTATCAACATTTTGGGTGGTAAGCAATTTACAACCTAAGAAGATAGAATTAGAGCCTGCCATAATCGCTAAAGTTTGCGCTTCACGTGAGATCTTTGTTCTGCCTGCTGAAAGGCGAATGTAACTCTTTGGCATAATGATGCGAGCTGTGGCAATTACTCTAATAAACTCCAAGATATCCAGATCATTTACTTCTGCTAACGGAGTTCCTGGAATTTTAACGAGTAAGTTAATAGGTACAGATTCAGGATGTGGGTCTAAGTTAGCTAAGGTTTTTAAAAAGCTAGCTCTATCTCGAACAGTCTCACCCATCCCCATAATACCGCCAGTACAAATCTTAATACCACATTTGCGTAAAACCTTTAAAGTTTCTAAGCGATCATTAAAAGTTCTAGTAGAGATAATATGATCATAGAACTCTTCTGAGGTATCGATATTATGATTGTAGTAATCAAGACCTGCTTCTTTCAGCATTTTTGCTTGTGATTCAGTAAGCATACCTAAAGTCATACAGGCATTAAGACCTAAGGCTTTAACCATTTTAATGACATCTACTAAAAACGGCATATCCGAATCTTTTGGGTTGCGCCACGCTGCGCCCATACAAAAGGTAGTAGCTCCTGCATCTTTTGCTAATTTTGCTTTTTCTAAAATAGTGTTTTTATCAAGGAGTTTTTCGGATGGCTGATTAGTTTGATAATGCGCACTTTGAGGGCAGTATTTACAATCCTCAGGACAAGAACCGGTTTTAATAGATAATAGAGAACTTAAATGAAGTTCATTAGCATTGAAATTGGCGCGATGAATAGTTTGGGCTTTATAGATTAGATCCATAAATGGCATTTGCATTATTTCTAAAATTTCATCAGTCGTCCAATCGTGTCTAAGCATATAATTTTTCCTTAATATATTTTATCTCTGAGCAAACGGTCTATTAAACTTATTATAAAAACTAATGATTAAGTTTTTATAAGTGTGGCGTTTTGCGCCCCATATTTAATAAAAACATTGCTCTAAAGTCAAGCGTTAAAAGAAAAATTGCAACGCTATTTTAGTTTTAAAGATTAAATTTTATACAAAACCAAGGTTAAGTGTCAAAATGTTAGGGGAGAAAGTGAAGAGCTAAAAATAAAAAGAATGTAAGAGTAAAGGCAATCATAAGTAGCAGTTTGCTTATGATTGCCTGAGATTTTCTGATACTTTTATTTACAATCTTGACTAGCTGTTAAACTAGTAACCTCTTCATCATTGATAATGCCGTGCCAGGTAAATTCTTGAAACATGGCGATATTATCACGTGAGTCTTTATTACTGCAAGCCTTAGCATAAATACTTTGTATTTTATCCTCAAGCTTATAGGTGGCGGTATCGAGATCCTCATTTTCATTTGGTTTATAAGTAATAAAGATATTTATTCTTGAGCCAGGACCTGGGACTACATGTGTTACGGTAAAGCCTTTTTCAAATTCATTAGGTAGGACTTTACTCATCATTGGCACATAGTAAGATTTTAAGAACTCCTCATCGTAAAAGCCTTGTTTGAGCTGCTTATTAATATTTTCAGCGATATTGTAATCTTTTAGCCCATGTTCTTCACAGAATTTTGGGGTAATTTTATAACTTGATATTTGTTCATTATCATCATCAAAAATGTTAAGGTTTAAGTATTTTTCTTGGCTTATATATTTGCGTAAACGATGATTTACTTCTTTATTCTCACAAAATACCATAATAAGTTCCGATGGGAGCATATTTATGTAAGTATTCATGTAAGAAGGATTAGTTTTTTTAGTAAGAACATGAGGGTTTATCAGTAATGATATATCAAAAACTTTAGGATCGGCATTTTTTTTAATATCGGCAATTGACAATAAACCTATCATGCTAGGGAGACGAGAGCGTAAATCTTTAATCTGATCTTCTTGTTCTTTGGGATTTTCTTTACAAGCTGTTAAAAAGAACAGTGCCATTAAAAAAAATACTGCTACCTTGCTCATGTCTATCTCGCTTTTTTAAATAACATATATTATATAATACAATGTGTTTAGTAAAAGATGTGTTAAGTGAGTCGTGTAGCAGTAATTTTATGGTTAATGTTTGCTATTAACCATAAAAGCCTTAATGGTATTAAGGCTTTAAGAAAGAACTTATTAAGAAATAAACCTAAGCAAGTTTCTTCTGGATAAAATCAACCACTTCATCAACAGCAACCTTAATTTTTTCGCCTGACTTTCTTTCAGTATATTCAATAAAGCCAGTTACTAAAGTCTTTTCACCGATAGTAAGCATATGCGGTACACCAATAAGCTCCATATCAGCAAACATTACACCAGGACGTTCTTTACGATCGTCAAGTAAAACTTCAATACCAAGGTTAGTAAATGTTTGATAAAGTTCTTCAGCTTTAGCACTTACTGTTTCCGACTTATGGTAATTAACAGGCACAATTGCTAGAGTAAATGGTGCCATTGGTGTAGGCCAAAGGATACCTTTATCATCATGATGCTGCTCAATAGCTGCGGCAATTACACGAGTAACCCCAATACCATAACAGCCCATTTCCATTGGGATGGTTTTACCTTCTTCATTTAACACAGTGCAGTTCATAGGTTCTGAGTATTTAGTACCTAACTCAAATACTTGACCTACTTCAATACCATGTTTTAAGATTATTGTTCCCTTACCGTCAGGACTCTTATCACCTTCTTCAACATTACGTAAATCCATAACCTCATACTTTGGAATATCACGGTCAAAGTTTACGCCAGATAAGTGATAGCCATCGATATTAGCCCCACAGTAGAAATCTGCCATGGTGCTAGCAGTGCGGTCAGCAATAATTCTTCCCTTAAAGCCGACAGGACCTAAAGATCCAGGGAGGGCACCTGTAAATGACTTAATTTCTTCATCGCTTGCTAAGGTTAGTGGTGAGGCAATACCAGGAATCTTTTCAGCTTTAACCTCATTAAGTTCATGATTACCTCTTAGGAGCATCATAACTAAAGAAGGCTTATTATCAACATTTTCCCCATGAACAACAATAGCTTTACAAATTTTTGTAGTAGGAACCTTTAAGAATTCCGCTACCTCATCAATTGTTTTGCAATTTGGAGTAGCAATTTTTTCAAGTGGCATTGTAGCTTTACCGCGTGGTTCATCTGGCATTAGTGCCTCAGCCATTTCAATGTTAGCTGCATAATCAGACTCAGTTGAAAAAGCAATAATATCTTCACCAGCGTCAGCAAGTACCTGGAACTCATGAGAGTGACTACCACCAATAGCACCAGTGTCGGCTGCTACCGGTCTAAAATTAAGACCTAAGCGAGAAAAGATTTTATTATAAGTTTCATACATGATATTGTAGGTATCACGAAGGCTCTTTTTATCAAGATGGAAGGAGTAAGCATCTTTCATGATAAACTCACGACCTCTCATTATCCCAAAGCGTGGTCTTACCTCATCGCGGAATTTTGTTTGGATTTGGTAAAGGTTAAGAGGGAGTTGCTTATAGCTCTTAATTTCAGCACGAGCAAGAAAAGTTACTATTTCTTCATGGGTAGGCCCCAGTACAAAGTTATTTTCTTTACGATCTTTAAAACGACACAATTCAGGACCATAATGAACCCAGCGACCAGATTCTTGCCATAGTTCAGCAGGTTGCACTACTGGCATATTGATTTCAATGGCTCCTGATTTATTCATTTCTTCACGAATAATTTGATAAACCTTGTTTAAGACACGCTGGCCAGTAGGTAACCAAATGTATAAACCAGATGCAAGCTGACGAATTAATCCAGCTCTTAACATAAGCTGATGACTTGCGATAGATGCTTCCTTAGGAGTTTCCTTAAGGGTAGATAATAGATACTTGCTTGTGCGCATTTTTTTGCCTTAAAAATAATCTCAATGTAGTTAGCAAATTGAATAAACCTTGCTTAGAAACAAGGCAATATTTTACCAAAATTACCGATAAATTTATATATTTTCTAAGGAATTTGTCATGACTATAATCGTAAAGATTTCAAGTTAAAGTTTCATGGGGGAATTTTTAATTTTCTAAAGCTGAGCAATTAAAGTTCCTTAGGAGCAATAATGATAAAAATGTGATAAAATTAACAAGGTTTCTTTTACAGAAATTTGATATTTTTTGATGATGTAAAGGTTTGATAGTTAATGATTTTTCTTTATACATTACTTGGCTTTTTGCTCTTTTTCTTTTTGGCAGCAATTGGCTATATCATTCAGCATAAAATGATTCACGGTTCATGTGGTGGGCTTAATAATGTGGGGATTGAACGTTCATGCTCTTGTGAAAAACCATGTTTCTCAAGAAGAGTAAAAAACTACCTTGCTGGTAAAGCTCAAAATGCTGCTGAATCTGAAAATAACTCTAATAATCAATAGGTTTAAGGTAGGAAGAATGCTGTTATTTAAAAAATTGGCTATTACAACTTTGGGAATCTTGTTCTCAGTATCATTAGTTGGTTGTGATATTAGCTCTACCCAACAAAATGAGGTTAAGATTACCGGTAAAACCATGGGTACTTTTTATAATATCACCGTTGTTGGTGATTACCCAGGTGGCGCAGAACAATTAAAGCATGAGGCTGATGAGGTATTAGCTGTATTGAATAAGGAAATGAGTATTTTTGATAAAAACAGTATGCTCTCAAAATTTAACCAGCATAATTCAACCGAGCCTATGGAAATTTCATCTAATTTAGCAGATGTTATTATCGCTAGTATTAGAGCAGGATACTTACTTAATGGGGCAACTGATATAACTATTGAGCCATTAGTTAGCGCATGGGGTTTTGGGCCGGATAAACTTGCTAAGTTTCCGACTAAAGAAGAAATAGCTCAGGCTAAAGCTAAAACAGGCTTAGATAAATTGCACGTTGAGGTTAGTGCTAATAAGGCTACTATTCGTAAAGATATTCCAGATTTAACTGTTGATTTAGCAACAGTAGGTGAGGGATTTGGAGCGGATAAGCTTGCTGAGCTTATGGACTCTCGAGGCATTAATAATTACATGGTAGCAGTAGCAGGTGCTATTAGATCTAAAGGTCATAATAGCCGTGGCACAGATTGGGTGGTGGGCATTGAACATCCTTCTAATGAGCAAGATGTGGGTAAGCATTACGATATTCCTGTTTGTACTCGTGGTCAGGCAATTTCAACATCAGGTAGTTACCGCAATTATGTTATTGGTAAAGATGGTAAACGCAAAACCCATATTATTGACCCAACTTCAGGTGAGCCAATAAATCATAATACGGTATCTATTACAGTGATTGGACCTAGTGCTTTATGGACTGATGCTATTGATACAGGTTTAATGGTTTGGGGATCTGAAAAGGCATTAAGTTTTGCTAATGATCGCAATATTGCCATTTATACTATCGTAAAAACTGAAGATGGCTTTAAGAGTCATTACAGTAGAGCTATGCAAAAATACTTAGATTGTAAGTAATAATTTAGCTAAATTTGAAAAAGAGAGTGTAGCCTGATGCTATGCTCTTTTTTATAGGAAAAATTTAGAATGTTGTTTTTGGGCTCTTTCTAATATTTTTGATAAAAAAGCCCCCCTTTTTGGATTTGGTCCAAATTTTGGGGGCGCTACAAAAAAGGGGGCCTTTTATACTTTAATAAAGCTTGATATATATTTATCTATAAAGCTATATTACTTAGATTCTTCGTATCTCTTAAGTGATGCTTCGATTTCAGCAATAGCAGCAGCCTTGTTTTCCCAGCCGTCTACCTTAACCCACTTACCCTTTTCAAGTTCTTTGTAGTGTTCGAAGAAGTGCTTAATCTGTCCCTTTAATAGTTCAGGAAGATCTTCAACATCTTTAATGTTGTCATATAATGGGGTAAGTTTTGAGTGAGGAACTGCAATAATCTTAGTATCAACACCAGATTCATCAGTCATCTTAAGCATAGCTACAGGACGGCAACGAATAACTGAACCTGGTAATAATGGATATGGAGTAGGAACTAACACGTCAATTGGGTCGCCATCAAGAGATAGAGACTTGTTCACAAAACCATAGTTGCATGGATAGAACATTGGGGTACCCATGAAACGATCTACAAAAATAGCACCAGATTCTTTATCTACTTCATACTTAATAGGATCTGCATTCTGAGGGATTTCAATAACACAGAAAAGATCTTCTGGAACACTCTTTCCAGCTGGAACATTATCTAAAATCATGTTAAGTCCTTGAGTTAATCAATTTAAAGAAATTGGCGTTATTGTAGCACTATTTAAGCAAAGTGTAAAAAAGTTTGTTTTCTTTAGTATACTACGCATTTTTAGTACCTAATAAAAATTGCTCTGGCTAGTGTCGCTAATAAGTGGTACATTTACTACCTACAGTAAAAATTTATATAATTAAAAACCGACAACCTCTTGTTTTTTAAAGATCTAAAGTTGGTAGTAAAAAAGGACTAAATGTTATGCATGTGCATATTTTAGGGATTTGTGGCACCTTTATGGGGGGCTTGGCG
The DNA here is from genome assembly GCA_944393045.1 of uncultured Succinivibrionaceae bacterium. Classification (GTDB taxonomy): domain Bacteria; phylum Pseudomonadota; class Gammaproteobacteria; order Enterobacterales; family Succinivibrionaceae; genus HGM20899. The sequence goes on along the minus strand of CALXYT010000002.1, from coordinate 26,362 downwards.
GTAATTGCCAAAAATGCAGGTTTTACAGTAACCGGTTCTGACCAAAATGTTTATCCACCAATGAGTACTATGCTTGAGTCTCAAGGAATTGAGATTATGCAAGGTTTTGATGTAGCTCAGCTTAATCCTAGACCTGATTTGGTTATTGTTGGTAATGCCATGAAGCGTGGTAATCCTTGCGTGGAGTATATGTTAAATAATGATATACCATTTACCTCAGGTCCTGAATGGTTAAAAAACCATATTCTTATGAATAAAAAGGTTTTAGCGGTAGCAGGTACGCATGGTAAGACTACCACTTCTAGTATTTTAGCGTGGATACTAGAATATAATGGTTATAACCCAAGTTTTTTAGTAGGTGGCGTTTTAGGAAATTTTGGGATAAGTGCACGTATTACCGATTCTGAGTATTTTGTAGTAGAAGCTGATGAATATGATTGTGCTTTCTTTGATAAGCGTTCTAAGTTTGTGCATTATCGTCCATATGTGCAGATTTTAAATAACCTTGAATATGATCATGCTGATATTTTTGAGAATATTGATGCTATTAAAAAGCAATTTCATCATTTAGTGCGTATTATTCCAAGCAAGGGCGATATTATAATGCCTGCTGATGATAAAAACCTTGATGACGTAATAGCTATGGGCTGCTGGTCTAAGCTTGAGAAAGTAGGTAATAAAGGAAGCGCTCTTTTTTATGACTTATTAAAAGATGATGGCAGCTCTTTTAAGGTAATTGAACCTAATGGTGAGTCTTTAGGTATTGTTAATTGGTCAGCTGTTGGAATCCATAATGTGCGCAATGCTTTAATGGCCATAAAAGCTGCGCAGTATATAGGGATAGGAATTGATAAGGCAATTGAGGCCTTAAGTAAATTTATTATGCCAAAAAGACGTCTTGAGCTAAAGGGGGAAGTTAATAATATTAAGGTCTATGATGACTTTGCCCATCACCCAACAGCGATAAAGACTACAACTAATGGTCTACGCCGTATGCTTGGTAAGGATAAGCGTATTATTGCAGTATTTGAACCACGCTCTAATACTATGAAGCTTGGGGTAAACCATGAAGAGTTAGCTTCTTCTTTTGAGGATGCTGATATGGTTTATATGTATGCCCCTTTAGAGCTTAAGTGGAATACTGATGAGCTAAAGGATGCTGGTCTTAACGTATATCATGATTTTGAGCAAATGGTTGATGCCATAGCTAATGAATTAAAACCAAATGATTCCTGTTTAATTATGAGCAATGGTAGTTTTAATGGTATTTACCAAAAGCTATTAAATAAACTCAGCGTAAAGGCTTAAGGATAGCTTTGTAAATATTTAGAAAAATAATAATGGAAAAATAACAAATAAAAAATGGCTTAGCATAATGCTAGGTCTTTTTAAATGGTTAGCCCCATAAATACTAATTTATGGGGCTAACTTAAGTTATGCTTTAAGCTTAAATAATTAAGCGCTAAACATAGCTGAAATAGATTCTTCGTTAGAAATACGACGAATTGCTTCAGCAAGCATTGGAGCTAAGGTTAATACTCTAACCTTACCAGTTGCCTGAACTTCCTTTGATAAAGGAATTGAGTCAGTTACGATAACTTCATCGATGCTTGATTCAGCGATATTCTTGCAAGCAGGACCTGAAAGAACTGGGTGAGTAGCATAAGCAAATACCCTCTTAGCACCACGAGCCTTAAGAGCGTCAGATGCCTTACAAAGAGTACCACCTGTATCAATCATATCATCAACGATGATGCAATCACGATTTTCTACTTCACCGATTAAATGCATAACTTCTGATACATTTGGACGTGGACGACGCTTATCGATAATAGCAATATCAGTATCATCTAAAAGCTTAGCAATAGCTCTAGCACGTACTACACCACCGATATCAGGAGATACAACTACAGGATTCTCAAAATTGTGATTTTGCATATCCTTTACTAGAATAGGGCTACCAAAACAGTTATCAACAGGTACATCAAAGAAACCTTGAATCTGTTCGGCATGAAGATCTACTGTTAATACACGATCTACCCCAACACTAGAAAGAAGATCAGCTACTACCTTAGCAGTAATAGGAACACGAGCAGAACGTAAACGACGATCTTGTCTTGCATAACCAAAATACGGAACTACCGCAGTAATACGACCTGCTGAAGCACGACGCATTGCATCAATCATTACGATAAGTTCCATTAAATTATCGTTAGTTGGAGCGCAAGTAGATTGAATGATAAAAATATCACCACCACGTACGTTTTCGTTAATTTGGATTTGAATTTCACCATCACTAAAACGACCAACAGTCGCATTACCTAATTTTGTGAAAAGTTGATTTGCAATTTTTTGCGCCAGGTCGGGAGTTCCGTTACCTGCAAATATCTTCATATCTGGCACGATTGTAACCTCTAGTATACTCGGTTGGATGAAGTGCAATTAAATATGTTGTTTGTTACGATATGCAAGTAATGCCTCATATAAAGGAGAGGTATTTTTTGCTTGGGCAACAAAACTATTATAACACTTAGGAAGCTCTTTTTGTACTTTTTGAGCGTTCATTAGTGAATTAAATGACGCAAAACAAGAAGCCCCTGTTCCTGTCATTCTTGATGGCGCGTATTTTATCAAGCAATCAAGGCATTTTGCAACACTTGGATAATTATTTTTCACTAAATTCTCGCAATCGTTTTTAGTGCTATTAAGGTCAATATTTGCCATATCAAGCTTTGGTGTATTTCTAGGTAAATCAGGATGTGAGAATATCTCTTTGGTTGATACATGAGTATCTACTGGAGTTGCAACTAAGTAGAATTTTTCTTCAATATGATATGGTGTTAAGATTTCACCAACACCTTCGGCAAAAGCGCTTTGTCCTCTTACAAATACCGGTACATCAGCCCCAAGTTTGCGACCAATTCGGGCAAGTTCATCAACACTTAAATAAGTTTGCCAAATTTCATTTAAGGCAACTAAGGTAGTTGCAGCATTAGAAGAGCCTCCACCAAGACCACCCCCCATTGGAATGCGCTTAGTGATATGAATATTTATGCCATAATGGGTATTGGTAGCCTCCCTTAGGGCAAGGACTGCTTTATAAACTAAATTGTCAGTCATTAAAAAGTCTACACTTGGTGAGACTGTTACATTGATATTTTCATCATTAGTTTTGGTAAAGGTAATCTCATCCCCAAAATCTAAGATCGCAAAAATACTTTGTAATTGATGATATCCATCAGGACGTTTGCCATTTATATGTAAAAATAAATTTAATTTGGCAGGAGATGGCCAAGTTGAAGAGTTCATAATATAAACCTATTTATTGCTACTAAAATCCCATTTGGTGATGCTTATTTTTAATTTAAAATCCTTGCCATAAACCATAATAAGAGTTGGTACAGGGATATTATCGATAATATCATAACTTTCATATGTAATATTCATATCCTTGTATTGCATGGTTTTTAATAACCCATGTTCTAAAGTATGGGGATAGTCTAAGGGAATAGCTTTTAGAATAAAAGGAAGTGCTGCAGTAGGAATTGATAGACCGGTGAGCTTTGTGACTAGTTCATCAGGATTTGTGCCATGATAAATATTACCTGTATGATCGGTAATTGTTACATTATTAGCAAAGTTCTCAAGCTTAAATATGGTGCTGCCTGTAATATCGGATAAGTAAATGGTGTAGTTATCTTTTAGAACGTCGATATTTAAATAAGTGCTTAATCTTTCTTTTGCAAAAATGCCTAATTTACCATTTACCCTAAATGATTCTTTCTTGATAAGCTCTTGATGCATTTTGGTAAGGGCAACATTATCGTAATTATTTAGCGTACTACAGCCGCAGAGCACAAGTGAAGCAAAGAGGGTAGGCAGCAACAAGCGTAATAAAAGTAGTTTTATCATCAATCTTCCTAATAGTTAAGCCTTAGAATAATTCTACTCTATTTTTATGAAATTGCCAAAATGAATGAAAATTAAGAAAAAGTGCAGAGAAATAAAAAAGCACACCAAGAGGTGCGCTTTTAAGTAAAACTAAACTAGATCTTTAACTATTAAAGAGACTTAGTGAAGGTACGGTTGATTACGTCGTCCTGCTGTTCCTTAGTTAAAGAGTTGAAACGTACTGCGTAACCAGATACACGAATTGTAAGCATTGGATACTTTTCAGGATGAGCCTGAGCATCAATTAATGTTTCACGGTTTAATACGTTTACGTTTAAGTGCTGACCACCTTCATGTTCTGGAGTGTGGTGGAAGTAACCGTCAAGTAGACCTACCAAGCTCTGATCTTGCTGTTCAGCATCCTTACCTAATGCTGCTGGAACAATTGAGAAGGTATATGAAATACCGTCCTTAGCATAAGAGAATGGAATCTTAGCAACAGATGTTAATGAAGCTACTGCACCCTTAACATCACGACCATGCATTGGGTTTGCACCAGGACCGAATGGCTTACCACCGATACGACCACATGGAGTATCACCAGTCTTCTTACCGTATACTACGTTTGAAGTAATAGTAAGAACTGACTGAGTAGGTTCAGCGTTACGATAAGTTACACGGTGCTTAATCTTCTTCATGAAGCGTTCAACTAAGTCACAAGCGATTGAGTCTACGCGGTCATCGTTGTTACCATACTTAGGGAAGTCGCCTTCGATTTCGAACTTAGTAGCAACACCATCAGCATCACGAATTGGCTTAACCTTAGCATACTTGATAGCAGATAACGAGTCAGCAGCAACTGAAAGACCTGCAATACCACAAGCCATAGTTCTGTAAACGTCACGATCGTGAAGAGCCATCTGAATTGCTTCATAAGCATACTTATCGTGCATGTAGTGGATGATGTTCAATGCAGTTACGTACTGAGTTGCTAACCAGTCCATAAACTTATCAACACGTGCCATTACATCATCAAAGTCAAGGTATTCACCCTGTGGAATATCGGTCTTAGGACCAACTTGCATCTTAAGACGTTCATCCATACCACCATTGATGGAGTAAAGAAGAGTTTTAGCAAGGTTTGCGCGAGCACCGAAGAACTGCATTCTCTTACCAATAACCATTGGAGATACACAGCATGCAATAGCGTAATCATCGCTATTGAAGTCTGGACGCATAAGATCATCGTTCTCGTACTGAATTGAAGAGGTTTCAATTGAAACTTTAGCACAGAACTTCTTCCAAGCTTCTGGTAATTTTTCAGACCAGAGAATAGTCATGTTAGGTTCTGGAGAAGTACCCATGTTGTAAAGAGTATGTAAGTAACGGAAACAAGTCTTGGTTACTAAGGTACGACCATCAAGCCCCATACCACCTAATGATTCAGTAGCCCAAATTGGGTCACCAGAGAATAATGAATCATATTCTGGAGTACGGAGGAAACGAACCATACGTAACTTCATGATCATATGGTCAACTAATTCCTGAGCCTGTGATTCAGTTAAGATACCTTTCTTAATATCACGTTCAATGTAAATATCGTGGAATGTAGCTGTACGACCATAGCTCATTGCAGCGCCGTTCTGAGACTTAACAGCTGCTAGATAACCGAAGTAAGTAGCTTGCATAGCTTCTTGAGCAGTCTTAGCAGGACCTGAAATATCACAGCCATAAGAAGCAGCCATCTGCTTTAATTGCTTAAGAGCATTGTACTGATCGTTGATTTCTTCACGAGCACGAATTACATCTTCAAGTTCTTTTTCATCTTTTGGATTTTCAAGCTGAGCCTGATATGAATTGTACTGCTTGAACTTATCCTGCATAAGTGCATCAACACCATATAGCGCTACACGGCGATAGTCACCAATGATACGGCCACGACCATAAGCATCTGGTAAACCAGTTAATACTGCACTCTTGCGGCAGTTTCTGATGTCTGGAGTGTAAACATCAAAAACACCCTGGTTATGAGTCTTGCGGTATTCAGTAAAGATTTTTTCAACTTCTTTGTTGAATGGCTTGCCGTAAGTTTCGCAAGATGTCTTGATCATACGGATACCACCAAAAGGCATGATGGCTCTCTTTAAAGGAGCATCAGTCTGTAAACCAACGATCTTTTCAAGATCCTTGTCAATATAACCAGGAGCATGAGAAGTGATGGTTGATGGGGTGTCTGGATCAAAGTCTAATGGAGCATGAGTAGCATTTTCTTTCTTAATGCCTTCCATTACTTGTGCCCAAAGTTTGGTGGTTGCTTCTGTTGCAGGCTGGAGGAATCCTTCATCTCCTTCATACGGAGTATAATTGGTTTGAATGAAATCGCGGGTATCGATTGATTCCATCCAGGCTCCAGGTGCGAAGCCTTCCCATGCAACTTTTTGAAGCTCGTTCAATTCTGCCATTTTTTTACCTCTTTTGGTCTTAGGTACTAAATGCACTCTAGGCCTTTGTATGGCCGCCAGTGCGACAATTTATATACCAGTTATAAAAGCCTATCATTAGACCGCCGCCAATGATATTGCCAATAGTAACTGGAATCAGATTATTGACAATAAAGTTTTGTACTGTCAAGTCGGCATATTGGGTGTTTTGTAATCCAATATTTTGCCAGAAATCTGGTTCAGCAAAATTCTGGATAAGAATTCCTGCTGGAACCATAAACATGTTGGCAATACTATGTTCAAAGCCAGAGGCTACGAACATTCCTACAGGAAGAATGGTTGCTAACATCTTATCAGTTAGAGTTTTACCTGCGAAGCTCAACCATACCGCTGCACATACCATTATATTACAAAACACACCCATTACCAAGGCTTCTGTGAAGCCACGAAAATAATTCTCACTTTCTCTTATGTGGTGTAATTTATGCTGTGCAGTGTTGAGTATAACTTCGCCCCATTTGCCGTCAAATGCGTCATACTGACGACATAGCATCACTAATCCTACGATTATTAGCGCACCAACTAAGTTACCAAAATATACGATAACCCAGTTGCGTAAAACTTGTTTCCATGTAACAAGTTTTGCAGCTTTCGCTACAATTGTTAGGGTAGAAGAGGTAAAAAGCTCACCACTAAGTAATATACATAATATTAACCCAAGTGAGAAGCATAAGCCTCCAACAAGCTTACCATGACCATCGGCAAGTGCTGTGGTATAAAACATAAAAGCAAGAGCAATAAACGCACCTGCATTTATGGCCATTAAAAAACTTTGCCACGCGGGTTTAGTTGCTTTATGTTCGGTTATTCCTTCACTTGCTTTAGCCAGTTCGGCTGCACTTAGGCAACAAGGACTGGTGTCTCTTTGCTCTAACATTTTTTATAACACTCCATATCTTAGTTAGTTTAGGTGTTGATTGTTTTGATTTAAGTCAATTTACTTATTTAAATTAAGATGATTTTTCATCTTAGTTTAAGCTAAAAAGACGCCGAAGCGTCTTTTATAAAATTTTTGCATAGTATATACAAAATTAATTATTTTTCCATGCGCTTTTGCAGCATAATCTTATAAAGTTCGACTAGTTTACGCTGTGGGGTGTAATTTTCAAAGTTTTCACCAAGATCTGGGAAGAACGTATATGGAGCACCATTAAGGGCTAAATCACTGCACAATTTAAAAGTCTCATCGTTAGTGCTATCTTGAATAGCTTTGAGTGCTGTTTTGTAAGCTTTTTTAGTAAATAAAGCAGTTTTACGGATATTGAGTATCGTTTTAATGTATTTAGATAAGGGCGCATCACTCATTGGTAAAGACTGGCTATTAACAGTGAAACTTATTAAATTTTTCTTAGGATTTGGGTAAGTTGTGGCAAGGTTTAGAAAATCCCCTACCTCCATTTTGTTATAAGGATTGCTTTCAGAACTAAATAAGCCAAGCATACTACTAATAGGGTAACTTAAGCTAGAAGGGGAGGCGAATAATTTATGACAAAACTTTAAATAATCCTCATTAGAGAAAGTAGGTAGTTTTGTTAGATCTTTTGCAACAGAGACATCGTATAAATTATCATGTAATTCAGATAACTCAGGTGGAATGATCTCTGATAATCCAGGAATTACTAGGCGATAAGCTTTAATATCTTTATATGAGGCATCATAGCTATAAAGCTTAAGCTTTAAATTTTTGATAAGCTTAAGTAAATAGTTAAATTGATCTTTAGTAGTAGAGTTTTTGTCAAGTTCCCAATTGGTTAATTTATATATTGGTTTTTTATAGAAAAAGTCTTCGTCTATAATACCGCCACCAACAGAGTAGTTTTCAAGGAAGTTTCCTGGTATATAAACTTTTTTCTTAAATAGCGATGTTACATAGGAGTTTTCTAACAAATCTTCTTTAGCAAAGCTGGTTAATCTTTTAAAATTTGCAGGATATAAGTCATGACTAGTTGATAAAGTTGATAAAGCATCAATTCCTAAATTATTAAGTACGGTATCGGAGGTAATAACATACTCAAAATTTATAAGCTTTCTTTTATCTTGAGTTACTTCAAAAACATCATTATTAAATTTTTGTTTTTCAGGGGGGATTTTATTATCATCTGAGTTTAGAATTTGTGATATTAAATTATCAACATCAAGTTCAGCAAAATCCAAGTTATTAAGTTCTACCCCCTGAAAACACTCTGTAAGAGTTCGCTCAAGAGCTATTTCACAAACAGGATGGGATGCAATAGATAATTTATAAAGGTTGGTGCCTTTCTTTTTAATTAAAGAACCAACAACAGGCATAAGTCCTTCTAAGGACATATCGTAGCAAGTTACGCTAAAACCTAATGCATCGAGATCGGTGATGATTTTGCCACAAGTTGGGTAATCTTTAATGATAGCTTTAATATCGTATTGTGGAAAATATGGTTTGTTGATTTCTGAGGATAAAGTGGTGTTCTTTACTTCTTTAAAATAAGCATCACTAAAACTATTTTGCCCAAAGTAAATAATGCGTCTTATATAACGTTCAAAAATTTCACTTATCCCTTGAACTTTAGCTTCGTATTCTGTGTTACCTGCGCATAGCCCATTAGAGAGATGGGTTATTTCTAGTAAGCGAATAGGAAATAATGCCGACTTTTTAGGGTTAGTTTCGCATTTCATGTTAAGGCAACACATGCCTCGTTCTGGGGAAGCTGACACCATATCGGTTAACGGAAAACCAAGTGTTAAGAATTGATCGATAATGTTTTTTATTTCTTTATCAAATAGCCTGTTATAAGGTGGTAAGTTAAAACTTGCGTTTTTAAAATAGTCAGGAATAGTCATTTCCCTTGGGTCAGGAAGATGTTCCATAAAACTAGCTATTTCACTTTTAGAAAGTTTTGTCTCAAATAATTCCTTTATATCATTGGCACTAAAATTACAATCTTTCTTGTTTTTGCACTCATTATCGAACTTATTCACGTTGTTATCATCGTACTCATACTCGTCATTATCATCGTACTCATACTCGTCATTATCATCGTACTTATACTCATCATCATCGTCATCATACTCGTCATCATATTCATCAGAATCTTGATTTAGTTTGTTATCAAATTCAAGATTTTTAGCTTGGCGCAGAAGTGTATACAATTGAGCGATATTTTCATGGTAAGGCACCCATACCTCATCAGGATAGCGTACAACTTCACCTTCAGAGATATCTTTACCTAGATAGAAATCTTCAAAAAATGATTGATTTAGATAGCGCTCTGCCATTTCGCCATAAGCTGAGGCTTTAGCAGCTTCTAAGGTTGTTCCTTTACCATTAGTTTGGATATAAGGAATATTTTTGTCTTGTAAAATAACAGAGTATAAATTAGGTACAGGATTGAGAATTTGGGTAAATTCAAGTTCTAGTCCTAGCTCTGCTAAAGTTTTACTGAAGTATTCAATAGTTTCTTCAGCGGTTTTATCCTTACCAGTTATGTTAGTCATGAAAATTCCTTCTAGTTTAGTTGTCTTATGTACTTAAGACGAAAATGAAAATTATATATATTGTTGTGGTTGTAACTTGTTAAATCAAGTATTTTTTTACTCTTTAAGGTGCAAGAAGAATATTTATTGTAAAATGGGCAGAATATTGAAGATTATTGTAGGTTGTTATGCTCAGTAAAGTATTTAAATTTTTTTTATATGCCTTTTGTATAGCCGTTGGTTTTATCTTATATGTGCAATTTCGCACAATAGTTGTGCCGAGTATTGCTGATTTTAAAGGTGATATTAAAGCTGAAATTGAATCGGTTGCAAAAAGTTTACCAAAATACGAAAAAGCAAGTGGAGTGACGATTAAAAGCTTAACTTATGACGATAAGTATAACTTATTATTTACTATTGAATTTGATAAGACTTTATTTGATAAGCTCTCTGCCAAAGAGCGAGAGGTAAGTTTTAAGGAAAAAAGAATAAGTAATAGTTTATGCAATAATGAGCTTATCAGATACGTTATCAATAATAATGGTTCAGTAAAAGCAAATTTAAGGGTAAAGGGTTACAATTTAGCCAAAGAGGAAACGTTGCATTGCTTAACTGATGAGACTATAAAAAAGATAACAACAAATGCTGTTGATAAGCCCCAATAATTAACCTTGATATTAAGGGGGTGTTGTTTGTTGCTCAAATGGTGTTTTTTTGTTAAACTACGCACGTTTTATTTTTATTGTGCGAAACAATAATATTAAAAATACATTATTAGGTTTCTTAACGTAATGGATTTTTCCATTATTTGCTATAAATAGCGATTTTATAATCGCAAATTTTCGTTTTTACGGTGTTACTTAACTATGAAGAAAGTAGGTTTTGTAGGTTGGCGTGGTATGGTAGGCTCGGTTCTTATGGGCCGTATGGAAGAAGAAAACGACTTCGCTAATATTGATCCAGTATTTTTTACAACTTCTCAAGCAGGTCAAAAGGCTCCTGTATTTGGTGGTAAAGATGCAGGTGTGCTTCTTGACGCCAACAATATTGAAGCTTTAAAGAGCATGGATGTAGTAGTTACTTGTCAAGGTGGCGATTACACCAAGAAAATTTATCAAGAACTAATGAATACTGGTTGGCAAGGTTACTGGATTGATGCTGCATCTACTTTAAGAATGCAAGATGATGCTGTAATCATTCTTGACCCTGTAAACGGTAAAGTAATTGAAGATGCTTTAAATAAGGGTGTTAAGACTTTTGTTGGTGGTAATTGTACTGTAAGTTTAATGCTTATGGGTTTAGGTGGTTTATTCCAGAATGATTTAGTTGAATGGATTGATTCATCTACTTATCAGGCTGCATCAGGTGCAGGTGCTAAGAACATGCGTGAACTTCTTTGCCAGATGGGGCACTTATACGGTTCAGTTGCTGATAAGTTAAAGGATCCAGCAAGCGCTATTTTAGATATCGAAAAGACTGTTCGTGATACTATGCGCAGTGAAGCATTCCCAACTAAGGAATTTTTAGTACCATTAGCAGGTTCTTTAATTCCATGGATCGATGTACAGTTACCAAATGGACAGAGTAAAGAAGAATGGAAGGGAATGGCTGAAACTAATAAGATTCTTGGTTTAGCTCCTGCAACAATTCCTGTTGATGGTAATTGTGTACGTATTAGCTCTTTACGTTGCCATAGCCAGTCATTCTTAATTAAGCTTAAGAAAGATGTTTCTGTAGAAAATGTTCATGAGATTTTAGCAGCTCACAATCAGTGGGTTAAGGTAATTCCAAATGATAAGGAAGTTACTATTCATGAATTAACTCCAGCTAAGGTTACAGGTACTTTAAGCGTTCCAGTTGGTCGTATTCGTAAGACTAACTTTGGTAGCCAGTACCTATCTGCATTCTCAGTAGGCGATCAGTTATTATGGGGTGCTGCTGAACCATTACGTAGAATGTTAAACATTCTTGTAGCTAGAGGTTAATAGCTAAAATCGAAATCGATATTAAAATCGATATTGCAAAAGGAAAGAGCGTAAAAACTCTTTCCTTTTTGTTTTTGTTGCTTGATTGTTTTCTTTCTTTATTTAAGTTCTTTTAATTCGTTAAGGTCGGTTCTTAAGTTTTTCGTTCTTTGAAATTGCGCTTCGGTAAGGCTTATACCTTCAATAGTTAATAATCCTTGTTCAGCTTCTGATAATAATTTAATCATTTTAAACTTATTATCATTACTGCGATTTTTTGATAATTGTTCGGACATGTCGATTAGTACCTGCACTTTATTAAGCATAACGTTAGTGTTAGTTGGTACTTTCTTTAAGGCTTCTTTAAAGCATTCTAGTGCCTCATTAAGTTCTCCCTGCTTATAGTAGGCAATACCATGTTCATTAAGCTCACGATACTTATTATACTTTTCTTTAGTGTTTGGATCGTTAATATATGATTGCACGCAGTGATCAAAGATTTTTTCTGAGATGGTAGGTTCAATTTTATCATCGTTGGCAGATTTGGTGAGTATGGAGGTTTTTATTTGATCTGCCACCTCATATTCTCCAACTTGCTGAAAACCTAAATACATTTGTCCCATAAGTGGGGTGGAGATTTTAGTTGGCTCTTCTAAAGTTGTATAGGCCTTATAAAGAGCTCTTTTACCTTTAACATTTTCACCTTTAATCATTTGAATGCGTGCTGTGCAAATAATATCAAATAATAAGGAATTAAAGGTTTCGGAATCTACGTGTTTTTTATAGCGTGAAATAATATTACGAATATGCTTTTGCATATTAGAAATATGGTAGGCATCACCAGAATTTTGAACAAACTGAAATTCACATTGCACAAAACTACTAAGGAGATTTTCTACTTCTTTAGGGTAGTATTTATTAACTTCTAAAAGTAGGGCAATAGCATCGCGTGCTTGCATAAAGTCTTTATTTTTTAAAGACATTTCAATTTGTAGCTGCAGTAGTGGTACAGACATTGGAGATATAAGTACAGCACGTTTAATTGTTTGCATTGCAAGAGAATTTAGTCCTGCATCAAGATAGGTATAAGTTAGATACTTTAGCGCTTCGATTTGTAAAGGATGTTTTTGTAATACCTGCTGAAATTGCTCAATTGCCTCGGTGTAATTCTTTTCTTCATAATATACCTTACCAAGACCAATATGAAGATAAGAGGAGTCAATTAAGCTTAGGCCTTCTGTTAAAGTAGCTTTAGCTAAATTGATTTCTTTTTCTTTTACATAAGTATTAGCTAATAGACATCTACAATAAATCATAAATGGAGTATTGTGGGCTATTTGGTCTTTAAGCGCCTCAATAAGAGCTAAGTTATCATCGTCATACATGGCTTTAAAGACATTTGCTAAACTTACACGGCGATTCATAGCTCGCAGCAAACGTTCTTTAAATTGCATTAACGAAAAAGGCTTTATGATGTAATCATCAGGAGATTGCTCTACGGCACTAAGCACCATAGCACGTGAATTATCACCTGTTAAGATTAGTACTACTGAGTTATAAGGTATCTTTTTTTGGTTTTGTAAAGTTTCTAGTAATTGCCTACCATTTAAGCCAGCTCCAAGATTGTAATCAAAAAGATAGATATTATAAGCATGCTTTCGTGCAAGTTTTAAAGCCTGGTCAGAATTTGTTGCTACATCGATTTTTGAAAAACCTAATGAACCTAATAGGGTACGCATCATTATGATAAAGGAGTGTTGGTCATCAACTAAGAGTACTTTCAAGGTAGCAAAAGGTGTTGCCTGATTATTATCAGGATTAGATGTTACTAAAGCTTTATAATTATTGTTAGTTAAGCCTTCTTCTTTAACTTCCATGAGTTATATCCATTTATTACATTGTTATTGCGATCTTAACGCGCTGCTGAATACTAGTCAAAAAGCACTTGATAAAATATTGATATGAATTACTAGAAAATAGTTAGATTTGTGCTCTAAATTAAGATTTAATGAAAAAAACTTCGAAAACTATAAAACAAACGAGGATCAAAAATTTAAAAATTACGAAGGTTAAACAATAAAAGATAAAAAAGAAAGTAATTAAAAAGTTATGGAATTTTTAAAGATGAAGATAAAAGAGAATTTTAAGGTGAAGTTCAATGGTGGAGGGGGAAGGATTCGAACCTTCGAAGACAGAGTCGGCAGATTTACAGTCTGCTCCCTTTGACCGCTCGGGAACCCCTCCGTACTGAACGAGGAGCATGATACCACATTTTTTAAATTTGAAAAGTATTTTTTGTAAAAAAATTAAAGTTTTTGTAAAATTGTCCGATAATTAAACAGAAGATGAAGTTATTCTTAAGAATTAAGGTCAAATTCATGCTTGATTTAGCCATTCGTGACAAACTGTTAGTAGATGAACTCCAATTAGGAGATAGTCTCAACAATGCTTTGCATGAAAATAATCGAGCTTATTTTGATTTATTACTTTCTTTAGTTTCTAATGATGTTACTGATGATGCTGCCGTAGTAGATCCTAAAAGAGAAAATCTTAATAATAAAAATTTACGACAGATGTTTAATCTTCAAGAGAGAGAAGATCATATTTATACCACTAATGATGATTTTGTAAGAGGGGAGGTTATCGGAACACTGGTGGCTAATAATGATATGGCTGCATTACATTTAATATTAGCCATGAATAAAGAACCATTAGCCTTATTTAGTAACGAAAGATTAAATGAAGTTTTAACTAATGTTTCCCCATTAACTCGTGCTAAGACTGAGCTTTTAACCGAAGGTGAGCATATCACTCATAGGCCTTATGATTTAACCTCACTTGCCATTGTTGAGGCAATCGATAAGGCTCGTGATTTTATTGGTGAAGTTCGTGCGTAAATAATTACCTGCGTTTTGCCATTATTTCACGGGTTTCGTCACGTGAGTTTTCCCCTTTCTTTAAGAGTACGTAGGTAGCTCCTTTATCGCCGTGATAAGGCATTGCTGTATGAAAAGCAATAACCTCTGGCATAAGTTTAAGCCAATGCACAACATAGCTTTTTAATAAAGCTCTTGGTTTTGAAAATTCCCCTTTGCCATGAATAATAATAACGCAGCGTAAATTATTTTCTAGCGCACGATTAATGAGGCGTCTAACCTTGTAATATGCTTTTTCAACTGTTGAGCCATGCAAATCGGTCATATCTTGTGGTAAATATTCCCCAGCTTTGAGTTTTCTAAAAACGCCAAATTGGACCCCTGCGGTTTTATAGCCAACTGTTTGGTTAGGTTCCACAAATTTCATATATTCTGTTGATAAGAACACTGAAAGAGGGGTTACTTTTTCTTCTTCTATACGAGCTTTATTTTGGGCGGTAACATTAGGATCTATTTTCTCTTTTTTCTTAGGGATCTTATCTTGCTTTATAGGCTTAACACCTGCCATAACATCTAAGAACGAAATTTCTTCTTCCTCCTGAGGGATTTCATTTTTGGCTAATCCTTTAGTAAATTCCTCTGAAGGTTTATCCTCCTTAACCTCATGAGGGGGAGAATCTTGAGCTTGCGTAGTCTGCTTTTTTTCTTTTAAGGCATCTTTTAAATCAGAAAAATCTTTTATGCTCATAATCTCTTCCATGTTAGTAAGTAGAATAATTGTAAAAAGAAAGCACTCCTTAAGCTATACATTTAGGCTTATCTTTTTTAGGAATTTGTTCTTATTATCTCGCAAAGTTTAGGTAGACCATAAATGATAGTTTTAGTGCTTACCTTATTAATTATATCAGAAATATCCTTAGGTAACTTATAAGTTGTAATATTAGGTATGTTTATCTCATGGTCCGAGGCGTTTAAGAGTAAGTCAATTTTTTTGGTATGTAGCGCTTCTATGGACTGACTTACAAAAGGTACTGGATAATCGCTATAAGGATTGTGAGCTTGGCAAATACTTAAAAGTTCATTAATAATGGAGTTTTTACCAATTACTGTAATTGGTTTGGGCCAAATAGCAATGACAATTGATTTATTTTTTAAAGATGCTTTATTAAGAGCTTTTTCGTGTTCTATGGTAGTGGATATTTGCTTTG
The DNA here is from genome assembly GCA_944393045.1 of uncultured Succinivibrionaceae bacterium. Classification (GTDB taxonomy): domain Bacteria; phylum Pseudomonadota; class Gammaproteobacteria; order Enterobacterales; family Succinivibrionaceae; genus HGM20899. Next base: position 10,472 of record CALXYT010000002.1, on the reverse strand, counting down.
TTTTATCTGCTAAGTTTGCTTTTTCTCCTAATAAGGTTCCTAGAAGGTCAAGCGATAAATAAAGGTCATTTATGGAGTTAAAGTTAAGAAGTAGTAGTTTATCCTTCTTAATACTTAGCTTTTTTAAGGCAAGCATATTATAGTTTTTAGTGCCTATTATAAGATGAGGCTGCAAGGCCAAGACTTTTTCCTGATAGATATGATAAAAGTCGGCAATTTTTGGAAGAGTGTTATACTTACTAGGTAGATTACTATTAATATCAACCCCAACTAGTAAATCTTGAGCATTAAGTTCTTTAATTAGTTCGGTAATTTCAGGTGATATTGAGACTATGCGTAGTTTTGGGGTGCTTTTACTTAGCTTACTTAAAAAAAGTTTTTTATGAGCATATTCTTCCTGCTCACTTTTAGTAAGGTTATTAAAAGCGCTCTTAACAGAGTAGGAGGGGGCTTTAGCCAAAACTACATTATTTAAAAAGGCATAAATGACAAAAAGAAGTAGAGCTAAAAAAAGAGGTGTTTTTTTTGGGAAAAAATAATTTATCATAAAATGTTTTATCCTTTAAAGAAGGTATATTTAAGTAAGTGCTGCTTTATGACCTCAATTAGCTAAGAATATAGTAGTAATAGATGGCGCTTTTAATAAGAACTACGGCTAAAGTTGTGAATATTATGGCAAAACTTGTAAGCCTTGTTGCTCTTTTTATATCAGTAATCTCTGGTTCCTTAAATCCACCTATTTGCGGGAAGCGATAAATAATGTCGCTATAATATCTAGGACCTCCAACTTTAAAATTTAGCATTCCTGCAACATAGGCAAGTAAAATGCCTGATACTTTATTTGGCCATTGGTTATTATAAATTTCAAGGCTATGGCTAAGACTCGCTTTTGAGGCTTTATATGGGGTGATTGCTAAAATCGGCACTAATGAAATAGCAGGCAAAATATAAAAAATGTTTACTAGCTTTTTAGTAAACATACCGAATATGGCATTAGACGGTAGCTTGCTATTTAAAGCTTGCGACAGTAGGACTAAAAGCTTAACACTTAGCGCTGTTTCTATGCCAAATAGTAAAAAATAAAATAATGGCACATAAAAGCTATTAAATAATCGCAGTACAATAAACTCAATAGTAGCTTTAGTTAGTCCTAAACATGAAAGCTTAGAGGTATCACGCAAAATAAATTTTTGTAAGAGTTCTTTAGCGCCTTGGATATTATTGGCTTTTAACTCTTTGGTTATTATTTTACCTAAGGTGCGATAAGGTCTAGATTCAAGGATTAGTAGAAGCGTAAGAAGAGCAAGGTATTTTTCTGCTTCTTCACCAACTAGCACACTTGTTGCGACATAAAGAATTAGTGCAGGTACAATAATAATGGTAGGGAGCATAATACCTGCAAAGTAATTTTTTTGATCATCGTTAGTAGGCTTATTAACTTTAGAGCCTAAATAAGCAAAAGGGGAGAGGAGTAATCTTGGTCTTATAAAATAAGGATAGGGAATAAACCACTCAAAAATCGCCACCCCAAGACCACATAATAAAATATAGATTGTTGGCAGGTGGATTATTTCATAAAAAGACATCAATAAGCTCTAGTAAAAGAACAGTAAGCTAGCATAAAGTAAATTATGCCAGCTTAACGCATTAGCGAGTAAAAAATTTTAAGATAATTTCTTGGCTATTTCTGGTTGCTAAAGGCAACATTTCATCAAAAGTTAGTGGTGCTTTGAGGTTTGCATTATCAGAAATAGTTCTAATTATTAAAAATGGTGTTTTAAAGGTATGACAAACTTGCGCAATAGCACCACCTTCCATTTCAGTTGCTAACGCTTGCGGAAAATGTTTATCAAGAAATTCACGGCGTTCTTTACCCGCAATAAATTGATCGCCTGTAACAATAACCCCCTTAAGGACATTAAAGTTATATTTCTTACTAACCTCAAGGGCGCAGTTATAAGCTTTTTCAAGTAATTTTTCATCGGCGACAAAGCTTGTAGGACAAGATGGTACTTGACCGAGTTCATACCCAAAAGCAGTAACATCAACATCGTGCTCAATTGCTTCAGTTGAGAGCACAATATCAAGGGTATTAATATCTTGCAGCCCTCCTGCAATACCGATATTGATAATATAATCACAGTTATAACGTAAAATTAAGGTATTAGCAGTCATAGCTGCTGCTACTTTACCAATGCCACTTATGGTAACTACTATATTAAAGCCATTTAGTAGGCCGATAATATATTCTTTGCCCGCAATGTTTTCTACAGTAACATCAGTCATAAATTTCTTTAATGATTCTACTTCTTCGGGCATAGCTCCGATAATACCATAACGCATATTTAGTCCTTATTTGGTTTAAGATATATTACTAGTTAATCATTTGGGTATTCTAGCATAAGAAAACTTAAGATAACTTGATATGTATATAATTTTATTTAGGGAGAATTGATGAATCTTTAAGACTTAATGCCAGAATTTAATAACAGTTTGCCAAAAAGCAAAAAAAAGAAAAATGGAATAAAATTTGCTTAATGTTCAAGAACGAAAAAATTTAGCACTTTATTGATAAGAATTTGCTCTAAAATAGTGCAAAGAAAATTTCTTAAGTTTGTTTTGGTGCAATTCTTTATTGAATGTTAAATAAGTGTGCGGAATTTAACTTGTTTGGTGCAAGTATTGAATAATTAAGCATTAAAAATGCATAATTATGTAACTTTTAGTATTACATGTTTTTTTATAAAATATAGCAAATTTTAGATAAAAAGATTTTTTACCTAAAAATTGCAGATATATAGTTAAATAAACTTTTAGTTTTGTAATAACAGTTTATTTATGCTGATTTTTAAAACTTTGGCAAAACTATATAAATATGCAAAAAATACTTAAACAATAAAAAATAAAAAATTCACTTCTTTTTTGCTAAAATGTGATTTAAATAACGTATTATTGGTGTAAAATAAGTTGTTTTTATTTTTTATTAGATAAATAGATTCTAATATTTTTAAGTACCAAACAAATTGAAAGTTTGTTTTCCTAATTTATATGAAGAGGAATGGAATGTGATGGATTCAGCATTACCGAAGCGCCAAGGTCTTTACGATCCAGCTAATGAGCATGACGCATGTGGCGTCGGCTTCGTTGCTCATATGAAGGGCGTAAAGAGCCATAGCATCGTTGAGCAAGGGTTGTTAATCCTTAAAAATATTAATCACCGTGGTGCAGTTGGGGCGGACCCGTTGCAAGGTGACGGTGCTGGTATTCTTATTCAGATACCTGATCAGTTATACCGTGACGATATGATTCAGCAAGGTGTTGAATTACCTGCTGCTGGAGAATATGGTGTTGGTATGATTTTCTTACCTCAAGAAGCAGCTTCTAGAAAGGCTTGTGAGGAAGAAATTGAACGTGCTGTTCGTGCAGAAGGTCAGATCGTTCTTGGCTGGAGAGATGTGCCAGTTAATAAAGATTGCCCAATGAGCGAAACTGTTAAACAGACTGAACCTGTAATACGTCAGATCTTTGTTGGACGTGGTAAAGATGTTTTAGTAACAGATGCTCTTGAACGAAAGCTTTATATTATTCGTAAGCGTAGTTCTAAGGCAATTAAAGATTTAAATCTAAGACACTGTGGTGAGTTCTATATTCCATCATTCTCTGCTCGTACTATCGTATATAAAGGACAGCTTTTAGCAGGTCAAGTAGGGGAATATTACCGTGATTTAGCAGATACTCGTTGCGTTTCAGCACTATCAATGGTGCACCAGCGTTTTTCTACTAATACCTTCCCTTCATGGTCATTGGCTCATCCATTTAGAATGATTGCTCATAACGGCGAAATTAATACCGTTAGAGGTAACGTAAACTGGATGCGTGCACGTGAAAAATGCGTACATTCACCAGTGTTAGGTGATGATCTTGAAAAAGTATGGCCATTAATTTATCCAGGTCAGTCAGATTCAGCGTCATTTGATAATGCACTTGAATTATTAACCATGAGTGGTTATTCATTAGCTCATGCAGTAATGATGATGATTCCTGAAGCTTGGGAAAAACACTCAACTATCGATCCAAAGCGTCATGCATTCTATGAATATCATGCAGCTATGATGGAACCATGGGATGGTCCTGCAGCTGTTGCATTTACCGATGGTCGTCAGATTGGTGCAACACTAGACCGTAACGGTCTACGTCCAGCTCGTTACTTAGTAACTAAGGACGATTTAGTAGTTATGGCTTCAGAATCAGGTGTTCTTCCAATCGAGGATTCTCGTATTCTTAAGAAGTGGCGTTTACAGCCTGGTAAGATGTTCCTTATCGATATGGAACAAGGCAGAATCATTGATGATGCCGAAATTAAGAATGCTTTAGCTACTGCTAAGCCATATTCTGAATGGATCAATAAGATTCGTATTAAAATCGATGATTTAACTGAGTTATCAGGTACTGTTAAACCAGTTGAACACCAGGCATCTTTAATTAAATTACAAGAATTATTTGGTTATACCCAAGAAGATATTAAGCGTATGATGCTCCCTATGGCAAAGCTTGGTCAAGAACCGACTGCTTCAATGGGTAATGATGCATCATTAACAGTAATGTCTAAGAAGGACAAGACCTTATACGATTACTTCCGTCAGGGCTTTGCGCAGGTTACTAACCCTCCAATCGACCCAATTCGTGAAGAAATGGTAATGTCTTTAGTATCATTTATTGGACCTAGACCAAACCTTCTTAATTCAACTGACATTAACCCACCAATTCGTTTAGAGGTTGAACAGCCAATATTAAGCGAATTGCAAATGGAACAAATTAGAAATATTGAAAAATATACTAATCATAAGTTCCGTTCACATGAATTAGATATTACTTATCCATTATCATGGGGTAAGGAAGGTATTGAAGCTCGCTTAGCTTCTTTAGCATGTGAAGCAGAAGATGCAGTTAAAGCTGGGGCTAATATCCTTATTATTTCCGATCGTAAGGTTTCTGAGGAAATGGTTGCAATTCCAGCATTACTTGCAACATCAACTGTACATTTAAGATTAGTAAATGCAGGTCTTCGTACCAGCACAGGTTTAGTAGTTGAAACAGGTTCTGCTCGTGAAGTTCACCACTTCTGCTTATTAGCAGGTTACGGTGCCGAGGCTATTCATCCATACTTAGCAATTGAAACTTTAAGAGATCTTGCTAAGGAAGATAAGGCTGATGAAGAAGAATATATCAAGCATTACGTTAAGGCAATTGGGAAGGGTATTTGTAAGACCATGTCTAAGATGGGTATTTCTACCTATATGTCTTATACTGGTGCTCAGGTATTTGAAGCTTTAGGTTTAACTAAGGAATTTGTTGATCAGTACTTTACTAATACCTCTACTAGCGTTGAAGGTATAGGTCTATTTGAAGTAGCACAAGAAGCTATTAACCTTCATAATAGAGCATTTAGTAACGATCCGCTTCTTGCTGACATGCTTGATGCTGGTGGTGAATATAACTACCGTGTTCGTGGTGAAGACCATATGTGGACACCAGAGGCTATTAGCGATTTACAGCATGCTGTACGTAAGGGCGATGGTAATATCTATAAGAAGTATGCTGAGATTATCAACAATCAGTCAAAGCGTCACTTAACATTACGTGGTTTATTTGATATTAACACAGGTCTGAAGCCTGTTAGTATCGATGAGGTGGAACCGGCAAAAGAAATTGTTAAGCGTTTTGCAACTGGTGCGATGTCTTTAGGTTCTATTTCTACTGAAGCTCATACAAATCTTGCTATTGCGATGAATAGAATAGGTGGTAAGTCTAACACCGGTGAAGGTGGTGAAGATGCTAACCGTTTTGCTCCAGTAACCAAGAAAACTCTACTTTCTGAAATTATCGGTAAGAGCCGTATTGCACGTGATATTGAACTTGAACCAGGTGACAGTTTACGTTCTGCTATTAAGCAGGTAGCTTCTGGTAGATTTGGTGTAACTGCTGAATACTGCGTAAATGCTGATCAGATTCAGATTAAGATGGCGCAAGGTGCAAAACCAGGTGAAGGTGGTCAGTTACCAGGTCATAAGGTATCTGAATATATCGGCTTCCTCCGTCATTCAGTGCCAGGTGTGGGGCTTATTTCTCCTCCACCACATCACGATATTTACTCAATTGAAGATTTAGCACAGCTCATTCATGATTTAAAGAATGTAAATCAAAAGGCTTCAATTTCAGTTAAGCTTGTGTCTGAGGCTGGTGTTGGTACTGTGGCAGCAGGTGTGGCAAAGGCTAAGGCTGATCACATTGTAATTGCAGGTCACGATGGTGGTACTGGTGCTTCTCCTCAATCATCAATTAAGCATGCAGGTTCTGCATGGGAATTAGGTTTAGCTGAAACTCAGCAAACCTTAGTACTAAACCGCTTACGTGGTAGAGTACGTGTACAGGTTGATGGTCAAATTAAGACTGGTCGTGATGTAATTATTGGTGCTTTACTTGGTGCTGATGAATTTGGTTTCGCAACAGCTCCGCTAGTAGCCTCAGGTTGTATTATGATGAGAAAGTGTCAGCTTAATACTTGTCCTGTTGGTGTGGCAACTCAAGACCCGCAATTACGTAAGCGTTTTGCCGGTAAGCCAGAACACGTGATTAGATACTTCTTCTATGTTGCTGAAGAAGCTCGTGAAATTATGGCGCAAATGGGTATTAAGAAGTTCGATGATTTAATTGGTCACTCTGAATATCTTAACAAGAAGCCTGCTATTGATCACTGGAAGGCTAAGGGACTTGATTTCTCTAAGATTTTCTATCAGCCAGAACGTGATGAAGAAACTAAGATTTTCAATTGCGAATATCAGGATCATGAACTTGAAAAAGCGCTTGATAATACTTTAATTGCTCAGGCTAAGGCAACCTTAGAAGAAGGTAAGAAAACTGAAATCACTACTAATATCATCAATGTAAATCGTACAGTTGGTGCAATGCTTTCAGGGCTTGTAGCTCAGAAGTGTGGTGATCATGGGCTTAAGGATGATAGTATCATTGTTCATTTACATGGTACAGCCGGTCAGTCATTTGGTGCCTTCCTAGCTGGTGGTATTACATTTGATTTATCAGGTGAAGCTAATGACTATGTAGGTAAGAGCTTATCTGGTGGTAAGTTAATTATTTACCCAAGCAAGGAATTTACAGGTAATAGCTACGAAAACATTATTTGTGGTAATACTTGTTTATATGGTGCTACTAGTGGGCAAGCATACTTAAGTGGTGTATCAGGTGAACGTTTTGCAGTACGTAACTCAGGTTGCTTAGCTGTAGTTGAAGGTGTAGGTGACCACGGTTGTGAATACATGACTGGTGGTACGGTAATTGTACTTGGTGTTACTGGTAGAAACTTTGCTGCCGGTATGTCAGGTGGTATCGCTTACGTTTATGACGTTGATGGCGACTTTAAGAGTAAGTGTAATTTAACTTCTGTAACTTTAGAAGAAGTATTACCTGCTGATAAGCAGTCTAAGGTAGAACCTCGTCATTGTGGTATGGCTGATGAAGATATTCTTAAACAGTATATTGCTAACCATGCAAAATATACCGGTTCTAAGAGAGCTCAGGAAATTTTAGATAACTGGGAAGTAGCTAGAACTAAGTTTGTTAAGGTATTCCCTAACGAATATCGTAAAGCATTAGTACAACAGACTGAAAATAAGGAGGCTCAATAAGATGGGTAAACCAACAGGTTTTTTAGAGTTTGAGCGTATTGAAGAACACCATTTAAGTGTTAAAGATCGTATCAAAAATTATAATGAATTTACAGCGACTTTAACTGATGATGAGGCTTCTATTCAGGCAGCTCGTTGTATGGATTGTGGTATACCATTTTGCAGTAATTCATGCCCGGTTCATAATGTAATTCCTGATTTCAATGATCTTGTTTATCAAGGTGAGTACGAAAAAGCTATTAAGGTTTTACACAGTGCCTCTAACTTCCCTGAGTTTACAGGTCGTGTATGCCCGGCTTTATGTGAGGCTTCTTGTAGCTGCCGTTTAAATGGTAAGAGTGTAGGTATTCGTTCAATTGAACGTAAGATTATTGATCGCGCATGGGATCATGGTCTTGTTAGACCTGTTATTGCTAAGGTAAAAACAGGTAAAAGTGTAGCTGTTGTAGGTTCAGGTCCTTCAGGTCTTGCATGTGCGCAGCAGCTTGCTCGTGCAGGTCATACTGTTACCGTTTATGAAAAAAATAGCCATATCGGTGGTTTATTAAGATTTGGTATTCCAGACTTTAAGCTTCCAAAGTCACTTATCGATAGAAGAATTGACCAAATGGAAGCTGAAGGAGTTACCTTCTTAACTAATACTTTAATCGCTGATTCTAAGGACTTACCTCATGGCGTTTGCAATGATGCTACTAAGGTAATTGCTCCAAAGGAATTATTACAAAAGTATGATGCTGTTGTAATGTGTGGTGGTTCTGAAACTCCAAGAGACTTAAATGTTCCTGGTAGAGAGTTAAAGAATGTACATTTTGCGTTAGAGTTCCTTATTGGTCAGAATAAAGAAGTTAATGGTGGTCGTAAGAACCCTATTAACACTAAGGGTAAACATGTAATTGTTATCGGTGGTGGTGATACAGGCGCTGACTGCGTTGGTACTGCTACAAGACAAGGAGCTGCTTCAGTTACTCAGATTGAACTTTTCCCTCGTCCACCTCTTGAAGAGGAAATCGATATCCTTACTACTTGGCCAAACTGGCCTATCATGTTCAGAACCTATACCTCTCACGAGGAAGGTAGTGAAACTGGTAAGCTTGAGAGATTGTATGCGCTTAATACTAAGGAACTTATCGGTGGTGACAATGGTGAAGTTAAGAAGATTAAGTTAATGCAAATTGAAATCAAGGAAGGTCGTCCAGTAGATATTCCTGGCACTGAAGTTGAATTACCGGCAGACTTTGTTTTCATTGCAACAGGCTTTGTACACCCACTTGATAAGGTGCTTGCAAGCTTTGGGGTTGAAAAAGATATGCGTGGTAATGTTAAGGCAAATCCTGATATAACAGCTGATTGTGCCTTTAAGACTAGTGTAGATAAACTATTTGCAGCTGGTGATATGCGTTCTGGTCAGAGCTTAGTAGTTAGAGCTATGAGTGAAGGTCGTAGATGTGCTCATGCAGTAGATGCTTATTTAATGGGTAGCTCATTATTACCAATTTGCTAATGTTTTCATTGCTCTCTTAGGTAACTAAGGGAGTAAAACATAGTTGTAAAGTTTTAAAAGTAAGTAGAGGTTTATTCTTTACTTACTTTTTTTTTGGGTGAAATGAAAATATTAGTGTTTTTACTGTTTTGCTGAAAGGATAGTAGTTAGTTATTACTGCTAAAGATCGCATGATAAGGTATACTTATCGTTAGATTTTGCTAAGGATTTAGAGTATGCAGCTAACTGATTATGTAAATACTTTTGGGGATTATTTAAAAAGGCGCTTTGGGGAAAGTGTGCATAAATTATCGTTGTCTGGTAATTTTACCTGTCCAAATCGTGATGGTAGCTTAGGTTTTGGTGGATGTACTTTTTGTAATGCTACCTCGTTTACTGCTAGTAGCAGCGTAAAAAGTATCGCTGAGCAATTAAGTTTAAACCGTAGTGGAAAATCTTTAAAGTATTTAGCGTATTTTCAGGCGTATACTAGTACTTATGCTGAGGCAAAAGAGCTCAATCGTCTTTATCTTGAGGCTCTTAAAGGGGCTGATATTGTAGGGCTATGCGTTGGTACAAGACCTGATTGCTTAAGTAATGAGGCCTTAGATCTTTTAGCAGAAATTCAAGCTTGTGGTTATGAGGTATGGGTGGAGCTTGGGTTACAAACGGCATTTGATGAAACGCTTAAGCTTATAAATCGCCACCATACTTTTAATGATTATGTAACTGCGGTAAAACGACTTCATGATTATAACCTTAAGATTTGCACCCATTTAATTATAGGGCTTCCGTCTGAGGAATTATTGCATAATTTAACTACTCTAGAGCTTGTGTTAAATGAAGGAGTTGATGCCTTAAAACTTCATCAGCTACATATTGTAAAAGGCGCACTTATGGCAAAGCAATATGCTGAAGGTCAAATTAAAGTTCTCTCTCTTGAGGAATATGCCCAAATAGCTGCTAAAATCATTCAATATACCCCAAAAGATATTTTATTTGAACGTGTAAGTGCCTCAGTTATGGATGATTCCTTAATTGCTCCTATGTGGTCAAAGCATCGCTGGCCACCGATAAATGCTATTACTACAATCTTACATGAACAAGGCGGGCAGGGCTCCTTGGTAGGTGAGGTGTTTAAGAAGTTATAAACTTACGTTAAACTAAAGTAAGAATATAAGTAACAGTAATTAAAGAATAAGAACTAGTACTATTTTTACCAAACCCAGCCGTAAAGCCCTTAGCTTTAGCTATGGGGATATAAGGCATTCTCAAAAAATTTAAAATCT
>CALXYT010000001.1 GCA_944393045.1 uncultured Succinivibrionaceae bacterium | reverse complement strand
TGGCGCATCCTGAAGGATTCGAACCTTCGACCGCTCGGTTCGTAGCCGAGTACTCTATCCAGCTGAGCTAAGGATGCGTATTTAAATCTCGAACATGGCGGTGAGTGAGGGATTCGAACCCTCGATACAATTTTTGGATCGTATGCTCCCTTAGCAGGGGAGTACCTTCAGCCTCTCGGTCAACTCACCGCAAGTTCGTGGTGCAAATTTTAACTTTTTTGAAAATTAAGTCAAGTAAAAAATGATTTTTTTTGTAAAAAAATTAAATATTTATTAAAAATGTACTTTTTCTAAACAAAAAACAACACATAAGTATCATTATTTCTTTTTTAAAAATTAATCAATTTCTCATATTTGAAAGACCTAATTAAATGTAGCATAAGAGAATTGACACAAATAAAAAGCTCCTAAGCACATAACAATGCAAAAAAAATTATATTAAACTTAGTTCTTGCTTTTATAGATACGCTATGGAGAATCCATAGGTACAAGGTTAGGTTATTAAGATAATAATAACGTTTAACACGTTATTAAACATACATTCATTTATTATTCTTATAGCAAAATACTCCTAAGACATGTACAAATGCTTTAGTCTTTAGCCAACTTATCTTTTTGTTCATTATCAGTAGATAACTCAGAACGCTGAATAGAGACACTCTTAGGAGCCTCAACACCTAATCTAATTTGATTACCCTTTACGCTAAGAACGGTAAGTTTGACATTCTCACCAATGACTAATGTTTCACCTACTCTTCTTGTTAAAATAAGCATTAATTACTCCAAGTAATTATTACAAATAAAAGCGTTTTTGCTTTTTTAAACCAATCATTCAGAGATCGGAAAATAGTAAAAATTTTCACATAAAACCACATTTTATTAGTATAGTATATATTTGTAAAAAGTCAAGCAATGACAAAAATAGCAAATTTAACTATATGCACACTCAAGCATCTAAAAAACACACTTTTTTTTTCTAAAAGGTACCTTTTGTTACCTTTTAAGGCTTATAAACAAACAATTTACAATAAAAAAGCCCCTAACTGATTTGGTTAAGGGCTATTTACCATAAAATTTTTTTGCAGTTAATTAGTTAAGATGATCTGTTAACCATGTAGAAACTGACTCCATAGCTTTTGGTAAGGCAACAACATCACTACCACCAGCTTGAGCCATATCAACACGCCCACCACCTTTACCACCAACTTGTGAGGCTACAAAGTTCACTAACTCACCAGCTTTAACCTTAGTAGTTAAATCTTTAGTAACACCGGCAATCAAGAAAATCTTACCATCAACAACTGAAGCAAGAAGAATTACCGCACTTTGTAATCTATTCTTTAGATCATCAAGCGCAATTCTCATTTCCTTAACTTCTACTCCCTTAAGAGTTACTGTTAAGGTCTTAACACCATTAACCATTACCACCTGATTTACTAAGCCAGAAATCTGGTTAAGAGCCAATTTCTCTTTATAACTTGCAACTTCCTTTTCTAATTCTTTAATGCGCTCTAACATCTGAGAAGTCTTTTGAGCCACCCCTAAAGGTTCACTCTTAAGAGCAGTTGCCACATGAGTAAGCTCACCTGCAACCTCTTGAACATATGCTAAAGCTGGCATATTAGTGCATGCTTCAATACGGCGAACACCAAGAGCAATAGAACTATCAGAAACAATCTTAAAGAAGCCTATGTTACCAGTTGATGCTACGTGTGTACCACCACAAAGTTCACAGGAGAAATCTCCCATTGATACTACACGAACTTTTTCGTCATACTTTTCACCAAAGAGCGCTATAGCACCAGTAGCTTTAGCCTCATCAATATTCATCACCTTTGTAGTAACAGGAAGATTTAAACATATTTCCTGATTTACTAAACGTTCAACTTCTTTAAGCTGAATATCTGTTAAAGGATCAGAATGTGAAAAATCAAAACGTAAATGTTCAGCTGTTACACTAGACCCCTTCTGCGCTACGTGATTACCAAGCACTTTACGTAAAGCAGCTTGTAATAAGTGAGTTGCACTATGATTTGCACAAATCTGGCTTCTATTTTGGGTATTAACTTGTGCCTTTACTTTATCAAAAGTAGAGAACACGCCAAGCTTAACCTTACCAACATGCAATATAGCATTACCAACTTTCTTAGTGTCAAACACCTCAAAAATATAGCCACCAGCAATAATTTGGCCTTTATCACCGACCTGACCACCACATTCTGCATAGAATGGAGATTTATCAAGTACTAAAATTGCCTCTTCATCTGTAGCAATAGTATCAACTTTCTCGCTACCTCTGAATATTGCCATAATTGAAGCATCAGATGCTAATTCATCGTAACCGGTGAATACTGTTGAAACTTCAGTCTTAATTTGAGCGTTATAATCCACCTCAAAATTTGAAGCTTCTTTAGCTCGCTTTCTCTGTAAAGCCATTTGTGCTTCAAAACCTTCAATATCAACATGATAGTCATTATCTCTAACTACATCTTGAGTAAGGTCTACAGGGAAACCATAAGTATCATAAAGCTTAAATACTACCTCACCAGGTATTACTTTGCTATCACCTAACTTCGCTAATTCATCATTTAATAATGCAAGACCACGATCAAGGGTCTTAATGAATTGTTCTTCTTCCTTCTTAAGGGCTTTTTCAATGTTAGCTTGCTGTTCTTTAAGTTCTGGATAAGCATCACCCATTAACTTAACTAACTCAAGAACTAACTTATAGAAAAATACTTCCTTAGCCCCTAAGAGACGACCATGACGCACAGCACGACGAATTATACGGCGTAGTACATATCCACGACCTTCATTAGATGGTAAAACACCATCGGCAATTAAGAATGAACATGAACGAATATGATCAGCAATTACTCGTAAAGATTTATTATCTAAATCTGTTACATCTAAAAGCTCAGCAACAGTTTTAATTAAATCTTTGAATAAATCGATTTCGTAATTTGAGTGAACGCCTTGCATAATAGCACTAATACGTTCAAGCCCCATACCAGTATCAACAGAAGGCTTTGGTAACTTCTCAAAGGTACCATCACTATTTCTGTTAAATTGCATAAATACGATATTCCAGATTTCGATAAAGCGGTCGCCATCTTCTTCTGAACTACCCGGAGGACCACCCCAAATATCTGCGCCATGGTCATAGAAAATTTCGGTGCAAGGACCACAGGGACCGGTGTCCCCCATCTGCCAGAAGTTATCTGAAGCATATGGAGCCCCCTTGTTATCACCTATACGTACTATACGTTCAGCAGGAATACCTATTTCATCGTGCCAAATATCATAGGCCTCATCATCGGTAGCATATACTGTTACTGTTAAGCTTTCAGCAGGTAGCTTAAGCACTCCTGTTAAAAAACCCCAAGCAAAACGTATTGCATCTTTTTTAAAGTAATCACCAAAACTGAAATTACCTAACATTTCAAAGAAGGTATGATGACGTGCGGTATAACCAACATTATCTAGGTCATTATGCTTACCACCTGCACGCACACAACGTTGAGCTGTGGTTGCACGAGTATAAGCTCTAACCTCCTTCCCTAAAAAAACATCCTTAAATTGATTCATACCAGCATTGGTAAATAACAATGTAGGATCATTATCAGGTACTAATGAGCTTGATCTTACTACTTGATGCCCTTGAGATTTATAGTAATCGAGAAACGCACTGCGAATCTCTGCGGTTGTCATATACATATAAAACCTTAAAACTTTGCTCTAAGCAAAAAAATTACTAATACTACAAAGCATTATGCTAAAAACTACACTGCTAACCAAAAAAGTTCAGTGTTTCTTGCTTCAACCTCTTTTAAAGCTCCAAAAAAACTTCTTAAAGAGTCCACAAGCGTATAAGTTCGGTCTGTTTCTAACCTACTCGAATAATCTACGGCAATTATAACACAATCTAACTTCTTATGCCAAAACTAGCACTAAAGAAACAACGCTAGTCGATGCGTAAAATTAAGCCTTGCTGTAAACTATTCTTCAGTTCCTTGCCTAAATCGCTTAAGCGCACCAATAGCGTCATCAAGTAAAAACCCTCTTCTTACTAAAAAGGCTAGAACTTTACGCCTTTGTTCTTTATCAACCATAAGTTCTTTTGAAAAACGTCTTTGCACTAATTCATAAGCGTTCTCTTGCCAATTAACCTCCTCTTCTAAGAGATAATTATTTAAAGATTCCTTTGCTATCTCTCTTTTAAGGCATTCTATATAGATTCTTTTTGGACCATATAAATTATTAACATAGTGCCTAATAATCATTTTAGCATAACGCTCATCGGATAAATAATTAGCATCTTTAAACTCACTAATTACCTCTTCAATAAGCTCTCCATCACCTTTAAATTTTGTAGTTAATTTAGCTCTTACATCTTTGGTGGAATATTCCTTAAGCGACAGCAATCTTAGTAAATACGCAGCTATTTTTCGTTTAATGCTTTCATTCATACCAAAAAGGCCTAGCTAAAACTAGACCTCTCCATAATGTGATAAATTTATTTATAAGTCGTCCGGAATTTCTACTGCCTGCAAATTTGGATCATCAGCAAAGTCATCAGGAACTTGTTCCTCACTTATACCAATATCAGCTACTTCGTTATAATCTTCCTTATTGCGGTAAATATCACGAATTTTCATTTCAATTTCATCAGCAACCTCTGGATGTTCAATTAGATACTTGATTACATTTACCTTCCCCTGCCCGATTTTTTCACCTTTGTAAGCAAACCAGGCGCCAGACTTATTGATAATATTATTCTTTACCCCTAAGTCAATAATTTCAGATTCCTTGCTAATACCCTTGCCATAAAAAATCTGAAATTCTGCAGTCTTAAATGGAGGAGCTACCTTATTTTTAATAACTTTAACTTTAGTATCATTACCAATAACTTCTTCACCTTGCTTAACAGGAGAGCCTTTTCTAATATCAAGACGAACTGAAGCATAATACTTAAGAGCATTACCACCTGTAGTAGTTTCAGGATTTCCAAACATCACCCCAATCTTCATACGAAGCTGATTGATAAATACCACCATACAATTGGCTTGCTTAATTGAGCCGGTAAGTTTACGTAATGCCTGGCTCATTAAACGAGCTTGTAGCCCCATATGAGATTCACCCATATCACCTTCAATTTCAGCCTTTGGCACAAGAGCTGCTACAGAGTCTACTATTACTACATCCATAGAACCTGAGCGCACTAACATATCACAAATTTCTAGCGCTTGTTCTCCAGTATCAGGCTGAGAAACATATAGTTCATTAACATTAACACAAAGTTTTGCTGCATAAACAGGATCAAGAGCATGTTCGGCATCGATAAATGCACATACCTTACCTTTTTTCTGTGCCTCAGCAATCAATTCTAATGTTAAGGTAGTTTTACCTGAAGATTCTGGACCAAAAATTTCAATAATACGCCCACATGGTAAACCGCCTATACCTAAAGCAATATCTAATGATAAGGAACCTGTGGAAATCGCCTCAATATCATTAATTGCCTTATTTTCCCCAAGGCGCATTATTGAACCTTTACCAAATTGCTTTTCAATCTGGTCTAATGCTACTTGTAGAGCTTTTGCTTTCTCTGTTTGTTGATTCTTTACTTGAGCCATTATTTTTCCCTTTTCTTAATGTAATGAGGGTATTATAGTTTCAAAAAATATATTTTGCAATAGTTATGTATACTTTTTATTTGCCGTCTGAAAATTTTTATATTCAAATCACGCCATTTAACCCAATAATCTATTTAACTCACTTAATGCAGTATAAACAGCTTGGTTACGAACTTCTTTTCTATCACCACTAAAAACCATTTTTAGAGTATAAATTACTTTATCATCATGCGCAAAGGCAAACCATACCGTTCCTAAAGGCTTATCAGGTGTAGCGCCAGTAGGTCCTGCTATACCACTTACAGCAATTGAGTAATTTGCTTGTGAATTTTTTAATCCCCCTAATGACATTTCTTTCACAGTTTCTTCACTCACTGCGCCAAATTGCTCTAGTGTTTCTTCCTTAACACCAAGCATTTCCATTTTAGATCTATTAGTATAAGTTACAAAACCACGATCAAACCAAGCTGAGGAATTAGCAACATCGGTAATAGCACCTGAGATTAAACCGGCTGTGCATGATTCAGCTGTTGCCACCACACCTTTAGTTGCTTTTAACTTTTCGCCTAAAGACCTTGCCTCAATAAAAATAAGTTCTTCAATTCTTGCCATTATCATCATTCCTTTAATTATTCTTACTTTAGCAATTTTACAAAAAATTGTTATAATATTGCCATAAGCTATTACAAGTGCTTTTTCTAAACTTGTACCTTGTCAACTAATTCATTTCTTGGGTACTTATTCAAATATCATGGCTATTAACGAAAATAATAACACAACCCCTTTAATGCAGCAGTACTTAAAAGTTAAAAGTGAATACCCAGATACTATCGTGCTCTTTCGCATGGGCGATTTTTACGAAACTTTTTTTGATGATGCTGTAAAAGCTGCCAATTTATTAGATATTACCTTAACAAAAAGAGGTACTAATAACGGAGAACCTATTCCTATGGCAGGTGTCCCCTTTCATGCTATTGATAACTATTTAGTAAAACTTATTAGCAAGGGACAAAGTGCTGTTATTTGTGAACAAATTGGTGACCCAAAATTAGCCAAAGGATTAGTTGAACGTAAAGTAACACGCATTATTACTCCTGGGACTGTTACTGATGAATTGCTATTACCTGAACGCAAAGATAATTTTATTGCCTCTATCAATAATGACCAATTAACTATTGGGCTTAGTTACTTAAATATGAGTAATGGCGATTTTTATTGTTATGAATCATCAGACTTTAATGATATTGAGACAATATTATTACGTATTAAACCATCAGAGCTTCTTTATTGTGAAGATACCTCCTATTTAAATAATATTGCCCAATTTGTAGGGATCAGAAAACGCCCTATTTGGGAATATGATTTTGATACGTGCTATAAAACATTATGTAAGCATTTTAAAACTAAAGATTTAGCAGGTTTCGGGTTAACTAATATCATGATGGGTATTAGTGCTGCTGGGGCATTATTAAACTATGTTAGGGAAACCCAAAAAACTAACTTAATACATATTACCTCCTTAAAACTTGAAAACCCACAAGATTATATTAAGTTAGATGCTAATACCTTAAAAAACTTAGAACTCCTCCAAAACTTACACGGCACAAGAGAAAATACCTTAGCTATGGTGCTTGATAGAACCTCAACACCTATGGGGTCTCGCCTATTACAACGTACTATTGTGCAGCCGACTCTTAATAAAGATATCATATCTGAGCGTCAAGATTTAATAGATGCCCTATTGCAAGTTTTTGATTTAAACTCGCTTTCTAGTTTATTACAAGAATCTGGTGATTTAGAACGCATTACTGCAAGACTTGCCTTACGCAATGTAAGGCCTCGTGATTTATGTAAGATTAGACAGACTTTAGTAATGATTCCTTGCTTGCAAGAGCAATTATCTTCAAGTCCATTATTAGATTCCTATGCTAAAAAACTAGAAAGTTTTCCAGACCTTGCAAACTTACTAATTAAAGCTATCTACCCTAATCCTCCAGTAGTAATTCGCGATGGAGGGGTAATTAACGATGGCTATAATGCAGAACTTGATGAACTGCGTGAGCTTTCCTTAGGAGCTCAAAATATTCTCCTTGAAATAGAAGAACGCGAAAAGAAACGCACTAACATTCCAAACTTACGAGTTAATTACAATCGTGTTTCAGGGTTTTATATTGAAGTTAGTAAATCTTATGCTAATGACGTTCCTGCTGATTATATTAGGCGACAAACCTTAAAAAATAATGAACGCTTTATTACTAATGAACTTAAAGAGTATGAGGATAAAATACTATCAGCTAAAAGTAATGCCTTGGCTCTAGAAAAAGACCTCTATGATAAGCTAATTGATAAAATATTCACATATCTTAAAGGTTTAATGCAATTAGCACGCAATCTTGCTAATCTTGATATGCTTATTTCATTTGCCAGGGTAGCTGCAGAAAATAATTATGTACGTCCAAGCTTTAGCGCTACTAATTTAACAATCATGCAAGGAAGGCATCCTGTAATAGAACAAGTCTCCAAAGAGCCATTTATCGCCAATGACATTACCTTAGATACTGATAAAAAAATGCTATTAATAACAGGACCAAACATGGGGGGTAAATCAACTTATATGCGCCAGGTTGCGCTTATTACCATTATGGCCTATGCAGGAAGCTTTGTGCCAGCGAAAAATGCACAAATACCTTATATTGATGCTATCTATACTAGAATTGGGGCTAATGATGACCTTGCCTCAGGACGTTCTACCTTTATGGTGGAGATGACGGAAACCTCGTTAATTTTACATAATGCCACAAAAAATAGTTTAGTGCTTATGGATGAAATTGGGCGTGGTACCTCAACCTCTGATGGTATGAGCTTAGCGTGGGCAGTAGCTGAAAACTTAGCTGACAAAATAAATTCTTATACTTTATTTTCAACCCATTACTTTGAGCTTACTGAACTACCAAATATTACTAAACGCATTAGTAATGTGCATTTTGGAGCGATTAAATCAAACGATACTGTCGCATTTCTTCATAATGTAGAAGAGGGGCCTGCGCAAAGTAGTTATGGTCTTGAGGTTGCAGCTCTTGCTGGAGTGCCTCGTGAGGTAATAAATCTTGCACGCAAACGCATGAAAGAAATGCTTGGCTCCATTGCTCCAAATAACCAAATGGTAAATACTGATGAAATAAATCAAAGTGAGCTTGCCATGCTCCGAGAGATGTGTAAAACGCTTGCTAATATTAAACCTGATAATCTTACAGCTCGTGAAGCTCTTGATATTATCTACGATTTACATGATAAGGCAAAATACCTTTAATTCTATTTAAAAAGCCATATCTACCTTGATATGGCTTTTTAACGGCGTGGCAAATATTTTACAGGATTTACCGATTCACCACGATAACGAATCTCAAAATGTAATCTTACACTACTTGCATCAGTATCACCCATGCGAGCAATTGTCTCACCAGCTTTTACCTGCTGACCTTCTTTAACTAAGATATCATCATTATGTGCATATGCTGATAGATAATCATCATTATGGTTAATAATAATTAAATTACCATATCCTCGTAACGCATTACCTGCATAAACAATCTTACCATCAGCAGCACTTTTTATTTCATTACCTCTTCTCCCCCCAATATCAATGCCTTTATTGCCACGCTCCCCTACACTAAAAGGCTCAATAATAGTGCCATTATTTGGCCACTGCCATTTAATCCTACTACTATTACGAGCGATCATGCTTTTATTGCTTTTACTACTAGAGGTTTTATTTTTAGGTGTAGTAGTCCTCTTAGCATAAGATTTACTAGTTTTTTTAGCAGTAGTCATAATGGAAGGTTTAGTTACTTTGCTAGTAACGACTGCCGGAGCTGATGACTTACTAACAGCTACATAATTTTGTTTTGGTTGCTCATTTTGGACTTTTTTATATTGAGCATTTTTATTACCTACAATTAAAACATCACCAACGGTAATAATATTACTTGCTCCTATACCATTAAGATTTCTAAAAGCTTTAACAGAATAACCATATTTTTTAGAAAGGCTATAAACTGTATCACCAGGTTTTACCTCACAAAATTCATAACCTGATATTTTTGGATTTACCACTAACTTATCCCCTACCACAATGGTATATGGTGAGGATATGCGATTGATACGCACAAATAACTTAAAATCAATATTGTGCTCAAAAGCGATGGAATAGGCAGTATCTCCACGTTTCACAGTATAGTAATTACTTTTTACTTGCAAAGTACTTGGGCGATATCCCTTTTTAGGAGCTTTATATGGTTTAGGTTGCTTAGAGGGATTAGCAGCAACTGTTGTTAAGGCATAAGTAGAATAAGAAGGTCGTGCCGAAGTAGCACACCCTACTAATAAGGTATGAAAAACACATATAAAAAGTACTACCTTTTTACTTAAACACCCCAAATTACAACCCCACAAAGCTACTTAAGCAACTACTTAGAAATAAAATACCAAATAGTTAGTCCTACTACTAATATAATGCATAGCCAGCCAAGAATATCAATATATTTACGAATCTTTTGCTCTAACTTTTCTCCACCTAACATTATTAACACTGCTATTAAGAAAAAGCGCAATCCCCTACCAAAGAAAGAGACAATAACAAACCAAATAATATGTAATTGCCCTGCTCCTAAACCATTAGCAACTTGCTGCGAGGCAATCAATCCTGCGCATATCGCTGAAATCTTGTAAGGTAACGGCGTAAAAGAACCTATAAGAATAAATACCACGCCCCATTCCTTTAAATAAGCACTAACCTCAGCTATTGTTGCCTCATAATGTAATTTAGCAACAATGTTAGCAATGTATGGATCATAAAGGTAATAACCTAAATAATAAGCTATTACTGCCCCAAGCACCGATGCCACAGTTGCATAGAATGCATATAATAAACTTTTATGAGGCTTAGCTAAGCACATTGGTGCTAGCATTACATCCACAGGTATCGGCCAAAAAATGGACTCGATAAAGCTATTAGCAGTTAAATAATATGTTGCTTTAGGATGAGCTGATAAACTAATACAACCATCGTATATCTTGGCAAAAAAATTCATTTAATACTCCAAAAACTTGAATGAAATCATTGCTAATAATTATATTTTAAGGCGCATTTTTAAAAAATTACTAAAGTTACCTAATAAATTTTAACACGCCTTGTGCATTTTTTAAACAATTACCTACTTTTAGTAGCAAATATTTTAGAATTCGGCAGTAATTCTATCTACCCAACAATATAAATCATCCATTGAAGCATAAGAAGTTAAATCAATATGTAGTGGCGTAACAGAAACATAATCATGTTCTATCGCCCAAAAGTCGGATCCTTCTTTACTATCACGAACCTTCCCTTGAGGACCTACCCAATACATAAATTGACCTCGTACATCCTTATCCACAATTACGCTTTGTGCCTCTTCTCTAGCCCCAAGGCGAGTTACCATAATTCCTTTTACTCTACCATATTCAATATCAGGAACATTTACATTTAATAACTGCTGGCGTTTTATTGGGCAACACTCAATCATCTCTAATAGTTTTAAGGTAAATCTAGCAGCTGTCATAAAATGTGTTGAGCCACAAAGTGACACAGCAATAGCAGGATACTTTAAGTTTCTCCCCATGGTAGCAGCTGCCACAGTACCAGAATAAATTACATCATCACCTAAATTCGCTCCATGATTAATGCCTGAAATCACAATATCAGGCCTCGGATTAAGTAATTGATTTATACCTAGATAAACACTATCTGTAGGAGTTCCTTTTACTGCAATAAACTTGGGTTTATTGATTTTTTGAACTCGTAAAGGATTTTCTAAAGTAAGAGAATGACTTGCAGCACTTTGATTTCGATCTGGTGCTATGACAAAGGTATCAGGATAATCTTTACTTATAACATCGTAAAGCGTATTAATTCCTTCGGCATAGACACCGTCATCATTGGATATTAAAATTCTATTTATCATCGTATATTAAAGCCGTAGCACTTGCAGCAATACCTTCTTTACGTCCCACAAAACCTAATCCTTCAGTAGTGGTGGCTTTTATATTAACTGCGTTTAGTGGTAAATTTAAATCCTGAGCTAAATTACTACGCATTTTCTCTTTATGTGGTAGAAGCTTTGGGGCTTGAGCCATGACGGTAATGTCAACATTTGATATTTTATAACCTTCCTTAGTAATACGCTTAAAAGTATCACGCAATAAAATTCTGCTATCAATATTTAAAAAAGCATCATCAGTATCAGGATATAACTCCCCAATATCACCTAGACCTGACGCCCCTAAAATAGCATCGCATAGTGCATGAATTAGTACATCACCATCAGAATGCGCAATTACCCCTTGAGGATAATCAATTTTCTCTCCCCCTAGGGTAATAGGCCCCTTTCCACCAAACTTGTGAACATCATAACCATATCCTACTCTAAACATCTTTATTCCTTTAATAATCTTGCTACTTTTAGTTCTAATTAAGACCTTGTGCCTTAATAATCATTCTTGCTAAAATTAAATCATCAGGCTCGGTAATTTTTATATTAAGTGAGCTTCCTAATACAAGCTTTGGACTAAATCCACTTAACTCCATAGCTGAGGCATCATCTGTTAAGATAAGACCTTTTTTATTAGCTTCCTGATAGGCATTAATTAGTAATTGGCGTTTAAAATACTGTGGTGTTAAGGCGCGATATAAATTATCTCTAGGCCTTGTTGCAACAATTTCTCTATTAGCTCCACCTTCTTTAAGAGTATCGGCTACCTTAACAGCTAAAATGCCCCCATCATCAGTTGAAGCCTCTTGGACTAATTTAATGATATCTTCTTTATTAACTAAAGGACGAGCTGCATCATGCACTAACACAAATTCCGTAGTAGTAATAGCTAAGCCATTTAACACACTATCAGCTCGTTCTTTACCACCTTGCGCTATTACTATTTTTTTAATATTAAACTTTAATTTACTAAAAAAAGCATCGTCTTTATCTAATACTACCACTATGTTATTCACAAAAGGTAAAGTAGTAAACTTATTGATTGTATGCTCAATAATTGTAGCATCATCTAGCATTAAGTATTGCTTGGGAATAGTCGCTCCCATTCTTTTACCAATACCAGCGGCTGGTATCACTACATCAATAAGCATCTTTTTTACTCCTCTGCTCCATAAACTCGGTAAAAAACTTCATCTTCTTTTTTAAAACTTAAATTTGAGCGAGCTAAATCCTCATAGATATCTAAGGAATTTAAGTTTTGTAAAGATTTTATTTGCTCTTTAATTACAGCATTTCTACGCTCAAGTTTCTCAGTATTAACCTTAGCAATACCAAGTTCTTCTTTAGCACGAGCATTTTCACTTATTACTTGTAAATAAGAAACTACTAAACAGACCACTATAACAACTAAAAACACATAAATTGCTCGAATCATAATATGTTACCACCTGTATTTTAGCTACATTATAGTTGATACTATTAACTTTTTACACACTAAAACTTCTTAAAGCTATAAAAAAGCAAAAAGGAGAGATTACTCCCTCCTTTTCGTTAAACAATATTGATTGTTAAATTATTACTGACCCTTAACAGCCTTACGACCAGCAAAAGGAGCCTTAGCAGTACCTAATTCTTCTTCAATACGGATTAACTGGTTGTACTTAGCCATACGATCTGAACGGCTTAAAGAACCAGTCTTGATCTGACCTGCTGCTGTACCAACTGCGATATCAGCAATAGTAGAATCTTCAGTTTCACCAGAACGGTGAGAAATAACTGCAGTGTAACCAGCCTTGTGAGCCATTTGGATAGCATCTAAAGTTTCAGATAATGAACCGATCTGGTTTACCTTGATAAGAATTGAGTTAGCAACACCCTTTTCAATACCTTCCTTAAGGATTGATGGGTTAGTAACGAATAAGTCATCGCCGACTAACTGGCATGAACCACCGATCTTATCAGTTAAGTTCTTCCAACCATCCCAATCGCCTTCAGCCTGACCATCTTCAATAGAGATGATTGGGTACTGCTTGCAAAGGTCAGCTAAGAAGTCTGCTAACTGAGCAGAAGTTAAGTTCTTACCTTCAGCCTTCATTTCATAAAGCTTAGTTTCTTGGTTGTAGAACTCAGAAGAAGCACAGTCCATAGCAAGAGTTACGTCCTCACCGAATACGTAACCAGCAGCTTCAACAGCTTCCTTGATAGCAGCCATAGCAGCAGCAGTTGAACCTAACTTAGGAGCATAACCACCTTCGTCACCTACTGTAGTAGGCTGACCCTTAGCCTTAAGAACCTTAGCTAACTGATGGAATACTTCAGCCCCCATACGTACTGCATCCTTAATAGACTTAGCACCAACTGGCTGAATCATGAATTCCTGCATATCCATAGACCATGCAGCGTGAGCACCACCATTGATAATGTTCATCATTGGTAAAGGCATAGAGTAAACGCCAGGAGTACCATTAAGGTCAGCAATGTGAGCGTATAAAGGCACACCCTTAGCAAGAGCACCTGCCTTAGCAACTGCTAAAGAAACTGCTAAAATTGAGTTAGCACCAAGATTCTTCTTGAATGGATCGCCATCAAGGTCAAGCATAACCTTATCAATTGCACGCTGTTCAGTTGGATCCATACCTACGATAGCCGGGCCAAGAACCTTATTTACGTTCTCAACAGCCTTTAAAACGCCCTTACCACCAAAACGGCTCTTGTCACCATCACGTAATTCAAGAGCTTCACGAACACCAGTAGAAGCCCCAGATGGAACTGCAGCACGACCCATAGCTCCATTATCTAAATATACATCAGCTTCAACAGTTGGATTACCACGTGAATCAATGATTTCACGACCAATTACCTTAACGATCTTAGACATTAAAAAATCCTCATTTGGATGATATTTGGTATCGCCACTATGGCAATACTTTATGTTAATCTAGGTGTCTTATTTATATACACCAATCAAATTTTAACTGCTGTTATTATACGTTGACTTATTGGTAAAAACAATAATTTTAAATGACGATTATTCTTAGAGAACTAAACTTTACGTGAAATTTACTCGGAAAATAGATATTTGATTTTGCTTTTATGAAAAAAAGGCTTAACTACATTAATAAGCCTTCTTTTATTAGAACATTAAGTAGTGACTACTTAGCTTTCTGAAACTCCATAGCAGCTTTAATAAAACCTGCAAATAATGGATGACCATCACGAGGAGTTGAAGTAAATTCCGGATGGAATTGCACTGCAACAAACCATGGATGTTCTGGATTTTCAACAATTTCTACAAGTTTATTATCAGCACTTAAACCTGTTACCTTTAAGCCCTTTTCAGTAATCTTTGGTAATAAGTAATTATTAACCTCATAACGGTGACGATGACGTTCATAAATCTCAGGCTTACCATACATTTCTCTAACCTTTGACCCTTCTGCTAAATGACAAAGCTGAGCACCTAAACGCATAGTACCACCTAAGTCTGAAGCCTCAGATCTAACCTCTATTTCACCAGACTCATTAATCCATTCAGTAATTAAGCCTATTACTGGGTACTTGGAATTTTTATCAAATTCAGTTGAATTAGCATTTTCAAGATTTGCTACATGTCTTGCATACTCAATAATAGCTACTTGCATACCTAAGCAAATACCTAAATAAGGAACCTTATGTTCACGAGCATATTGAGCAGCAACAATCTTACCTTCAATACCACGATTACCAAAACCACCAGGAACTAAAATAGCATCTAAGTCCTCTAAAACTTCCACACCTTTAGTTTCAAGGTCTTCTGAATCAATGTACTTAATCTTTACATTAACATGATTCTTTAAACCACCATGCTTTAATGCTTCATTAACTGACTTGTAAGCATCAGGTAACTGCACGTATTTACCAACCATACCAACAACTACTTCACCTTCGCTATTAGCTTGTTGATAAATAACTCTCTCCCATTCTGTAAGATCAGCTACTGGGGCATCGATATTAAATCTACTACAAATAATATCATCTAATCCTTGATTCTTAAGTAAAGATGGAATCTTATAGATAGAATCAACATCACGCAAGGAAATAACAGCCTTTTCACTTACATTACAAAATAGTGCAATCTTAGTTTTTTCGTTATTTGGAATATTAATATCAGAACGGCAAACTAACACATCTGGCTGAATACCAATACTTAATAATTCCTTTACTGAGTGCTGAGTTGGCTTAGTTTTAACCTCGCCTGAGGTCTTAAGATATGGTACTAAAGTTAAATGCATAAAAATCGCATTTTGTCTACCAATCTGCACTGCTAACTGTCTAATAGCCTCAAGGAATGGCAATGATTCAATATCACCAACAGTACCACCAATTTCTACTATGGCAATATCATGCCCTTCGCCACCATCGATAATCTTTTCCTTAATAGCATTAGTAATATGAGGTATAACCTGAATAGTAGCACCTAAATAATCCCCACGACGCTCTTTTCTGATTACATCAGAGTAAATACGACCTGTGGTAAAATTATTTTTTCTAGTCATCTTTGTACGAATAAAACGTTCATAATGACCTAAATCAAGATCTGTTTCAGCACCATCTTCAGTAACGAACACCTCACCATGCTGAATTGGACTCATAGTACCTGGATCTACGTTAATATATGGATCAAGTTTTAGCATGGTTACATTTATTCCACGTGCCTCAAGTACTGCTGCTAATGATGCAGCTGCAATGCCTTTACCAAGTGAAGATACCACACCACCTGTAACAAAAATATACTTAGTTGCCATAAATATCCAATTCCACTAAAAAAGAAAAACAGCATTCATTCAATGAGACTTTATTTATCCCTAATGCTGTCTAAATTATGGAGTCACATTTTATCATAGATTAGCTATTTTAGCTAATTATTTTAACTTTTAGTAAACTTTACCAAATTGCTTAAGGCTATAATCTCCTTGCCTTTATTACATCTGGTAATTGATTAAGCTTAGCAAGCATTCTTGTAAGATCATCAATATTATATGCTTCCATATCGATATCGATGTGCGCTAGTTGCTTTGCCGTATTAGAACGAGAACGAACACCTAATACATTAATCTTCTCATTAGCAATAATAGTTGTTATATCTCGTAGTAACCCTGCTCTATCATTAGCCTCAATACAAACAGTAATACTAAAACCTGTGGAATAACTATTATTCCACTGCGCCTCAACTAAACGTTCAGGACTAACTTTGGCTAAATTTTTTAAACGTTCACAATCTGCTCTATGAATTGATACACCACGCCCTTGAGTAATAAAACCAATAATATTATCACCAGGTATTGGCTGACAGCACTTGGCCATATAAGAAACTAAGTTACCTACTCCATTTACGATAACTTGTGACTTACCCTCCTTGCGAACGTTTTGTAATCTATTTTGTCCTTTTTGCTCAATAGATTTAATAAGCTCCTGCTCATCTTCCTTAACGTTTTGTTCTTTATACTTACTTAAGCATTCCTCTAAAACATTAATAAGCTGATTAATACGTATATCACCAGAACCTACTCCAGCAAAAACATCATTATGATCTTTTACATTAAAACGATGTAAAACTTCTTTAAGTAAAGATGAAAGCTTCTCACGAGGAATTTCTAGCCCATGATGTTCAATTTCTTTTTCAATTATTTCTCGACCAGCGATGATATTCTTATCTTTATTAACCTTTCTAAACCAAGAAGCAATTTTTGCTCGTGCTTTACTAGTCTTAATAAAGCCATTATTTGGATTAAGCCAATCTCTACTTGGATTTGGTTCTTTTTGGGTTAATAATTCAACTTGATCGCCAGTTTGCAATTGATAAGTAAATGGCACTATTCGACCATCAACTTTAGCCCCAATACATCTATGACCTATCATGCTATGTATTTGATAAGCAAAATCTAATGGTGTAGCACCTTGTGGTAAATCAACAACATCACCCATAGGAGTGAAGACATATACTCTATCTTCAAATACTTGATTCTTAAACTCCTCAACAATGGTGCCAGATTCCACCATATCCTCTTGCCATGCTAAAAGCTTACGTAACCACGCAATTCTTTCTTCGTAAGCTGCATCAACTCCAGGATTAGGACCTTCTTTATATTTCCAATGCGCAGCCACGCCAAGCTCGGCATTTTTATGCATATCTTCGGTGCGAATTTGAATCTCAACAGTTTTTCCTAAAGGACCTAAAACCACTGTATGAATAGATTGATAACCATTAGGTTTTGGGTTAGCTACATAATCATCAAACTCTCTTGGAATATGATGATATAAAGTATGCACTACACCTAAGGCAGCGTAGCAATCTTGTAATTTTTTAACAATGATTCTAACTGCTCTAACATCAAAAAGATCAGTAAAGTTTAGATGCTTCTTTTGCATTTTGCGCCAGATGCTAAAAATATGCTTAGGTCTACCGTAAACCTCTGCAACAATCCCTTCTTTTTCAAGGTTTTGCTTAACATCTTTAACAAATTCCTCAATATACTTTTCCCTATCGATACGCTTTTCATCAAGCAAATGAGCAATTTGCATATAGATTTCAGGATGCAAATAACGAAATGACAAGTCCTCAAGTTCCCATTTAAGCTGACCTATACCTAAACGGTTAGCTAATGGAGCATAAATATTTGATATTTCTTTAGCTACTAAAACTCGTGTTTCTTCATCAGCGTTTTTTACCTCACGAAGTGTTGCTATACGTTCGGCCAATTTAATAACTACTGCACGCACATCCTCAACCATAGCAAGTAACATTCTTCTTACAGTGTCTACTTGAGCATCGGAGACGCGATTAGCCGATAAATTTTGTAAAAACTTAATAGCCTCCATAACTTTTACACTATGGAGTAAATGGGCTGTTCTCTCCCCAAAGATTTCTTTGGCTTGTTCTAAAGTAAAGTAATTTTCTTCTAAATGAGGATATAAAATAGCAGCTTTATAACTATCAAGATCCATGTGTAGCGTAACTAAGATACCGATCATTTCAGCTGCACGTCTACTTAAACGAGCACTATTTTCTACTGATTCAGGTAAATTATCTTGACAGTAATGATAGACTCTAGCAATTTCTTCAATATCGCTTTCTTTTAGAGGTAGATTTTTCTTCCAAGAATCAAAATCAAAATTTTCTTTTACGTGTGTAGTACGAACAGCAACCATTACCTTAATTCCACATAATTAAGTATGAGCATAATGAGGCACATAATAATTTAACACTAAGAAAAACTATTACCTGGCAATTATAACATATATCTTAGTATTTTTAAGTAAGTATTATAGTACTAGGATATTTTTGCAATTTTTTCTAAGTTTTGGCATTTACCACTTTGACAAATTTTTCAGTAAAAGTTCACCTTACGTAAAAAATTCCTAAATAAAGACCTTTTAAGCCCACAAAATACTGCTGATTACTTTCTTAAGAGAAAATTATCACTTATATTTTAATTATGAGCTTCTTATTTCAAGCATTAAGAACTTAAGCTTTAATTAAGGATAATGACTTATGAATAATTTTATCTACCATATTCCTACCAAAGTATATTTTGGGGAAAATCAAATAACCAATATAAGTACTGAAATTACTAATTACGGAAAAAGAGTATTACTTACTTATGGTGGTGGTTCCATTAAAAAAACAGGTCTATACGATAAAATCATTGCTCAATTAAAAAAAGCAAATGTTGAAATTTTTGAACTTGCCAATATAGCCCCAAACCCAAGAATAGATTCCGTGCGTGAAGGCGTAAAAATCTGTAAAGAACATAATGTTGATGTTGTGCTTGCAGTTGGTGGCGGCTCTACTATTGATGCTTCAAAATTTATTGCAGCAGGCGCATTAGTTGATCATGACCCTTGGGATTTTTTCAATAGCAAACAAGAACCAATAACAAAAGCTCTACCATTACTGACAGTATTAACTATTGCTGCCACAGGTTCTGAAATGGATGCCGGTGGGGTAATATCTAATTTTGAAACTAATGAGAAACTTTGTAGAATTGAAAAACCTCTTTTACCAAAAGTGTCCTTCTTAGATCCAACTATAACCTATTCTGTAAGTCCATATCAAACAGCTTGTGGTAGTGCTGATATCCTTAGCCATATTATGGAAGTTTACTTTAATATGAGTAAGGGAATGTATATGCTCGATAGTTTCATGGAAATACTCATGAAAACTATTATTAAATATACTCCTATTGCTCTTAAAGATCCTACAAATTATGAAGCAAGAGCTAATATTATGTGGGCAAGCTCTTGGGCAATAAATGGTTTTATTGATGGGGGGCGTGCGCAAGAATGGTCATGTCACCCTATTGAACATGAATTATCAGCTTTTTATGATATTACTCATGGTCACGGCTTAGCTATCATTACTCCAAGATTCCTAGAATATTGCCTAGATGAAAGCACACTACCAAAATACGTAGACTTTGCTAAAAATGTCTTTATGGTAGACAACTTGACAGATCCTAAGGAAATAGCTAACGAGGGG
The DNA here is from genome assembly GCA_944393045.1 of uncultured Succinivibrionaceae bacterium. GTDB lineage: Bacteria > Pseudomonadota > Gammaproteobacteria > Enterobacterales > Succinivibrionaceae > HGM20899. The sequence continues at coordinate 150,553 of CALXYT010000001.1, read as the reverse complement.
ATTAAACGCCTAAGTGATTTCTTCTTTAAGACCTGCGCACTTAAGAGTCAGCTAAGCGATTTAAATATCGATGATAGCAAAATAGCAATTATGGCTAAAAAGGCTTGCCAAAATAATGTAATTCATGGCTTTAAACCTTTAAATGCTACTGCCATTGAACGTATTTTAACTATGTGCCTATAATAAGCATATAAAAATTTCATATTACTAAGCCATAAGATTTTTCTCTTATGGCTTTTTTATTACTTTTTAACTTTACGCTCTTTTATTATTACATTAGGTGATATTGTTCCTAGCAGAGCCGAACTTTTTGGATTATGAAGCTTAATATTATTTAGTGTATTTTTAAAATTACCATTAGCATAACAATATAAACAACTAGAACACCGATCCACAATTCAGAGATTTTTAAAATTACCATTAGCATAACAATATAAACAGCCATTAGCGCAAGAGTTATAAGAACCAATATCTACACTTGCCATACAACCGCAAAGTGGTCTTTGCGTTTTATCTTTTATTAAGTTTAATTCTTTACCACAAATTTGCGTTAATAACTCTTTATCGATGCAACTGCCATGCACAATACCTAAAGTTGCAAAATCCCATAATTCTGCGCAAGTTTCTAATACTAGTCCATATTCTTTACTAATAACTGCATAGTACCGCATTAAAGTAAAAATTTCCTCATTGCTTACTTTTTTGATATTTAGCTTTTGCATTTTTGTAGCTATTTTAGCGTATAAATCTAAAAAACTCACAATGCATTTTTTAGTATAAGGGCTTAAAGTTTTAGCTAAAGAGGCAAATTTTTCAATGTGATAGGAAAGAGTATACTTAGCTGAAATAAATATTGGGTCATAACGCCATATTATTTTACCAGGCCCAATTTTTCGAGCTAATTGCTTAAATGCAGGGATAATCACCTCTACTTTATTGGGTATAAATCTTTCTAGCTCATTTTCATAAGGCGTTATGGTAAACTGAAAAATAATACTTATAGTCTTTAAGTTCTTCTTAGTACGGTAACATTGGAGCTACATTTTTAGTCCAAAATACTATTGCCTCTACATCATTAGGCTTAAGACTTATCTTACTTACCTGCTTTGGATTAAAAGGATTAGGCACAAGCACGCCTCCCTCTTTTAATCTATTAAAAAACCAGTTAACGTAAAATACAGGAATATCAGTTCGGCGACTTGCACTAATTATCAAACCAAAACCTCTATCTTTAATGCTCCATAAAAAAGCTTCTGGTAATAAGCTACCTAACAAAAGCTTAATATTACGTAATTTTTTAGGTGTCTTTTCTGGTAAGTAAACAAATCATTTCGACATGTTCAGTTCTTGGGAACATATCAAATACGCTCCACTTCTTTATTTCATACCCTTTATTTAATAACACCTCTAAGTCTCGCACTAACGTTAAAGGATTACATGAAACATAAACAATAGTTTCAATTTGTCGTTTAGCTAAATATGTAACAACCTTTTGTCCACCTGATCTACCAGGATCCATTAAAGCTTTAGTTACTTTACTATTAGCCCACTTAGTTTTTTCAAAATCCTCATCAAGATTATGTACACAAAACTCAAGATTAGTTAAACCATTAAGCTCTGCATTTAAAGTTCCTGCCTTAACCATGTCCCATACGCCCTCAATGCCATAAACATGTTTGGCTTTTTGGGCTATCGGTAAGGAAAAATTACCTACCCCACAAAATAAATCTAGTACCTCATCATTATCATTTAAAGCTAAATACTCTAAAGCTTTCTTTACTAAAGATTCATTCATTTGCTGATTTATTTGAATAAAATCATTAGGTAAAAATGATACCTTTAAACCTAATAATTCATAATAAGGTTTTTCATTACCTTCAAGAGCCTCTGGATTTAATACCTCAATAACTTCTCTATCCTCAAGCTCATTTTTTTGTTTTTCATAATGGGTAAGAGTATAAGCAATTACCCCTTGCTCTTTTGCAAAACTTCTAATTAACTCAAGATCAGCATCTGTAAGTTTATTAATACACCTAAAAAGCACCAGAGGTTTCGGTTTAGCATCAACAAGCTCAATATGACCTACCAATTTAAAGTTTGATAAATGTTTATACATTGCTCTTAAAGGAGTAATAAGCTTAGAAATACTCTCAAGCATTACAGGGCAAGTTGGTATTTCTACCACCTTTTTGCCATAAGCTTCCCTAAAACCTATATGAAATTCTTTACGGTCAGCTTGTATTGATAAGCGAGCAACTCTACGATAACCACTTTCACAAAGAGCAACTTGCGCATCAATAGGAATAAGAACATGACCAAATTGCTTTTTAAAAATTTTCTTTATGCCATTAACTTTAGCGTTGAGTTCTTCTTCTAAAGTCATATGCAGTAAAGAACAACCTCCACACTTGTCTGAATTTTCACAAATACTTTTTATGCGTGCAGGACTTCTACGTTTTATACTTATTAACTCAGCATTACCGATATTTTTTTTAACATCAATGGCTCGAACAATAACTTCTTCGCCAGCAAGAGCCCCCTTAACAAACCAGGTAACATTATTTGCTTTACCCACCCCTCGTCCTTTCATATCTAAATCTAAGATAGTTAACGCAAAATGTTTAGTAGATACTTCCTTTTGTTTTGGTTTAAAAAATTGAACCATAGTTGCTCTCTTTTGTAAGGGAATAATTCAAATTTCAGTATTTAAAAAATAGTTAAAACTAGCTATTACTGTTACAATATTACATTGTCTTTTAGGCTATTATATACTAGTTGCACAATTTTAGCAGTTTCGAGGCAAAAATGAACGGACTTGGTCTTAAAACCAGAATCATTCTTTATTCTATTATACCAGCATTACTAATTGGCTGTGCGATGACTGGCTTTTTCTCACTCCAAAAATACACCAACTTAAATGAGACACTTATAGAAAAAAGTAAAACAATTCTTAGTCCTCTTAGTACCTCAGCAAGTTTTGCGATAACCCAAAATAATCTTCCGCTATTGCAAGGTTTAATAAATGAAAGTGTACGAAATAACTCTCGTTATGTTTTAGCAGTTGCTGTTTTTGACCAATATAATAAATTATTAGCAACTACTACCACTATCCCAGAAAACAACTTATTTAAACTTAAACCTGAAGAAAATGAGTATATACAAGTAGCCGAGAGTGTGCAGTACACAAGTGACGGTCTAATCATGCGCATGCCTATCTATGCCTATGATAATGAAAGTCTACTTACTCTCTATGGTCCTTCTGCAAAAATTCCTAATAAGATTGCAACCGAACGTAATATCGATATTGTCTTTGCTAACCCCAAAATTTCCTATCCTCGTCAGTTAGTAGGGTATATTTGTATCTACTATCTTAATGGTCCATTAGTTTTAAGTACTTATACCAATATTTTTTACTCCGTAATCTTATCTATATTAGGTATTTTTATTGCGTTTTGCTTTGGAACAACTTTAATTAGAATTATTATCGACCCAATAAATCGTATAAGCTCTGTAATTCATGAAATTAAAGATGGCAACGTTAATGTTAAAGTGCATGGCATTATGCATGGTGAACTTGAAAGATTGCGCTCCTATATAAACTCTATGGTTTATACCATGGGGGAATTTCATAATGAAATGCAGTTTAATGTAGATACGGCAACTAATGATTTACACCAAAAAATTGATAAACTTAAGGAAGTAGAAGATGCACTTGCCATCGCTAAAAACGATGCTGAAGAAAGTGCCAAAATCAAAAATGAATTCTTAGCCAATATGTCACATGAATTAAGAACACCATTAAATGGTATTCTTGGTTTTACCAGACAGCTTAATAAAACCATCCTTACCAAAGAGCAAGTAGAATATCTACAAACAATTGAGAGAAGTGCTAAAAATTTACTAAGTATTGTTAATAACATTCTTGATTTTACTAAACTTGAATCTCGTAAACTTACTTTAGAATCTATTCCTTTTTCTGTTCGCCGCGTATGCTATGATACAGTTAATCTTTTATCACCAACAGCACATACTAAAGGAATAGAATTAACTGTTACTATTGCCCAAAATGTTCATGATTCCGTAATTGGTGACCCTATTCGTTTAGGGCAAATCTTAACTAATCTATTAGGCAATTCATTAAAATTCACTCAGCAAGGCAACGTGTCATTAGAAATTTCAGTAATAGAATCAAAAGAAGCTCAACGCAATCAAATTGAACTATTATTTGTAGTAAAAGATACTGGCATTGGAATTAGTAAAGCGCAACAAGATCAATTATTTACCGCCTTTACCCAGGCTGATAGCTCTATTTCCCGCAAATACGGTGGTACAGGCTTAGGGCTAGTAATTACTAAACACTTAATTGAGCAAATGCATGGTGCTATTAAACTACAATCTACCCAAGGTCAAGGTTCAACTTTTAGTTTTAATATTATCCTTGAACGCACCATTACGCAGCTTGAACAAATCAATCCAATGATTCATCTCTTACACAATAAACGTATTGCCGTAGTTGAAACTAATACCTGGGTTAGAGCATCTCTTACCTCAATACTTACCGAATGGGAAATGCAATGTGTTCCCATGTCCTCCTTAACACCTATAAACACCTTAGGTGATAAAAATGAAGTAGATTATGTTATCGTAGGGCTGGCTAAAGACTTTGACTTTAATAAATTTATGGTAGAGTTCTCCTCTATTGCAAGTAATAACATTAAACGCTTTATTATTGCTGTAAATTCTCTTGATATAGATCCTGCAATTTTGGAATTATCAGAAAAAATCTGCATTATCTCAAAGCCTGTAATGCCATCTCGCCTCTTAACCGCTTTAACCGATGCTAATTATATAAACAATCAACGTGCACAAATAACTACCCTAAAAATAGCTAAGGTACCTACTACAACTAGTACTAAAAATATCTCTATTCCAAAAGAGCCAAGTAACAATAATTTAAGTACTGTTACTACTCAAAACAGTAAAGAGCTTATTAAAGCTACCGTATTAGCCGTTGATGATAATGAGGCTAATTTACTACTTATTAAAACCTTACTTTCTGATATAGTAACAGATGTCTATACCGCCATGAATGGGCATCAGGCAATTGAATTATGTTCACATACGGAATTTGACTTAATTTTTATGGATATTCAAATGCCTGATATCGATGGCGTAACTACCATGAAAACTATTCGTCAAAATAGCAATAACGCTAAAACCCCAATTGTGGCTGTAACAGCATTAGTTATTAAGGAAGAACAAGAACGCTTTATTACGCAAGGTATGAGTGATGTTTTAGCTAAACCTTTAGAAGAGCAAGACTTAATAAGTTTAATTAATAAATACTGCACCAGAAACACTCCTCTAGTAAAAACAGCTACTCAAGCTTTGGCACCCCACAAAAAAATATCTACCCCAAAGGTAGCATCTACTGATAAAAAACAAAAAGTTATAAAACAACCTCCTGTAACAAGCAATGATACTACTAATATTCCAGGAGATACCTCAAAGGGTAAAATTTGGAATGTGCAATTAGCACTTAAACAATGCGCCAATAAAAAATCACTAGCTAAAGAAATGCTTAATCTCTTTATTGAAACTATACCAGAGATGCAAAAAGTTATCAAAGAGCGCCAAAACTATACCCCGAAAGACTTAGCCCCAAAAGTTCATAAACTTGCTGGAGGTTCTGTTTACTGTGGTATAAAGGTTATTAAAACTGTTTGTAACGTTATTGAAGAAGGATTAAAGACTGGTAGCAGTGTTGATGATTTAGAACCCGAATTTTTAGATTTAACTGATTTACTCGATAAAGTACAGGAAAACTATAAGCTATGGCTTAAAGCTTTAGATTAAAAGTTATTCCTTAAGGCTTCTTAAGTTTCGTTACTTAAAGACTTGTTCTACTACTTTTGGGGCTCCTTCTTATTCCTGATAAGAAAAACCCCGATGGTTATTTAACTTTCGGGGCATCTTGCAACTATTTTTTAGTAGTTTACTAAAGTTTAATTTACTCTAAGTTTCTTAGTTTAAGAGTTCTTGCTTGCCATAAAGAAAATTATTGATGCGAGTTTCCATTATCTTTTGCATAAAACCAATAAATTTACCAACTAATATCACACTCACAATCGTACCAATACCAACAGCCGTTATCTCACCTAAGAATATTAAGCTAATAACTACTGATAATCCCGCAAAACTTACATCAAATATTATTTTAGAATTAGCAATACTAATTCCCCACTTTTGGTGAATAACGACAAACACCGAATCAGTAGGTAAATTTACAATACGACATTTTAGGTGTAAATATACCCCACTTGCGATTAAGATAATACTTAAAAATAGATAAAGTATTTGTTCATAGATATTACCAGGAATTAAATCTGAAAAAAGGAACATCACTTTTTCTGATGCATATACAAATAAACCAAAGCAACAAGCAGTAATAAGCTGAGTAAGATTTATCCATTTATACTTTTTGCCAAGCATTGCTATTTGGATAAATACACAAGAGCACATTGATAACATAGAACAAGTACCTAAATTTATCCTAAAAGATTGACTAATTGCTAATGGTACTGCACCTATTGGTGATGAACCCAAATTACATCTTGCACTAAAGACCACACCGATAGATATTATAATTAAAGCACAACTGTAAACAACCAAGCGCTTAACAAGGTTCATTTTCGACACCTCAATAACAATAAATATTAAGATTTATAAGAATAGCTTTTTATACTTTGTCTATCACTTTGAAGGAGTAATAGCTACTGAAGGGAATTCTTTTTTGATTGCGTCAATTATAGGTCTACATGTGATAAATATCAAATATTTTACTTACTTACTATACAAAATCATAAAAAATACTAGTAAGAAATAACCTAGCAAACCTAAAGTAATATACCTTAGAGTTTAGTTTAGTAAATTCTAGTAGACCTTTTAAGGCGTGATTTTAAAATTTTGGAGTAATAACCTTCTTACTTATATAAAAAAACAAGGCACTTAAAAAAGTTGCCTTGTTTAGTTAAATCAATAATGATTTATAAAAAATTACATAAGAGACTGTTTTCTTGCCTCAACAATAATTCTTTTCATTTCTGCTACTGCTTCAGTTAAACCTGTAAATACAGCACGAGCAATAATAGAATGACCAATATTTAATTCTTCAATTTCTGGAATTTTAGCAATATCAGCAACATTCTGATAATTTAGTCCATGACCACCATTAACCTTAAGACCTAAAGAAGCTGCATATTTAGCCATTTCTTTTAAGCGTTCAAGCTCTGCTAATCTTTCTTCTTCAGTCTTTGCATCAGCATAACGACCAGTATGCAATTCTACATATGGAGCACCCGTCTTAACAGCTGCATCTATTTGATCTTTTTGGGCATCAATAAACAATGAACACTTAGTACCAACAGCTGCAAGTCTTACTACCGCGTTCTTAATATCCTCAAAATGCGCAACTACATCAAGGCCACCTTCAGTGGTAACCTCCTGACGTTTTTCAGGTACCATACAAACATACTGAGGAGCTAACCCAACAGCAATATTAACCATTTCTTCAGTTACAGCCATTTCAAGGTTCATATGGGTTTTTACTGTTTCTCTAATAATACGCACATCACGATCATTTATATGACGACGATCTTCACGTAAATGAGTAGTTATACCATCAGCACCAGCTTGTTCGGCAAGAGCTGCTGCAAAAACTGGATCTGGGTAATCTACGCCTCGAGCATTTCTAATTGTAGCAACGTGATCAATATTAACACCTAAATATATATCCCTCATTATGCACCTCTAACTTATGGCAAATACAAGATTTTATTATACTATACTACAAATAGCATAAAGTACACATAAATTATTACACTCTTTATAGATAATAATTGCCCTTTCTAAAGGGAGATAATAAAGTTACAGACTGTTTTATTCTTACGATTTTTTATTAAGGTTTTGTAAGTATGCAAAATAGATATCTCTACTTACTAGGCGATGATTTTCAAGTAGTGATGATACAGCATGAGTGCATAAATTTTTTATATCATTTCTAATGCATGGTTCGCTAAAAATGCCATCTCTAAAGGCAATAATACTTATGCCTTTAAAGTAGATAGGCGTATCTTCAAGTAGCTCTTTATCAACTTCTATAAACCCTTGATCTTCTATATACTTATAACAACAATTAGGGGTAATTTTTTGACCACACGCATCATAAAATAAATCAATGCCTTTACCTATTTCAGCAAGGAGCGTCATTTCAAATTTGCGTAAAACAAATTCATATTCACCTTGCTTTTCTAATACAGAAAAAAGCTCTGACATAATGCCAAATAACTCAACACTACTTTCTTCAGTTTTATAAAGTGTAGCGATAAGTTCATTGGCATATAAACCGACATATAAAAAAGGAGGGATAAGGTTAACGACATTGCGAGCTTCTTCAATCTTTTTAATTACCCTTAATGTTCCTTGCCTACCACCAAAAGTAATATTTAATGGAATAAAAGATTGTAGTGCTGCCTTTATCGTACTACGTGCACCTTTAGCACCTCTTGCTAGTAGCGATATTCTGCCATATTCTAAAGAAAACACATCTACTAACAATGAGGTTTCTTGATATTTTAAAGTTCTAAGAACAAAAGCCTTAGTTACATTAATTTCTAAGGTCAAACTATTTATCCATAAAATCCATATAACCTAAGGATCTTAAAGCTCGTTCATCATCAGCCCAACCAGACTTAACTTTTACCCAGAGTGATAAGAACACTTTAGTTCCAAGTTCTTTTTCTAAATCTTTACGAGCTTCTGAGCCGATAGTTTTAAGTTTTTCACCCTTAGCCCCAATTACCATTTTCTTTTGGCCATCGCGTTCTACTAGAATAATAGCACCAATACGCACCACACCATTTGGCTGAGTTTTATATTCCTCAATTTCTACTGTTACGCTATAAGGTAGTTCATCACCTGTAAAACGCATTAACTTTTCACGAATAATTTCAGAGGCGATAAAGCGCATAGAACGGTCGGTAACGTAATCTTCCGGAAAACAAAATTCCGCACATGGTAACGATTTGCGAGCTAATTCCTTTAAAGCATCGATATTTAACCCTTGCTTAGCAGATACTGGAATTACATCCTTAAAATTCATTTTCTCAGATAAATCTTTAAGTACTGGCAATAACTCATTACGGTTTTTAATAATATCAATCTTATTAACAACTAATATAGTTGGAATATTAGCTTTCTTGATTTTCTCAAGCACCATATCATCATCGACAGTCCATCTGGTACCATCTACCACAAAAAACACTAGCTCAACATCACCAATAGAACTTTCCGCGGCACGATTCATTAAGCGATTAATAGCTCGCTTTTCCTCAATATGTAAGCCCGGAGTATCAACATAAACAGTCTGATAAACTCCTTCAGTATCAATACCAACTATACGATGACGTGTAGTCTGTGGTTTTCTTGAGGTAATACTAACCTTTTGCCCTAAAATTTTATTAAGCAGTGTAGATTTTCCGACATTAGGACGACCAACTATAGCCACAAAGCCACAGTATGTATCACCGTTAAGCGTATTATCCATTAAATTATCCATAATTATACCTTGTGACCATGTTCAACTAAATAATCTAACGCCTTAGAAGCGGCACTTTGTTCAGCTTTTCTACGAGTAGTACCTGTTCCGCTAAATGTCTGATTAGTGTAAGATACCTCTAATTTTACAGTAAAGCTTTGATTATGATCCTCTCCAGTTACCTTTACTACTGTATAAACAGGTAGTGGAGAATGATGACCTTGTAAATATTCTTGCAACTTAGTTTTTGGATCTTTTTGATTGCAAGTAACCGATACATTCTTTAAGCGATCTTTAAACCAACCAAGTAAAACCTTGCGAACTAACTCAAAATCTTTCCCTGAATCAAGATAGATTGAAGCTAAAATAGATTCCACAGCATCTGCTAAAATAGAATCCCTGCGATAGCCCCCACTCTTCATTTCACCAGGCCCCATTCGCATATAATCACTTAAATTATGTTCTCGCGCAATTTCAGCTAATGTTAATTCACGCACTAAAGTTGAGCGCATACGAGTTAAATCACCTTCAGCATCTTTCGGAAAAAGTTCATATAACTTATCGGCAATTAACATACCTAAAATAGAATCACCTAAAAACTCTAAACGTTCATTATGCTCCGCCCCAAAACTGCGATGTGTTAAGGCAAGTTTTAAATAATTTAAGTCGTTATATTCATACCCTAATGACTTTTCTAAATGCAAATACTTTGCTTTAAGATCTTCTTTCACTTTATTTTATCCCACCTAATCTACTTAAACGTAGAAACTCATCAGTAGTGAAACTAAACCAAATACAAAAAGCTCGACCGACTAAATAATCATCTGGTACAAACCCCCAATAACGACTATCGCGAGAGTGGTTTCTGTTATCCCCCATAGCAAAATAGCTATTTTCAGGAACTACCCATTCGCCATAAGAAAGATTTTCTTGATAAAAGAACTCTTCTATTGGTTGGGAATTGGCATCAATTAAAATTTGGTGTTCTAAACCAAATAAATTCTCCTGATACGTAGTACCATACTCACTTGGATAAGCAGCGTTAAAATTTAAGTATAATTGTGAACTCTCAAGATTTTTAGCTACTAATTCTAAATTAGTCTCACCTTTACGCTGAATATAAAGGTTATCGCCATTTACAATAATTCTATCACCTGGCAGACCAACTATACGCTTAATATAATCAATACTCTCATCCTGAGGAAACTTAAATACAGCAATATCACCACGCTTTGGTTTATTAGTTTCAATCCATACTTTGTTAGTAATTGGATTACGAATACCGTACGCAAAACGTTCCACCAGTACAAAATCACCTCTAAGTAAAGTAGGCATCATTGAAGCTGAAGGAATTCTAAAAGGCTCATATGCAAAAGAACGGACTAAAAACACCAATAATAATACTGGAAAACAATCTGCTATCGCCCCAAAAAATCCATTAGGTTGCAAAATAGCATTTTTTTCTTTACGAGTTAATGGTACTTTGTTATTTCTTTCACATTCTTGTAGTTCAAGCTTACGTTTTGGTTTAAGGACAATTAAATCAAAAAACCACATTACGCCAGTTACCAAAGTGGAACCAACTAAAAGTATCGTAATAAAGTTCACTTTTTTCCCTTAATCCTGACCTACTTTCAATATTGCTAAGAATGCTTCTTGAGGAACTTGCACACTACCTATTGCTTTCATACGCTTTTTACCTTCTTTCTGCTTTTCTAACAATTTACGCTTTCTGGTAATATCACCACCATAGCACTTTGCTAATACATCTTTACGTAATGCTTTAACAGTGCTTCTTGCAATAATTTGATTACCAATAGCTGCTTGTATAGCAATATCAAACATCTGTCGTGGAATTAACTCTTTCATCTTTTCCACTAATAGACGCCCCTTATTCATTGCATTATCTTTATGAGTAATTACTGCTAATGCATCAACACGTTCATTACTAATTAAGATATCCATGCGCACCATATTAGCAGGCTCAAATTTCTTAAAACCATAATCTAACGATGCATAACCACGGCTAGTTGACTTTAATCTATCAAAGAAATCCATTACAACTTCAGCCATAGGTATTTCATACGTTAAAGCTACTTGATTGCCATGGTAAACCATATTTGTTTGAATACCACGTTTTTCTTGGCAAAGTTTCATGACATTACCAACATATTCATTTGGTACTAAGACATGACACTCTGCTATTGGTTCACGAATTTGCGCAATATTATTAACAGGAGGTAATGATGCTGGAGAGTCGATCTTAACCACCTCACCATTAGTAAGCTCAACCTCGTAAACTACCGTTGGAGCTGTAGTGATTAAATCTAAATTATACTCTCTTTCTAAACGCTCCTGAATTATTTCCATATGAAGCATTCCTAAGAAGCCACATCTAAACCCAAATCCTAAAGCCTTAGAAGTTTCTGGCTCAAAAAATAACGATGCATCATTTAAGGATAATTTGTCTAAAGCTTCTCTGAATGCATCGTAATCATCGGTAGATATTGGGAATAATCCTGCATATACTTGAGGTTTTACCTTCTTAAAACCTGGTAAAGGTTCTAATACTCCATCTTTAGCAGAAGTTAAAGTATCACCAACTGGAGCGCCATGAATAGTCTTAATACCACATACTACCCACCCAACCTCACCGCAGGTAAGTTCGGTGCGATCAACACGCTTTGGAGTAGATACACCTAGTCTATCAACCCCCCAAGTAACGCCAGTGCTCATTACCTTAATTTTATCGCCCTTTCTTAGTTTCCCTTGCTTAATACGCACCAAAGAAACTACGCCTAAGTAGTCATCAAACCATGAATCGATAATAAGTGCTTCTAAAGGACCATCTGGGTCGCCTTTAGGTGCTGGAATTTTAGTAACAATCTGCTCAAGCACATCCTCAACACCAACACCTGTCTTAGCTGAGCAACGTACTGCATCCATAGCCTCAATACCAACAATATCCTCAATTTCTTCAGCTACTCTATCAGGATCAGCCGCTGGTAAATCAATCTTATTTAGTACTGGTAATACCACCAAATCCAAATCAATAGCTTGATAACAATTCGCTAATGTTTGAGCCTCTACACCTTGACCTGCATCAACTACTAATAATGCACCTTCACAAGCTGCAAGCGATCTAGAAACCTCATACGCAAAATCCACATGACCAGGAGTATCAATAAAATTAAGTTCATAAACCTGTCCGTCACGTGCTTTATAATTTAATGTAACAGATTGCGCTTTGATGGTAATACCACGTTCACGTTCAATATCCATTGAATCGAGAACCTGCGCCTGCATTTCACGCTCTTCAAGGCCCCCGCAAATCTGGATCAGACGGTCTGATAGAGTGGATTTACCATGATCAATATGAGCTATAATGGAAAAATTTCTAATATTCTTCATAAAGACAGCTTAAAAGGTAAAACTTAACTACCTTGTAAGCAACCCTCCTTGCTTATTTTTATTAACCATGACATCTTAAATATTTTACTGCAAGTGTTTATACTACCTTTAGAATGAAGCTTATGCCTCATAATAATTAAAGTAAAACGCCTAGCTAATGATACACAATAAGCTAGACTGCAAAAATAAAAAATTTAACTTTAAAAAACTTATTGTTATAAACAGTTATACACACTGTGATAACAATTATATCAAACACTTTAAAATTTTGATATCGTTTTGCACATTGCTCCTTACTCTATTGTCTTGCCAATAGGTTGCATCTCTTCTTTTTGCCTTGTTTGACAAACAAACCTTTTTGGTAAAACTCCTAACATTTTTGGAGCCCAAAAATAATTCACAAAAATTCGAGCAACTAGTAAAGCAATAATTGCTGCTACAATAAGTCCAATAAGTGAACCTATCATAGAAAATATCTGCGACTCTTTATCAAAAAAATGACCTATTACCGCACCAATTACAAGGCCAAGCAATGGTACGCCATAGGCAACTAAAGCGCTTAATAATACTGATTTTGCAGGAACCCCAATACGCACCACATCTTCTAATTTAGCATTGTGGGTATTTTTTACCTTAAAAATCACTTCTTTGGATTTATTAAAAACCTCAGGTACGCAATTATCTGATTTCTCCCTGCAAGAACCACATAAGCCCCCTGCACCTTTTAAGCACTCAACTGTTCCGTTATCAAGCTCATTTATCACTACAGCTAGAGTTTCAATCATTAACTTTAACTCCTTGGGCAATTTTTTCCGTTACAATGAGTGGTAATTCTCCAATAACAACAATTTCTTTATCCCCTATTTCTCTACGGAATAAATTAACCGTTCTTTCCTTAACGACTTTAAAGTCCATGCTACCAATTTGACTTAAGCGATACACAGAAAACTCTACAAGCCCATCAGAATAAAGTACATGTTCTACTGGAATATTACTATTAGAGAGTAAATATTTTTGCGCAAAAACTTGCGAAAAACCTTGAGGGATAAAGCCTAGTGACCAAGACATTTCATCTAAAGTTTCTCTTTCCTTAGTGCTATCAGCAACCTCAGGAATGGGATTAGCATCGATATTTTTAATTAACTCATTAGCCTCATTAAAAAGATTAAACTTAGTTAATAAAAAACTTTCACGCACCCCTTCGATAGGATCTACTACTTGCATTTGCAATAAGACGCCAGTTTGTTCATCTATCCATAAATCAAGATTGTAATGATCTAACTTCTTAGGTACTAAACGCACAGCAATACTTGAACGATTAGCTATTCTAAACTTACCAGTTACTGTGGCATTATAAGTCTCTTGAATTTTTTTAATATCTTGACTTTGAAATCTAGTAAAAATGGTAGGAGAACGAGCATTAGGCATAACTAACTTATCTTTGCCTAACATAAAATATACTAGATTTTTATCATTACTAAAAAATCCAGTTGGCAAACCATTTAAATAAAACCAATGCGAATAATGCTTTTGGTCAATTACGCCATTAGTATACTGTATAGGCTCCATATCACCTAAAGAAACTTTAGCTAACAATAATTCATAATTTGCTTTTTGATAAGCATTATGCATTCTATCTACCCAGTACATACCATCAAGTACTGGTAACTCGTTTGCTAGAACAACAAAAGGCAGTATCACCAAAAATACTGCCAAACAAAACTTTTTAGCTATACGCTTAAACATTAAGATATATACTCACCTTTATCTATAGAACACGGTTTGCTTAACCTGCTCATGATCGCGCAATAAGGCATCAATAGTTTGCATTTCTATAGTACGCTGTTTCTCAAGTTTCTTAAGTTGCGCAGCATCAAGAGTATGTTCATTTAATAGTACTTTATCAGTAGCTATTTGCTCATTACCATTAAGATTTATGCTCTTTACAACATCATTATTAGTGTGATTAGCCACAGGGGCAATACTAATTCCAGTAGAGTTCATTGCTGTTTTATCAGTAAAATCTTGCTCAAATTTATAAGAGCTATACATTTGTGCCCCAAATACACAAATTGCTGCCACAGAAGCTGCTAACGCAAGTTGCGTTGTTACATGATAAATACTCTTAGATTTACTGCGTAAAAACTCAAAAGCACTCATGCTTACAATATTGTTTTCTTCTTTAGGTGTGCTTGGCTTATTATTTGTTGCACTTTCATTAGCATTAAGAGCAACATTAATGTAAACAGGCTCTTTTTCTAATGCTTGTTCAACACGATGCGCAAAACCTACTATTAACTCCTCATTAGGAAGCTCACCACGAATAGCTGCCCCTATCTTATGATACTCTTCCCACTTTGCTAGTAGCTTTTCATCACTAAGAAGTTCATCAACAAAACTTTGCTCTACCTCCTGACCATCCATAAAAGCTGATAGCATTTGAAGTTTCTGCTCTTCTGTCATAAGTCACCTTCGTATCTATTTAGCGGAACTAGAACTGAGCAAAGATAGTTCTCGTTCAATAATCTCTCTAGCCCTAAAAATTCTTGACCTAACTGTACCAATAGGACAATCCATCTTCTCAGCGATTTGTTCATAGCTCATCTCTTCAATTTCACGATAAACAATCGCCTGACGCAATTCCTCTGGTAAAGTTTTTAACGTCTCTACAATAACTCTTTGCGCATCCACTCCCTCAAGAATATTCTCAGGATTATCAACTTGCGAGAGTTTTTCAAGTCCCTCACTAGAATCAATCTCTGGGGAGTCAATATCGACAAAAGAACTCTTTTTCACATTACTGCTTAAATAGTTCATTGCTGTATTAACGGTGATTCGATACAACCATGTATAAAAAGCACTATCACCCCTAAAGGTAGGGAGAGCTTGATACGCTTTAATAAAAGCCTCTTGAGCTATATCCTGAGCATCATTCGGACAAGAAACATATTTCTGCGCTACACTTATAATCTTATATTGATACTTGCGTACCAATAAATTATAAGCCTGCTTATGACCTTGCTGAACTTGTCTTATTATGGCTAAATCAGCAGTTTGTTCACTCATTAAATATGAATCCTAAATTCTCATCCAAGCTAGGCTCATAATATGAGACCAAGCAAAATAACTTAAGTTCATTTTTCGTAAAAAAATAATCTCTTTCTTTGCGATAAAATGACACACTTCAAATATTTTAACACATATTAACAAATTGCACAGTATTTATACCTATTGTTTCTGATAATAGTTATGTTAAGTATTTAAATAGGCAATAATTACTTTTAGGATAATGGATTATTTGGTGATTGTATGTCAGCAAAAATTATAAATTTTTTATTTATTTTCTTTAGCGTTCTTTATTTTCTAATCTTTATGCATATCCCAGTTGCCACTCAGGAATTAAAGCTTCCTGGTTGGGCTTTACCAAGTAATTTAATTACCTTAATTTATGCCTCTATTGTAATATTTTTAGGCCTCATAAATATTACCTTAACCAAATCTGTTACTAAATCCTTAACCTCTTGGGCAATGACAGCTGCCTTTATTCTTATGTTAGTTCCGGCCCTATTTCATGCTATAAGAGATAATAATATTTTTATTGACCCTCTTTTTGCAATTGCAGGCGGGGGCTTAATATTTTTTGCTCTTTTACAGTTCTCTTTATCTAATGAAACTAGACGCAATCTCCTAAAACTAATTGCCTTTTCAGGGATTATCGAGGCTATACTAGCTATAATCTCCCAATGTGGGGTAGACATTCAAAACCGTAATTTTGCTTTTGGGACTTTTACTAGCCTTTCACTACTTAATACTTATGTATGTATCTCTTATGCCATAATGCTTTACTTATTTACCAATAGTAGCATTAATAAAATTTATAAGACTCTTATTAACATTGTAGTTTTTTTAATTGTAACCACCCTTGCCTATCTTTCTCAAAGCATGATTGCCATAGGTCTTATTGTGGTTATTCACTTAATATATTGCGTGCTTTATTTAGTATATAGTCCATTAAAAAAACTCTCTTATACTTTTTTACTTCTTATTGGTATTGTATATTCGCTTTATTTAGGTGCTTATTTTATTTCCGATTGTTCTATCTACGATAGAGAGTTACCAGTAACTTTAGATAATCTAAGCTATATTTGTAGTTCTGAGGAACATAATAATTTAACTCTTAAGGCAGCTATCAATAGTTTTAAAGAAAACCTCTTTTTAGGTAAAGGTTTTGGAACCTTTGAACGTACCTTATTAGATGCTCAAATAGATAATAACATTACTGCCTTAACTTTTAATCCTCAAGGTTATAACATAATATTTGTAGCTATCTCCGAGGCTGGGGTATTTGGTATTTGTAGTTTATTGGTAATCCTCTTAACTCTAATAAGACTTTGCGTAAGAACTCATCGCTCGCTTTTTAATAGCATTTCGTTAATTACTATTTTCTTACCCATTTTAGTTATTGCTACTAATGAAAATCCTTTCCCTAATAACTTTAACTATATACTTTTACTTAGTATCATAGCATATTTTTGCTGCACCCATGATAATACTAATTTACCACAAAGCTCAACTCGCTCAACCACGGTTCCAATGGTGTGCGCTACCATTATCCTTGTAGGTGGGATAACTTATGCTATTACCGCTATTATTTCACTAAAAAATTACCATACTCTTACTAATGAAAATTTAAGTTATTACCAAATCCAAAAACAATTACTTAACCCTTATGTGAATTTTAAGCAAACCCGTGAAAACATTGATCTTGAAACCTTAAAACAAGCACTTAACGCTAATATTCCATTACTGCTTCTTGAGGCAACTGAAACTTTAGAACAAGATGCCAAATATAGCACTACTCCTGAAATCTACCGTGTTCTAAAAGAAGCGTATGAACAATTAAACAATTGGCAAAACGCAAAACAATTTGCCGATCCTACAAAATTAGATTTTGCTAAAAAAGTAGAGTATTACGATAAACGTTTTAAACTTTTACAAGGAAGTAGCAAACAAAGTAACGAGAAGCTATAAACTGTGTTTTCATGCTCAAGATTATTACTAATATTTAACTTTTCTTGGGTAAAAGAAATTTATGTTATTACATGCTTTATAAACATTAACATAAAAAGTACTTATCTTTATGGTTATTTTTTCTACTTTGTTTGAAAGAATCCCCACTTTATGCAATAATGATCACAGTTTTTAGAAATGCATATAATTATGGATAATTTAGATAACAATATTACAAAAATCATTGCACAAAGTGATAGTGCTAACTTACCTACACCTTTCGGGATTTTTAAAATTATCTCCTTTAAGGATAATCTTAATCGTGAGCATGCTGCTATATATATGGGAGATATCACCACTGACGATCCTGTATTAGCACGCATCCATTCCGAATGCCTTACTGGTGACACTCTTTTTAGCTTAAAATGCGATTGTGGCTTTCAACTTGAGGCAGCTATGCGTCAGATTGCACAAGAAAAAAGAGGCGTACTTCTTTATGTAAGACAAGAAGGTCGAGGTATAGGGTTATTTAATAAAATTAAAGCTTATCACCTCCAAGATGCTGGACTTGATACAGTAGATGCCAATATTAAACTTGGCTTCCCTGCTGATGCGCGCCATTATAATATATGTGCAGAAATGTTCAGTTTACTGGGCGTTAAATCTATTAAACTTATGACTAATAACCCTGATAAAATAGCTGAAATAAGCAAATACAATATCAAAGTTGTTGAACGCATTCCAATTGAAGTTGGTCGTAATAAATATAACAATGGATACTTAAATACTAAAGAATATCGTATGGGACATTTATTGTCTCACCAAGAAGATTAACGATGAAAGATAAAAAGGTCATATATCTTATAACTATGACCTTTTTTGCATTAATTAGGGTAACACAAGGGATATATAAATGAATGATGTAAAATCTCATGAAACCGATGTCCTTATCATCGGTAGTGGTGCTGCTGGTTTATCATTAGCTCTATGTCTTGCTAATAAAGCAAAAGTTATCGTCTTATCAAAAGCTCAAATCAGTGCAGGTTCCACAAATTATGCACAAGGTGGTATTGCTGCAGTGTATAATACTGCCGATGACCATGATAGTGTTGAAGAACATATTGAAGATACTAAAATCGCAGGTGCTGGTTTATGTGATCCAGTAGCGGTTGAATTTACCCTTTGTAATGCTCATGACAGTATCCAATGGCTTATTGAACAAGGCGTACCTTTTGATAAAAGAGAAGATGAAATAGTTGAAGAACAATCACCATATCATCTACACCGCGAAGGTGGTCACTCTCATCGTAGAATATTCCACGCAGCTGACCATACAGGACATACTATTCAAGAAACACTTGATCAAAAAGTGTTAAATAACCCAAATATCACCATGTTAACTAACTACAATGCTATCGATGTAGTTACCACTAAAAAACTTGGTTTAGCAGGCAATCGTGTAGTTGGTGCTTATGTTTTTAATGCAACAACCCATCAAGTTGAAACCATAAAGGCTAAATTTGTGGCTTTATGTACTGGTGGTGCCTCAAAGGTTTACCAATATACCTGTAATCCTGAGATAAGTTCTGGTGACGGTATTGCTATTGCTTGGCGTGCTGGATGCCGTGTTGCGAATATGGAATTTAATCAATTCCATCCAACAACTCTTTATAACCAAAACGATAGAAACTTCCTCTTAACTGAGGCTCTTCGTGGTGAGGGTGCTCTTTTAAAGCGTCCTGACGGTACTCGTTTTATGCCTGACTATGACGAACGTGGTGAACTTGCACCACGTGATGTTGTAGCTCGTGCTATTGACCATGAGATGAAAAAGCTCGGTGTTGATTGCATGTATCTTGATATTAGCCATAAAACTCCTGAGTTTATTAAAAAGCACTTCCCTACCATTTACGAACGTTGCTTACAAGTTGGCATAGATATTACCAAACAGCCTATCCCAATTGTTCCTGCAGCTCATTTTACCTGTGGTGGTATTATGATTGACCGTAGAGGTAGAACTGATGTTGAATCACTTTATGCTATTGGTGAGGTTTCTTATTCAGGACTCCATGGTGCTAATCGCTTAGCCTCAAATAGCCTTTTAGAGTGTATTGTTTACGGTCAGCAAGCTGCTAAAGATATCCTTGCTCGTTTACCATTAGCAATTGAGACCCCAGAAATTCCTGATTGGGATGAATCATTAGTAACTGATGCTGATGAAGAAGTTATTATTCAGCATAACTGGCATGAACTACGTCTTACTATGTGGGACTATGTAGGTATCGTTAGAACTGATAAAAGACTTGAACGTGCTATGCACAGAATTAAGTTATTAAAGAAAGAAGTATCGGAGTTCTACTCAAACTTTAGAGTTACTAGTAACTTACTTGAACTACGCAACCTTTTACAAGTTGCAGAACTTATTGTACGTAGTGCCATGGCTCGTAAAGACTCAGTAGGCCTTCATTACAATCTTGATCATTTAAACCAACCTACTAACCCAAAACCTACTATCTTATCTCCTACTGATAGAGATTTTGACTAGTAGCAGAAAGAAAACTTTAAGTTTTTTATAAAATTGTAAAAACTCAGATAAAACGGTTCTTATGAAAGAATCGTTTTATTATTTTAAGAAACATAATATTACTTAAAGTTATAAGTATAATTATCCTGAAAAATTGGTATGCGCATACCATTAAGCTCTACTATCTCAATTTGCGCCTCATAAATACTAGAAAGTAGCTCTGAGGAAAGATCACTATTATTATAAAGAGCAATCTTGTTATTGCAAATCGCTAAAATCTTAGTATTTTCAGGAAGGTTTAAATAATAATACGGATTATGAGAAACCTCTATTACTCCATGCTTAGTTATTAGTTCCTTTATTACAGAGTGGTATATACTTAAATACTTATAATCAAGCCCTGCCTCAACCTCATCTAGTAATAAGAATAACGCCCTTTGCATTAGCACCCTAGCAAAAGAAACTAATGTTAATTCTCCACCACTAAGTTTGGATATATCTTTAGTAACAAGATTTGCTATATGCAAGCGTTCTAGGAGCTTTTGTGCTAATTGATAATCATCTTTCGAATGGCGAATAAAAAACTTGTGACTAGGTTTAATTGCCCCAATTAAAATAAAATCTTGTACCGTCATAAAACCTTGAGGCAAGAAGTTTTGGGGCATGTAGGAAATAAGCTTATTGCGCTTTAAAGGAGGTAATTTATTTAAAAGAATATTATCAACTAAAAGCTCACCTTTTAATGGTTTAAGTAAGTTTGCTAATACTTTTAATAAAGTGGATTTGCCTGCACCATTCTTACCAATTATCACATAATGATTATTTGGCTCTAACGTTAAATCTACTAATACCTTATTAGGTAATTGAATATTTTCTAAAAGTATCATACCCTATTACCAGGAGTGCGTAAAAAATATAACATAATCCCAATAAACACAGGAATTCCAGTCATACCTGTAATTACTCCTATTGGTAACTCCATAAAAGTTATGTTTCTTGCTAAAACATCAGTCAATAATAAAAAGGCCCCTCCCGATAAACCAACAACTGGCAATAACACTTTGTGCGGAGCTTTATAAATAATCTTTACAATATTAGGAATAATCAATGAAACCCATCCAATTATCCCGGCAACACTTACAGTAGTAGTTGAGAGCATAGTAGCAAATAAAATAATAAGCCCCATCCATAAATTAACCTTTAAACCTTGCGTTTGTAAGATCTCAATGGGAGAAATAAAAAGATCTAACCATTTAACTAATAAACTTACCCCGATAAGCCCCATACCTCCAAAAAGCAATAATAAGTAAAGAGCTTGACTATCAAGATTACTTAAAGATCCCATTAAAAAATAATGTACGCCAATTATGGCACTTTGCTCGGGCAAAAGATAATAAAGCAGGTTTAATAATGCCATTAAGAAGCTAGAGAATAAAATACCAGTAATAATTAGTAGCAAAATACTTTGGCGAGCTATTAAATTAACAAATAATAATACTAAAAAAGTACAAGATACCCCAAAAATTAACGCTATAACAGGAATAAAATAAGCGTTTACCCCAAAAAATAACGCTACGACTATTCCTAAGGAGGCTCCTGCACTTGACCCTAGAATATCAGGTGAAACTAAGGGATTACGAAAAACTGCTTGATATACTAAACCACTAATACCTAAAAAGGCGCCAATAAACGCAGTAGCTAAAGTATGTGGCAAGCGATAAGAAAGAATTTGCGCAAGATTATCTGCAAAAAGATTGCCCATTGCCCCAAAATTTAAATTTATGAACAATGAGCTTATAAATAGACTAAAAATAAGTAGCAGTCTAAATTTCATAGTAGATTTGGTCAATAAATACTTATATGAAATATGTGACGTAAATTATTAATCACGCTCCTCAATAGCATCAAAAGGACACTCATCTTGGCAAGCACCACATTCAGCACAAATTGTAGTATCAATTACACAAACGCCAGTATTTTCATCTTTTCTGATTGCGCCACAAGGACAAACGCACATGCAAGCCTCACAACCTGTGCACTTTTCTTCATCAATATAATACATAACACAAACCTCTTAAGTTTTTTCTTTAATTTTAGCACAATTTTAACTTAAAGTAGAGTATGGGGATAGATTTTAACCTTTCGCCCCACTCGACAAAACCACCACACCATGCCACCTCATAATAGTGGGCTTTTCCATTAAACGTAATTTACTGTATAGTTACGCTTCTTTTCCATGACACTACAAGTATTTTGCGCATTCTCCTTCTTATCCATGCATCTTCCCTATTCATATGGGATTTACTAATATCTGGCCTGAAGTAGTTATCCCCTTTAAAACGATATTGAATTGCTTCAGGGGGCTTTGTTTTCCCCGGGACATTTCCTCGTAAGAATTTCGCGCATTTCCTTTGTCAATTTACCTCTACTCTTCTTGTAAACGGATACTTCCAGCCGACCGCAGTCTGATACCCCTGGAAACTAGTGAGAGGGGAATTCCTAAACTGTCTATCTTCGTCTTATCGTGGGTAATCTGCAGAAACAATTTACCATCGATAAACTTAGTTTTACTTTCAGAAATTCAATGCACAGCTCTTTCACTTATGCAAATCATGCAGTCATCTGCATTCCTTACAAACCTAATTCCCCTACTATAGAGCAGTTGATAAGGTTAATTTAGTAAGATATCAGCGCACATTTGGGAGAAATTGTTACCTTGTAGAAGACCTGCTGCATTCTTAATTACCTTCCATTGGGTAATTATCTTAAATAGAAGGAACCTGTGAATCACCGAACTTTCTTAGATCCATATCTATAACATAGATCTATCCTTCATCTGCGATCTCTAATACTCTATCTATCGCATTGTGACAAATTCTCTCAGGTCTGAACCCAAAACTATTATCCGGGAATTTATCTTCATATTTCTCTTTCAGAACTTGAAAAATAGCATTTTGCTGCATTCTATCAAACATGGTTGATATGCAAAATTATACATGTTTTTATACTCGAGTATACACTCAAACGTTACCATTCCCTTTTCATTAAGTTACTCTTATGCTATATCCCTATTTGACTATCCTCCTAACTCTAACATTTCCACGAATACGTCCACTATTACTTCAAAGTGTAGGTGTACTTTGTTTTCTGGTTTACTTAATTCGCCAAATCAGGTTCTACTCCATTTCACTAGTCTAATGTTTCGGCCATACACTGATACTCCCAGCTACTATGGCTTCTTTCATAGCAGAATCACCAGACAGAAAATTCCTAATTCAATTTCTGTACACCAGATCCTTCCGAATAATACCTCACGGTATCATTGTCCAGCCTTCGACTATGACCTTGCTGACTGCTCGCCGGTCCAGGGACTTTCTCCCACTAGAAAATGTGTCAGCCATACGCACTAAAAAAGGCCACATAGAAATGCAGCCTTATTTAGAAAAAATCTCAGTTATTCAAATATTACATTTGAAAGTTCATCTGACTCTTTTACGCCACCTGCAAGTTTAATCATTAGACGTACTTCGTTTTCACTATCAGCATAATGTAATGCATTATGGTAGTTGATAATACCTTGCTGGTAAAGTTCGAAGAGGCTCTTATCAAAGGTTGTCATACCAGCTTCAGGAGACTTCTGCATGATTTCCTTAAGTTTATATAACTCACCTTTTTGTAAGCAGTCAGCAACAGTTGGAGTATTTACTAAAATATCAAATGCGGCACGTCTGCCACCTGTAGTGGTTTCAATAAGTTGCTGAGCAATAATAGCCTTTAAGTTTACTGAAAGATCAAATAACATCTGTCTTTGACTGGTTTCAGGAACAAGGTGCATAATACGGTCAATAGCCTGGTTAGCGTTATTAGCATGTAGTGTTGCTAATACTAAGTGACCGGTTTCCGCAAAGCTTAGCGCAAATTCCATAGTTTCACGGGAACGAATTTCACCGATTAAGATTACATCTGGGGCTTGACGAAGAGCTGATTTAAGAGCAGCATCAAATGATTCTGTATCGGTACCAACTTCACGCTGAGTAATAAGCGATCTTTGATGATGGTGAACATATTCGATAGGGTCTTCGATAGTTAGAATATGACCATCAGAGTTCATATTTCTATGACCAATCATTGCAGCCTGAGTAGTAGACTTACCAGCACCAGTAGCACCTACGAATAATAATAAACCACGATCCTCTAACACCCACTTAGTAAATGTTGGTGGTAAATGTAATTCTTCGGGAGTAGGAATCTTTTCTACAATTCTACGAAATACTACGCCAGGATTATTCAACTGCCAGAAACAGCTTACACGATAACGACCAATATCAGGACGATAAATAGCGAAGTTTGCTTCAAGATCCTTATTATATTGTTGCCATAACTCAGGGCGGTCAATCATAGTCTCTTTTACAAACTCATAAACCTGATCGTAATTTAACTTACCAGGTTCAATTGGAGTTAAATGACCATCCAACTTACATGCTGGCTCAAGACCTACTGTTAAGAATAAATCTGAGGCCTTGTTATCGTTCATAAATTGCAGATATTTATCGATTTTTAATGGCTGATTGTACATAACTTATTACCCTACTAAAGAATTTGGATCTTTAGCCTTAGCTTTAGCTTCAGCTAGACTTACAATACCACGACTTACTAAAGTCTTAAGAGCTGCATCAAGAGTATTCATACCATGGCTTGCCCCTGTCTGAATAATTGAGTACATCTGGGCAATCTTATCTTCACGAATAAGGTTACGTATTGCAGGAATACCAATCATGATTTCATGAGCAGCAACTCGACCACCACCATTTTTCTTAAGAAGAGTCTGTGAAATTACAGCACGTAATGATTCTGACAGCATTGAACGAACCATATCTTTTTCAGAACCTGGGAATACGTCGATTACACGGTCAATAGTCTTAGCAGCAGAGTTAGTATGTAATGTACCAAATACTAAGTGACCTGTTTCAGCAGCTGTTAGTGCTAAACGAATAGTTTCAAGGTCACGCAACTCACCAACAAGGATAATATCAGGGTCTTCACGAAGAGCACTACGTAACGCATTACTAAATGACAATGTATCACGATGCACTTCACGCTGATTTACTAGACAGTTCTTATTCTTATGGACAAATTCTATAGGATCTTCGATAGTAAGAATGTGGCTGTGCTGAGTTTCATTTACATAATCAACCATAGCTGCTAAGGTAGTTGATTTACCAGAACCTGTTGGCCCTGTTACTAACACAAGACCTCTGGGATAAGAAGCAATTTCTTTAAATACTGCTGGGCAATTTAAATCTTCTAATGAAAGAACCTTTGATGGAATAGTTCTAAATACTACCCCCATACCACGGTCTTGATTAAAAACGTTCACACGGAAACGAGCAAGATTTGGCACTTCAAATGAGAAGTCGCACTCTAATCTTTCTTCAAATTCCTTACGCTGATAGTCATTCATGATATCATAAACCAAGTTATGGATTGTGGTTTTATCCAAAGGCTCCATATCTCGAACTTCCATGGAAAGCTTATCAGTAGTTTTTAAACGACGAATATCACCATCCACACGAATCATTGGTGGAACACCTGCTGAAAGGTGCAAATCTGATGCATTGTTCTTTACACCGTACAATAGTAAATCTAGAATATCCATTCTATAAACATCCTTGTTATTATAAGTTTAATATTATGAGTACCATACAAGAAAACATTCTACAAATCCGTGAGCAAATCAAAGAATTTGCTCTTTTATCTAACCGCAAACCAGAAGATATTACTCTTCTAGCTGTTAGCAAGACTAAACCTATCTCCGATATTCAAGAAGCTTACGATGCTGGACAAAGAATTTTTGGAGAATCCTATATACAGGAAGCTGCTCAAAAAATCGAATATTTTAGGTCAGCAGGACATAGTGATATCAAATGGCATTTTATTGGACCTATTCAATCTAATAAAACTAAAACCATTGCAGAAAATTTCGATGTTGTTCAAAGCCTTGATCGCATTAAAATTGCTAAAAGACTTAATGAACAACGCCCTGAAAACCTTCGACCTCTAGAGGTACTTATTCAAGTTAATATCAGCAACGAACCCCAAAAATCTGGTATTAGCATAGCAGAATTACCTGCGCTTATCGCTGAGGTTCATAACTGCCCAAGACTAATCCTTAAAGGTTTTATGGGAATTGCTACCGACACTACTGACTCGCAAAAAATCTCAAAAGAGTTTAATATACTCTATGAAATTTTTAAAGAGGCTAAAATTACATATCCACAAATTGATATTCTATCTATGGGGATGAGTGGCGACCTTGGTCAAGCAATAACTGCAGGTTCAACCATGGTACGCATCGGTTCAGCCATCTTTGGTGCGCGAAACTACCCTAACAAGGGGATCCCTACGTCTTAGCACTTTAAACATTTTAACATTTATATCACATTTTTTATACTTTAAACTCGAGGTAATATAATGGAGTTCAAAAAAATTACATTCATTGGTGGTGGAAATATGGCAAAAAGCCTCATTAATGGGTTAATTAGAGCTAAATTTCCTAGTAACAATATTACT
This sequence comes from uncultured Succinivibrionaceae bacterium, assembly GCA_944393045.1. Classification (GTDB taxonomy): domain Bacteria; phylum Pseudomonadota; class Gammaproteobacteria; order Enterobacterales; family Succinivibrionaceae; genus HGM20899. The sequence goes on along the minus strand of CALXYT010000001.1, from coordinate 123,443 downwards.
GTTTGCACCCCTCACCCTGAGAAAGTTGCAGCACTAAAAGAAGAATTCAAGATTAATGGCACCACTGATAATGCTCAGGGTTGTATGGACGCTGAAGTAATAATTTTAGCAATAAAACCACAAGTAGCAGCTACTGCTCTTGCGCCAATAAGTGCAGCTATCAGCGATTTTTCTAATAAGATTATTATTTCTGTTATGGCAGGCATTACCATTGAGAGAATCACCAAGCTTCTTCCTGGTGCTAAAAAAGTAGTACGTGTTATGCCAAATACTCCATGCCTTATTGGCTATGGTTTAAGTGGTGCTTTTGCCTCAGGTCTTAATCAAGAAGAAAAAGACTTCACTAATAATCTATTATCATCATGTGGTCATGCTATTTGGCTTGATAGTGAAGATAAAATCAATGATATTACAGCTTTATCTGGCAGTGCTCCCGCATACTTCTTCTTATTCCTTGAATGCATGAGTGAAAAAGCTAAAGAATATGGTTTTTCAGAAGATAATGCTCGTTTTATTCTCCAAAATGTAGCACTTGGCTCTGCTATGATGGTATTAGAAAATCAAGACAAAACTTTAAAACAATTACGTGAAGCGGTAACCTCTAAAGGTGGTACCACTGCTAAGGCGTTAGATGTATTTAATAATCACGATTTAACTAATATTGTTTCTGAGGCACTAGATGCCTGCAAAAATCGCGCAGTTGAAATGGCAAAACAATTTTAACTACAACTAAAATCTGATAAAATCTAAGAGCGTTTATTTTTTTAGGGGCTATTCATGGGCATTACTTTTTTAGTATTTATTCCTGCTATTATATTTTTCTTAAGATTTTTAATGCAGTACTCAAACTGTGATTACTACCATCCAGTTTGCCGTTTTTTTGTAAAATTAACCGACCCATTAGTAAATCTTATTAAATATAATCCAAGTCCAAGAGTTAACGTTAGTGCTCTTATTTGGACTTTTATAGCACTTGAACTCTTCGGTTTTATCTTTTTTGCTGTTTTTGCTAATTTTCCACTTGTGCAATTTGTTATACCGATCTTTGGGGCTAATATATTTTTATTTGCCCTATGCCTATTAGAGTTCTTTTTATATTTAATCTTTATTAGTGCTATCTTAAGTTGGATTCCAAGCAGAGGTGTTGCTTACTATAACCAATTTATCATGCAACTAATTTCCCCAATATTAACCCCATTAGATCGTCTAATACCACCTCTTGGCGTTATTTCTTTAAGTTATCTCGTCTTAATTCTAATAATCTTTGCTTTGCGTTACGCAGTTGGCTACTTATTTGGGATCTGGTTAGGATTATTTAATGGCTTTTTATAATCTGACAGCTGAGGTTATTACTCTTGCTATAACTTTAGTTCCTAAAGCTAGTAAAGATGAAATAGTTGGCATTTATGGTGATGAATTAAAAATCACCATAACTGCGCCACCTATTGACGGTAAAGCTAATGCGCATTTAATGAAATATCTTGCTAAACAATTCAAAACAGCTAAAAGCAATATTACCTTACTGCGAGGAGAGACCACAAGGCATAAGCTTATAGCTATAAAAAATTATCAGCAAATACCTAAAGAACTGGCAGTTCTTATTGATAAATAAGAGCATTATTTCTAATGCTCTTATCCTTTTTATGTCACTCTTTTTTATTACTTTTGCTTGCTTTCGTTACTTTTAGTGTTTATTTGCTATTTTCTTCTTTAGAAGTTTCTTCATCATAAAAATACTTTGGCATCTCATCACCTAAAGGGCGCTTTACCTCTTTATCAAGTTCTTTAAGCTTTAAGAGCATTTTACTTCTTAATTCTTGATTTATTTTTTTAAGCTCCCCTCTTTCTACCCCTTGCATACTAATAGGGTCGAGCATTTCTATAATAATTTCCCCATTATTCCAGCGATTAAGCTTTAACTGATTTACATACGATGAGGTAACAAATGGAATTATTGATACATTTGCAAGCATAGCAGTATGCACCGCACCATTTTTAAAAGGTAATAAGCCTTTTCCTTTTGAGCGGTGACCTTCTGGAAACATCCAAATAGACAAGGAATTATTTTTTATTTTCTCCACTATTTTTAAGAAATCACCACCAACTTTTTTAGCATTATTTCTATCAATTAAGATATTGCCAGAAAGCCAAAATAATATCCCAAATATCGGCGCCCAGATTAAGCTCTTTTTACCAACACACACCACTTCAGGAACGATTACCTCAGTCATAATCACAATATCCCAATTAGTTTGATGATTCCCCACAAAAACTGCTGGCATAAATTGCTTTATTTCCACGCCTTCTCTGGTCTTAAATTTCACTTTAACACCTAGTACCCATTTGGCAAATCCTAGCATTTTAGCAAGTAAATAAACATTATTAGGGTTCTTTGGACGACAAATACACACTATTAGCCCCAAGACTAACCAAACTATTGCTAAAAGCCCTAATATTACCATTCTTAATAATAACAGCATGGTTAAACTTTCCCTTCTGTATTCAAAATTCTAGTTAATCATCGTACCTTACAGGCGCATCGTCTGCCTTTGGAGCTTCATCTACCTCATTAGGAACTGCATTAAGCTCAGTAACACGTTGTAAACCTCTTGGTAATTTAATACCTCTTCTACCTCGTTCCCCAAAATATGTATGTAAATCATCAGGTTTAATATTTAAGAAGCGTTTACCTGCACTTAGCTTAATAGAATCACCTTCTTTAAGCACACATAAAGCAACTACATATTCATCACGTGTTACTACTTTATCAGCCGCAATACTAATCATTCTACTTCCTTTTCCTTTGCTAAGCTTTGGTAAATTGCCAAGCTTAAAGAGTAACATTCGACCTAAATTTGAAACTATGGCACATAATAACTTATCCATATCATTAACCTTTACAGGTTGCATGATTTTTGAGCCTTCAGGTACGCTAATAAGTGTTTTACCATTACTTGTGCGACTTAACATATCAGCAAAACGACAAATAAAGCCATAGCCAGAATCGGTACAAAGCAAGAATAAATCATCTGCCTCACCACTAACTACCGTTTCTATCCCCTCGCCTTGCTCAAGCTGAAATCTTCCTGTTAATGGTTCACCTTGCGATCTAGCAGAAGGTAATTGATTAGCTAAGATAGAATAAGAATAACCTTTAGTAGAAATAAAGACTACTTGACTATTGCTACGAGCAAAGGCAAAAGCTTTAAAACCATCGCCTTGTTTGTATGATAGACTCTGAGGATCTGAAATATGACCTTTAGCAGCTCTAACCCAGCCCATTTGTGATAATACAATAGTTACAGGTTCTGATGGAATTAAATCACGTTCTTCAATAATTTTTGCCTCAGAACGACTAACAATTGGGCTTTTACGCTCATCACCATAAGTTTTAGCGTCAGCTTTAATTTCACGCTTTAATAATGACTTAAATTTTACTGGAGAATTTAAAATCCCTTCTAAGCCAGTCTTTTCAGCTACAAGCTCATCATATTCAGCTTTTAATTTAAGTTCTGATAAACGAGCTAATTGGCGTAACTTAGTTTCTAAAATATACTCAGCCTGAATTTCAGTAAGATTAAAGGTTTTTATTAGAACTTCTTTAGGATTTTCTTCTTCTCTTACGATACGTATAACCTCATCAATATTTAAGAAGATGGTAAATAACGCATCGAGAATATGCAAGCGTGCGTTAATTTTCTCAATTCTACGCTCTAAGCGTTTACGTACCGTTGCTGAGCGAAACTCTAGCCACTCACTTAAGATTTGTGGTAATGACTTAACTTGAGGATTACCATTTAAGCCTAAGATATTAATATTTATGGCATAACTTGTTTCTAAGTCAAGTTTTGGTAAAGCAAATAAATGAAGCATTAACTCATCAAGATTTACCCTATTAGAACGTGGGACTAATACTATGCGACAAGAACTTGAGGACTCATCTCTAATATCGGAAATCATCGGTAATTTTTTAGCAGTCATAAGCGCTGCAATTTTTGCGACAATATCGGAGCTAGAAACCTGGTATGGCAAATTAGTAATAATAATTTCGCCTTTTTCAATCACATAAGAGGCGCGCATTCTAATAGTACCTTTACCTGTTTCATACATTTTTAAAATTTCATCTTTAGATGAAATAATCTCAGCCTTAGTAGGATAATCAGGACCTTTCACAAATTCCATTAACTCAAGGGCTGTGGCTTTTGGATGATCAATTAAATGAATAGTTGCCTCAGCTATTTCATGGATATTATGTGGAGGAATATTAGTTGCTATACCAACGGCAATACCGGTAGTACCGTTTAATAAAATATTTGGTAAACGAGCAGGTAAAAAAGCAGGCTCCTTTAATGTCCCATCAAAATTTGGAATATAGTCCGTACAATCAAAAGATAAGTCATATAATAACACCTCTGAATACTTAGCAAGTTTTGATTCAGTATAACGCATTGCAGCATAAGACTTTGGATCATCAGGTTGCCCCCAGTTACCTTGACCATCAACTAATGGGTAACGGTAACTAAAATCTTGCGCCATTAGTACCATTGCCTCATAACACGATGCATCGCCGTGTGGATGATACTTACCGAGCACATCACCTACTGTACGCGCTGATTTCTTATACTTAGCCTTAGGATCAAGACCAAGTTCACTCATAGCATAAATAATACGGCGTTGTACAGGCTTTAAACCATCAGTTACATGAGGCAAAGCTCTATCACGTATTACAGCCATTGAATAATTTAAATAAGCTGACTCTGTAAAAGCCTCTAAGGGCATTTGTTCAACACCTTCAAGGCTCATTTTCATTTCATCCATGTACTATTCCAATAAGTTTGAGTCTAAGAGCTAAGTTTTATTTAGTCTGACAAAAATGCAAGGTCTTAAGTAAAGGGTAAATGGTAAGTATCATTAGTAACATACCTACTTTGCTATTATTATACCTATATATGGGTTTTCATGCCATGATTGACAAGTTTTTTTACCGTTAAATACCAACAGTTGTAACATTTATAGCTAGTGCTCTTGATTCGTTTAATTCTTTGATTTTCAGCGTAAAAAGATAAACATAGCAAAATTCACTTACTAATAAAGATATATCATGCTCCAAAAAATTAAATTACGGTATAATGCAACAAATTTGGAGATAAGTAAGAAATGGTGCTAATTACTAATATTCTACGTTCTACTATAATTACCCTTGCGATTATTACCATCCCTGGTGCTTTTGCCGATATTACAGGGGGGACGGGGCTACCATATAATCTCTACCTTGATGCTATTGTAGAATCACCTGAATACGATCCAGAATTTGATTATCTTACCTTAGGAACTACTACCATAAATCTCCCCAAAACTACTGCTATTAAAGAGCTTGTTGATAAAGTAGTGGTAAAAAAATCGCAATATCGCATGTTCTTACTTAAAAACAATAAAATTATTACTAGTTTCTTAATAGCTCTTGGCAAAAATCCAAAGGGACCAAAGATGTTTGAAGGAGATAAAAAAACTCCTGAAGGTCGTTACGTTCTTGACTATGTTAAATATAATTCCAATTTCTACCGAGCTTTTCATATATCATATCCTAATGCTAACGATATTGCTAAAGCAAGATCTCTTGGAAAGAGTCCCGGTGGCATGATAATGATTCATGGTCAACCCAATAAAAGCAAACCCAAAAAAGGTTTAGAGGGGATACAAACATCTAATTGGACTGATGGATGCATTGCCCTACTTAACAAAGATATGGATAAACTCTTAGAACTAGTAGACCCAGGTACCACGATAATTATTGAGCCTTAAAATTAAAATGTTAGGCTCAGGCTTCAAGCTTAAATAAAAAATTCCAGTCAATAAGCACAGGCATTCCTTCTTTATCACCATCATCAGTAATAGGCATTAAGATACTAACGATTATGTCATCATCGCTAATTTCTTCATCTCTATCATGAAAAAATTCTACTTTAACATATCTTGTTAATTGCTCATCTTCTATATCAGCAAACTCATCACTATCAAAATCAGTATTATATGGTTTTGATAAAGAACATGCTAATAGCCCCTCATTAGAACAATTAACTAAGTAAGCATATAAACGCTCTACTTGGGTATCATTTAAATTTGGTACAGCGACACTTAAACAATCAATAGCATCAGCTGTTATTTGCGATAACTTATCAGAGGTAGTCTCTATATGCTCACCTTCTAAGACATCTAAAAAATCTTCCATAAAAATTTCCTATTGTTAATAAAAACAGATCTTGAACTATCAATACATTCAAGATCTGTATAATAATATAATTAGCTCTTACCTATACTTGTAAGAAACTTCATGTTGTTACTTGGCACGTCCTGCTGAAACTACAACAACCTTATCCTTACCTAAAGTACGCATAAATGCATAAGGCTTATTGCTTATCTTAGTATGCTTACCAGTAGCAATAGCAGGGTGATTTAATCTAAAGGTATTTAACTTAGAATAATGTGTTACTAAATCACGAGTTTCAGGGGTATTTAAATCTGACCAGTTCATATCTGAACGAACTGACTGATCTAATACACCACCATCTTTTGCTAACTTACGACCAGTTTCATCACCATAGTAAATTTGCACTTGACCAGGTAACATTAAGAAACTATTGGCAGCTCTCTTTTGTAACGCAAAGTCTCGGTAGTCGGCAAAGAACAACTTAGTATCATGAGAAGAGATGTATGATAAGAAATTAACACCCTTTTCCCCAACTACTTGAGCATACTTAGCGTAAGTTGCATCAGCATTCTTCATACACTGAGCATTAGTAGTAGATTCTTGTTGATAATCAAAGTTAATTAAACTATCAAAGCCATAATCAAACCAAAATTCTTTAGTTACCCCTTGTGCATAAACCTCACCGACCATAAAGAATGGTAAATCATCTAATTTCTTAGCTGGGTTTTCCGCTTTCCATTGGGCTAGAGCAGTAGTAGCACTTTCTTTTAATTTTTTCCAAGCATAAGCATCTACGTGCTTAACTGTATCACATCTAAAACCATCTACCCCAAAATTACGTACATAATAGGTATGCCAATTTACTAAATAATCAACGATACTTGCATTAGGTAATTCTTTAGCGTTGGTATCTTCCTTATTCTTTAAGAATGGAGGTAAGCCAACAGGTGTCTTTTGCTCTGTCTTAAAGTCTGGTAGACCACCTACTGAACCTGTAATTTCATCAACACCAGGTTCTGTATAACCAGGTAATGAGGCACGAACCCAGTCAGGCCCCCACCACTTTTTCCATTCCTTTGTTTTATAGTTAATAGCACCATTTACTGACGCCCATGTACCATATAAACCCACAGGCTTAAAATCAGACCAATCTTCGGGTAGACGTTCTACATTCTGCGCAAGTTGCTCTAACTTGAAATCTTGCAAATCCTTTAAAGTTGCATAGCCTGGGTGGTTTAATACCACATCCACTAGCACTCTAATACCTCGTTTGTGAGCTTCTTCAATCATTCTCTGAAAATCTTCTTCAGAGCCTAAGTTTTTATCAATCTTGGTAAAATCTACTGCCCAATAGCCATGATAACCGTAGAATGGGAAGCTTCCTTGACTGCCCCCACCAATAAAGCCATGAACTTGCTCTACTATTGGAGTAACCCAAATAGCATTAACACCTAGGCTTTCAAGGTAATCTAATTTCTGAATAATACCTGCAAAGTCGCCACCATGCCAAGTACCTACCTCATCCATACCATCTTTTTTACGTCCATATGAATGGTCATTAGAAGTATCGCCATTTTTAAAGCGATCAGTAAGCATAAAGTACACATTAGCATTATCCCAACTAAATGGGGCCTTGGTAGTTTCAATTGCCTTTTCAAGTAATAAAATACCTTCACTTTTTCTAGCAGGAGTCATAGTTACCTTGCCATTACGCACTACTGCAGTGTTACCAGTATAAGCATCACGTACTTTAGTACCATTTGGCCAAGCTTTATTTACTCTAACAGTTATAGCTCCACCATCCCATGAATCACAAGGTAATTGAGGAGGTACACGCTTTACCTCAACTTTACGAGTAGAACGTAAAATCTTTAGGGTTGGCTCTTTCTTGGTAAGATTTAAGGTAAAGGTATAATAACCTTTAAGCATAATGTTAATAGTAAATTTCCCCTTAGCACAATCACTTAATGGAACTTGCTTACCAAAGACTATAGCACTATCTTGGTTTGGACCAAATAATGTACCGCAAATATTAGCATTATCAGCTAACACAAAACTATGTTTGCCTTTATCTAAAAAAACTTCAGCCTCATAAATATTATCTTGCTCAGTTAACTTAAATTCTTGATCATCGGTAATAGCAACATTATCAACTTTGATATATACAGGAGTTGATAATTTACCTTGAGGAGCCTTCTCCTCAACACTCTTAGTAACCGATGTATTAGCAACATTATTTGTAGAGGTATTCTCATTACTACTACAAGCAGTAAAAGATGAAAGCACAAGTGTAGCTAAAGCACAAAGTGCGAAGTTTTTCATAAAGACTTCCTTATTTAAAGTAGTATCAATAATCTTTTAGAATAAATTATTAAACGTTAAAGATAATCTAAAAAAATTAAATAACAAAAAATTTATTTAATAATTGTACCAGGTAAATTAAATACAGCACCATCAATATGATGAAGAGTACGAGCATATGAAGAAGAGGGATTTATTCTTTGACCGTCAAAGTAATCCTCACGAGCATAAGCTTTAAGAACCTCGGCTATAAGTACATCATGCTTAGCCGCAAACTCAGGTTCGCTAATTAACTTACATTCTAGATATGCTAAAGAGCCTGCAATGCATGGAGCCTGTACAACGGTACCTAAAGTATAATGAATATCGTAAGTTGCGAATTTATCAACTTCAGAACCATGCACGGATCCCACGCTTAATACCAAGCCCTTTTGTTCATAAGAGGGTACATTGATAATAAATTCACCAGATTTTTCAATAGTTTTACGAGTTGAAGATCCAGAACTTATAACGCATAACACCTTGGATGGATTAAAATCTAACGGACAGTTCCAAGCATTAGTCATAACGTCTAATTTACCCTCAAAAGCTGAAGATATTAAAATTACAGGACTATTAGCAAGTAACTTATAAGCAATTGAAACATCTACTTCTTTCATGATCACAAGACTCTTAAAAAATCTAATAAAAGACATCGTTATTTAGCATCATTGATGCTTAAAAATATTAGTAGGGATAAATATAACTTATTATTATACAACAACGTTTAAAAAAAAGTAAAATTTGTTAATTTTATGCGACTGTTGCAAAAAAATAAATAATTAAATCCTTTTTAGAAAAATCAATGAATTATACACTTAAAACTTCTGATTAAAGCCAAACCTCTTAAAGATATGACTTCCTGAAAAAAGAATGGCTAGAGGAGTAAATCGATGAAGTGATTAAAAACTTATAGGAGTAAACTAGCAGAAAAATGAGAACAATTTGCTACGTGGAAATAGAAAAGAAAACTTAAATTAATACTCTCTGATAAAAAGAGCGAGATATTCTCGCTCTATTTTATTTAAAAATTAAAATAAGTTATAGTCTAGAAGGTGTACTAACAGCAAAATCCTGGACTATTTGATCTGGCTGCCAGTTTTCAAGGCGCATACCTAAAGATAAGCCTTCTCTGGCTAACACATCCTTGATTTCAGTAAGTGACTTCTTGCCGAGATTTGGAGTTTTAAGAAGCTCAACTTCAGTCTTTTGAACAAGATCACCAATGTACTTAATACCTTCAGCTTTAAGACAGTTAGCACTTCTAACAGTAAGCTCAAGTTCTTCAACTGGTTTAAGAAGCTTAGGATCGATCTTTGGTTCTTGTTCCTGTGGCATATCAATATCAGCAAGTGACTGAATATCGATAAATGAATGAAGCTGCTCATGGAAAATTGTAGCTGCATGTTTTAAAGCATCTTGGGGAGTAATGGTACCATCAGTCTCAAGATTGATAATTAATCTTTCAAGATCATCACGACCATCCTTACTAATTTTTTCCACTTTATAAGCAACATTAACTACAGGGCTATAAGTAGCATCAACCATTAAACGACCAACTATGCGTTCTTCAGCATCAGAATGCACACGTAAAGACGCTCTATCGAAACCTCGACCTCTATCAACAAAAAGTTTCATCTTGAAAGGTAAACGGCTAGTAACGTTACAAATTACTAATTCTGGATTAAGAATAACAGTACCTTCTGGGCAAATAATATCACCAGCAGTAACAGGACCAACATAATCCATCTTACAAGGGCGTTCAAGTTCTTGCACACAGTTAGGGTCATTGACACGTAAATTCAATTCAACGTGGCTTACTGACTGATTTAGAATAGAAACAGCTACTTTCTTAAGATTTAACAGCAGAATTAAAATATCTTCCTGTAAACCTTCCTTGGTGGAATATTCATGTTCAACTCCCTCAATTTCGCAAGCGTATATCGCACAACCTGGCATAGAGGATAACATAATACGGCGTAGCGCATTACCTACAGTAAGACCAAAATCTGGTTCAAAAGGCTCTAATGTAATAATAGACTGGCTCTTTGACTTGGTGTCAACTTTAGCGTCCTGCGGTCTTAATAATTCATTTACGAAGTCCAAGGTTTAATCCTCTTATTTGACTTAAGTGCAGTCTTTACAGACAAAAAAAGAAGAGCATTATAAAAATGCGTAATTCAAAGATCTGAAAATTATATTAAATTGACTGAAAATTGTCAAATTAATTAGCATAAAAAAAACCTAACTACAAAAAAATAGTCAGGCTTTATTTTAACTTATAAACTACTGCTGGGCAGTTTCTTGAGTTGCTTCAGTTTCAACCTTCTGATCAACAAGGCAAATATAAGCCATCTGGCTCATATCACCAGGTCTTAAACCGCACTTAAGAATGCGAGTATAACCACCATTACGGTTTAAACAACGCTTACCAATGTCGTTGAATAACTTTGCAACGATTTCTTTGTTGTGAGTACGTGCAAATACTAAACGACGATTAGCTACTGTATCAACTTTAGCAATAGTAATTAAACGTTCTGCAACACGACGTAATTCTTTAGCTTTAGGTAAAGTAGTCTTAATCTGTTCATGTTCAAATAAAGCTACCGCTAAAGAACGGAATAGTGCAGCGCGAGAACTGCTGTTACGGTTCAACTGACGACCGCTCATACGATGACGCATGATACTTTCCTTCTAAATTAAATGTTTTGATCTACTTCCATTCTGCTAATTCTGCAGGAGGCCAATTTTCGAGACGCATACCTAATTGCAAGTTACGCTGAGCTAAAATATCTTTTATCTCATTAAGAGACTTACGACCTAAGTTAGGTGTCTTTAAGAGCTCAACCTCGGTTTTCTGGACTAGATCACCAATATACTTGATTGATTCAGCCTTAAGACAATTTGCACTTCTAACAGTAAGCTCAAGGTCATCCACTGGTCTTAAAAGAATTGGATCTGGAGCTGGAGCCTGCGCGCTCTCAACTGGAGAAGATGTCTTAACAGCATCTAAGTCTACAAAAGAATACAACTGTTCGCTTAGAATGTTGGCACCTAGTCTAATGGCTTCTTCAGGTTCCATAACCCCATTAGTTTCGATTTGAATTACTAACTTATCAAGATCGGTACGCTGTTCTACACGAGCAGACTCAACATCATAAGATAAGTAGCGAATCGGAGTATACGAAGCATCAAGATCAATTGTACCAACGCCTAGATCAACATGCTTATGTTTCTCTGAATTAGCAGGTACATAGCCACAACCACGAGTTACCACAAAAGTCATGCTTAATTCAGATTTAGCTGAATTTAAATGACAAAGAAGATGGTCAGCATTTTTAATCACGACCCCTTCTGGACATACAATGTCACTAGCAAACACAGGACCTGCCCCAGACTTACTTAAAGTAAGCTCAGCTGTTTCTAATTGAGGATCCTCTAAGTCAACAGCTATTCCTTTAACACTTAAGAGTAATTCAAGAATTTCTTCCTGAATATCGCTCTTCACAGAGTGTTCATGCAACACACCTTCAATTTTTACTGAAGAAATTGCACAACCTGGTAAAGAGAGTAGCAAACAACGACGAATTGCCTGACCTAAAGTATTCCCAAAACCTCTTTCTAAAGGTTCCAACACAACCTTTGCAACATTTGGTGCTAGGCTGTCGATAATAACCTGCTTTGGTTTTAAAAAATCTGCTACAGTGCCCAAAATTATAACCTCTTTGAGAGACTAAATTACTTAGAGTAGAGTTCGACGATAAGCTGTTCTTTAATATCAGCTGGTAATTCAGAACGTTCAGGTTTGTTCTTGAATACACCACTCATCTTTTCTACATCAACTTCAATCCAGTTAGCCTTTTCACGTGAACTTGCTAAATCAAGAGCAGTCTTAATACGGCTCTGATTCTTAGCCTTTTCGCGAACAGCAATTACATCTGCAGGACTTACCTGGTATGAAGGGATATTTACAACCTTGCCGTTAACAGTAATAGCCTTGTGGCTTACTAACTGTCTTGCTTCAGCACGAGTTGAACCAAATCCCATACGATATACAACATTATCTAAACGAGCTTCAAGTAATTGAAGAAGGTTTTCACCAGTGTTGCCGTTTAGGCGAGCTGCATTCTTATAGTAATTAGAGAACTGACGTTCTAAAACACCATAAATTCTACGTACCTTCTGCTTTTCACGTAACTGTAAACCATATTCAGAAGAACGTGGTTTATTAGCACCATGCTGACCAGGAAGTTTATCTTTTTTCTTACACTTGTGATCATATGTACTGATGCCAGACTTTAAAAACAAGTCGCAGCCTTCACGACGACTTAGCTTTAATGATGGTCCAATATATTTTGCCATTTATCTAACTCCATTAAACCTAGAAGAACTAAACACGACGCTTCTTAGGTGGACGACAGCCATTGTGTGGAATAGGGGTTACATCAGTGATATTAGTAATCTTGTAACCGATTGCGTTAAGAGCGCGAATTGAAGATTCACGACCAGGGCCAGGACCCTTAACCATAACTTCAAGATTCTTAACACCAAATTCCTTTGCTGCTTCACCAGCGCGTTCAGCTGCAACCTGAGCCGCATATGGAGTAGACTTACGAGAACCACGGAAACCTGAACCACCAGCAGTTGCCCATGAAAGAGCATTACCCTGACGATCGGTAATGGTTACGATAGTATTGTTAAAAGATGCGTGTACGTGTGCAATACCGTCAGCAACTTGTTTTTTAACACGCTTACGAGCACGTGCATTAGTTTGTGAAGTCTTTGCCATGATATTCCTCGTTTACTTCTTAATTGCCTTACGTGGACCTTTACGAGTACGTGCATTAGTCTTAGTACGTTGACCATTTACTGGTAACCCCTTACGATGACGAATACCACGATAACAACCGAGATCCATTAGACGCTTAATGTTCATAGAAATCTCACGACGAAGATCACCTTCAACAGTATAATGAGAAACCTGCTCACGAACCTTATCTAAGGTAGTTTCATCTAAATCTTTAAATTTAACTTCCAAAGCAATACCAGCACTGGTGCAAATATTCTTTGCGATAGCTGGGCCAATCCCGAAGATTGACTGTAAAGCGATTACAGCATGCTTATTATCAGGAACGTTAATACCTGCAATACGGGCCACTATAAACTCCTACAATAAAAAAATTAAAAAAAAGACCACCGCAAAGCCCGTTAGGATACGCGGGGCCGTATAGTGCACTTAAACTGCAAGTGTGCACTATACACAACTTGCAGATTTTTTGCAATAGAAATATTAAGTTTTTTTTTAAAACTTATATTAACCCTGACGTTGTTTGTGTTTTGGATCAGTGCAGATCACACGTACAACACCGCCACGCTTAATAATTTTGCAATGACGGCACATCTTCTTAACTGAAGCACCTACTTTCATGTTAACTCCTATTTATGATTACGTCTTAACGGCCGTAATTCATTAAATTTGCCTTATGCAGTACATCACCATATTGATATGAAGCCATATGACTTTGTAACTGTGCTATAAAGTCCATGATAACAACAACTATAATGAGTAATGAAGTACCACCAAAGTAGAACTGAACATTAAACCAAGTCATTAATAGCTGAGGAACCAAACATACGAAAACCATGTAAAGTGAACCAGCAAGAGTCAAACGCGTCATCACCTTATCAATGTGTTTTGCTGTCTGTTCACCAGGACGGATGCCAGAAATAAACGCCCCACTCTTCTTTAAGTTTTCAGCTATTTCACGAGGATTAAATACCATAGCGGAATAGAAGAAACAGAAGAAGATAATTGCAACAGCATATAAAATCTCATAAAGAGGTTGACCAGGCTGCAAGAACATAGAAATTTCTTGAAGAATATTGGCAACCGGTCCGGAACCTTTACCAAACCACGCAGCGATAGTACCAGGGAATAAAATGATACTTGATGCGAAGATGGCTGGAATTACACCAGACATATTTAATTTTAATGGTAAATGAGTTGCAGGTGGATTGTAAATTCTACTTCCATTCTGACGTTTAGCATAGTTGATAGCAATTCGACGTTGTCCTCTTTCTACAAAGACTACGAAATAAGTTACAGCCACAACCACACAGATGATGATTAAAAGACCTATTGTTGATAACTCGCCTTGTCTAGTTTGCTCAAATGTAGTAGCAATTGCACTTGGAAGTCCTGCAACGATACCTGCAAAAATAAGCAATGAAATACCGTTACCAATACCTCTTTCAGTAATCTGCTCACCTAACCACATAAGGAACATTGTCCCTGTGGTTAAGCAAATAGTAGCCACTGCAAGAAATTGCCATCCCTGATTTGCTTCATCAACTAACCCAGGGATCATATTTGGTAAACCGTAAGCGATACCTGACGCTTGAATTAAACCAAGGATTAAGGTACCCCAACGAGTATACTTTGTAATGGTTCTTCGACCAGATTCACCCTCTTTCTTTAATTCAGCTAATGTAGGATTAATTACGCTCATTAGCTGAATAATAATAGAGGCTGAAATGTAAGGCATAATACCTAAGGCTAAAATGGACGCACGTTCCAACGCACCACCTGAGAACATATTGAACATACCTAGAACGTTTCCGTCCTGTTGGTTAAACATCTGTTCTAGTACGTCGGTATTAATTCCAGGAACTGGGATGTAAGAACCCAAACGGAATACAATTAAACCAATTAACACAAATAAAAGACGGTTAATTAATTCGCTCTTACCGTTAGATCCTGACTTACCTGGTTTTGCTACCATTTTTATGTCCTTATTCTTCTACCTTACCGCCCATTGCTTCAATTGCAGCACGAGCACCCTTAGTCACACGTAAACCCTTGACAGTCACAGCTTTGCTGAGCTTAGCTTCCTTAGAAAGGATAATCTTAGCATCAGTAAACTTACCAGCAATAATATCAGCCTGCTTTAAAGTTTCTAAAGTAACTACATCGCCGTCTACCTTGTTAAGCTCGTTCAACTGAACTTCAGTTGTTACTGCAGCAATACGTGAGTAAAAACCGAACTTTGGTAAACGAATCTTAATAGGCATCTGACCACCTTCGAATCCTGGACGAGTACCACCACTCTTACGAGCACCTGCACCCTTAATACCACGACCAGAGGTTTTACCAATACCTGAACCAATACCGCGACCAACACGTACTTTAGGCTTCTTTGAGCCAGGAGCTGGAGAAAGATTATTTAAACGCATAATTATTCTTCCACCTTAACCATGTAAAATACTTTGTTCACCATACCGCGATTAGCTGGATTATCAACTAAAGTAACAGTATGACCTATACGACGTAAACCGAGACCACGAAGTGTAGCAACATGATCAGGCTTGCGACCAATTGCGCTCTTAGTCTGAGTAACTTTAAAAGTCTTATCTGACATTGCTTACTCCAGAATCTGTTCTACAGTTAAACCACGCTTTGCAGCAACTTCAGTAGGTGACTTCATTGCAACTAAAGCTTTTACGGTAGCACGTACTACGTTACCAGGGTTTGTTGAACCGTATGCCTTAGCAAGAACGTTTCTAACACCAGCAACTTCAAGAACAGCACGCATAGCGCCGCCAGCAATGATACCAGTACCTTCAGATGCTGGCTTCATAAATACTGTTGAACCTGCGTGTGTACCCTTGATTTCGTGATAAAGAGTACCGTCATTTAATTCAATATAGTTAGCGTGTAAGTTACGCTTAGCTTGTTCCATAGCCTTAGAAATAGCAGCAGGAACCTCGCCAGCCTTACCATAACCATAACCTACGCGACCATTACCATCGCCAACTACTGTTAAGGCAGTGAAAGAGAAAATACGACCACCTTTAACAACCTTTGCTACACGATTAACTGCAACTAACTTTTCAAGCAGTTCTGTAGACTGAGTTTCATTCTTAGCCATTCTCTACCACCTTAGAACTTAAGACCAGCTTCACGAGCGCCTTCTGCAAGAGCAGCAACACGACCATGATACTGGAAACCTGAACGATCAAAAGCTACTTGAGTAACGTCCTTAGCAACAGCGCGTTCACCAATTACCTTACCAATCAACTTAGCAGCTTCTTGATTACCAGTGTACTTAACTTGCTGTGCTAATTCTTTCTCTAAAGTAGAAGCACTAGCGAGAACCATACCCTCGTTGTTAATTACTTGAGCGTAAATATGACGTGGAGTACGGAAAACAACAAGGCGAGTAACACCTAATTCATGCATCTTGCAACGTGATTTTGTAGCACGACGAAGACGAGCTTGTTTCTTATCCATTGCTTAATCCTACTTCTTCTTAGCTTCTTTAATATGAACAACTTCTTCAGCATAACGAACACCCTTCCCCTTGTATGGTTCTGGTGAACGGTAAGCTCTGATGTTAGCTGCAACCTGACCAATTAAAGTCTTATCAGCACCCTTTAACACAATTTCAGTCTGTGAAGGAGTTTCGCAAGTAATACCTTCTGGTAACTCATAATCAACAGGATGAGAGAAACCAAGGCTTAAATTAAGAACTTTCCCCTTAGCCTGAGCACGGTAACCAACGCCCACTAAAATTAACTTTCTTTCATAACCCTTGCTTACGCCAACAACCATGTTATGAACTAATGCACGTAAAGTACCAGACTGCGCATTAGCTTCTACAGAATCATCAGTTGGAGCAAAAGTAATTTCATTATTTGTCTTAGTTACAGTAACTAACTTGTTTAAAGGTAAAGTTAAAGTGTGCTTAGAACCCTTTACAGTAACTTGAGTTTCAGTAATTGTAACATCAACACCTGCAGGAATAACTACAGGAGACTTTGCAACACGTGACATATATAATCTCCTTCCCTACTAAGCAACGTAACAAATAACTTCGCCACCGATACCGCTCTTACGTGCAGCACGGTCAGTCATTAAACCTTTAGAAGTTGAAATAACAGCGATACCTAAACCATTCTGGATCTTTGGTAATTCAGCACAGCTCTTGTAAATACGAAGACCTGGACGTGAAACACGCTTGATAAATTCAACAACAGGTTTACCCTGATAGTACTTGAGGGTAATTTCAAGTACTTTCTTAACATCGCCAGTAACCTTGACATCAGCGATGTAACCTTCTTCCTTGAGAAGATTTGCAATAGCAAGCTTCTGCTTTGAAGATGGCATAGATACCGCAACTTTGCCAACAGCCTGACCGTTACGGATACGAGTTAGTAAATCCGCAATTGGATCTTGCATACTCATAAGTCAATCTCCTAGATTACCAGCTAGCCTTTTTAAGACCAGGAATTTCACCTTTCATCATGTGTTCACGTACCTTGATACGACACATACCGAACTTGCGTAAGTAGCCATGTGGACGACCAGTAACACTACAACGGTTACGCTGACGACATGGGCTAGAATCACGAGGAAGAGCTTGAAGTGCTAACACAGCAGCCCAACGTTCTTCATCAGATGAGGTAACGCTAGAGATAATTGCCTTAAGCTTTTGACGCTTTTCAAAATACTTTTCAGCAAGGAGTTTGCGCTTAATTTCGCGCATTTTCATAGAAGTTTTTGCCATATGATAACCTTACTTACGGAATGGGAAATTAAAGGCAGCTAATAGAGCACGAGCTTCATCGTCTGTCTTAGCAGTAGTAGTGATGGTTACATCAAGACCACGGATAGCATCTACCTTATCGAAATCAATTTCTGGGAAGATGATCTGTTCACGAATACCCATCGAGAAATTACCACGACCATCGAAAGACTTTGAGCTTACACCGCGGAAGTCACGAATACGTGGCATGGCGATTGAAATTAAGCGCTCAAGGAATTCCCACATACGTTCACCACGTAAGGTTACCTTACAACCGATCGGATAGCCTTCACGAATCTTAAAGCCCGCTACGGATTTACGAACCTTAGTGATTAATGGCTTCTGACCAGAAATCGCAGTCATATCTTTAACTGCGTTTTCTAATACTTTCTTATCAGCCACGGCTTCACCGACACCCATATTAAGGGTAATCTTTTCAATCCTAGGGACTTGCATGACAGTCTTGTAACCAAACTTTTCAGTTAAAGCACTGATTACTTCTTGTCTATAAATATCATGCAGTTTCGCCATTGATAACTCCAATATTATTTAATAACTTCATTATTAGACTTGAAGAAACGAACTTTCTTGCCTTCTTCAAATCTGAAACCAACACGATCAGCCTTCTGAGTAGAAGGATTATAGATCGCAACATTTGAAACATCGATTGGGGCCTCTTTTTCAATGATGCCACCAGGGATGCCAACTGCAGGATTTGGCTTTTGATGCTTCTTCACAACGTTTACGTGTTCAACGATAACCTTGTGTTCTTTAACTAGAACTTGAAGTACCTTACCAGTCTTCTTCTTGTCCTTACCTGCAATTACAATTACTTCGTCACCTTGACGGATTTTAGCTGCCATCGTTTGACTCCTTATAGTACTTCTGGAGCTAATGAAACAATCTTCATGAAACGTTCAGAACGTAGTTCACGAGTAACTGGTCCAAAAATACGAGTACCAATCGGCTGATACTGATTGTTAAGCAGTACAGCACTATTGCGGTCAAAACGGATGACAGAACCATCCTGACGGCGAACGCCTTTCTTAGTGCGAACAACTACTGCGTTTACTACGTCACCTTTTTTAACCTTTCCGCGTGGAATTGCTTCCTTTACAGAAACCTTGATAACGTCACCAACACTGGCATAACGACGGTGTGAACCACCAAGAACCTTAATACACATTACACTACGAGCGCCAGAATTATCGGCGACATCTAGCATACTCTGCATCTGGATCATGATAATGCTCCGTTAATAAAAAAACAATAAAAACACCCTTTCAGCTTTAGCTAAAAAGTCGCAATATAGTAACACAATTTTTTTAAAAAATTAAGATTTTTTTGAAGAAATACACAAAATTTTTCTTTTTCGGGTGTTTCCCCTATTAAATTATCAAATTTTGCGTTAAAAATTTTAAATTTAGAAGATAAAAAGGGAGTTTCCTCCCTTTTTACAATTGATAATATGTAATGAATTGTTATTCAACTACACGAACTAAAGTCCAAGCAATAGTCTTAGAAATTGGACGACATTCCTTAATTTCCACGATATCACCTTCTTTAGCCTGGTTGTTTACGTCCTGAACGTGAAGCTTAGTAGTACGCTTAACAATCTTACCATAGATAGGGTGCTTAACTTTACGTTCAATAGCAACAACAATGGCCTTATCCATCTTGTCACTAACAACTAGACCCTGTTTGGTACGAGCTGAGTCTGCCATTATTCACCTACCTTCTTTGAAGCCACTTGTTGAGCTAAAACAGTTCTAACGCGAGCAATGTCACGACGAACTTTCTTTAAGCTTGAAACATCCTTGAGCTGACCAGCCTTAAGTGCAAACTTTAACTTAAATTGTTCTGCTAGTAGCTCTACCAACTTAGCGTTGAGTTCTTCTACGCTTAATTCTCTAAGTTCTTTAGCAAACATTATAATACCGCCTTAGTAACAAAAGTTGTCTGTACAGATAACTTAGCTGCTGCCAAAGTGAATGCTTTTCTTGCCAAATCCTCTGGAACACCACCTAATTCAAATAGGATCTTA
The DNA here is from genome assembly GCA_944393045.1 of uncultured Succinivibrionaceae bacterium. GTDB lineage: Bacteria > Pseudomonadota > Gammaproteobacteria > Enterobacterales > Succinivibrionaceae > HGM20899. The sequence goes on along the minus strand of CALXYT010000001.1, from coordinate 103,267 downwards.
CCAGGTTGAATAGGACATACCCAATACTCAACATTACCTTTACCTTTACCCATACGAACACCAAGTGCTTTTTCAGTGATTGGCTTATCAGGGAATACACGAATATAAACCTGACCACGACGTTGAATAGCACGAGTGAACGCACGACGCGCAGCTTCAATTTCACGTGCAGTAATCTGCCCACGAGTAATTGCCTTAAGACCATAAGTGCCGAAAGACACTTCGCCACCAGCATATGCTAGACCGCGATTGCGACCCTTATGAGTCTTACGGAATTTTGTACGCTTTGGTTGTAACATCTATGATCTCCTTACTTGGTTGCTTCAGCCTTTGCAGCATTCTGACGCTGACGGCGTGGCTTTCTTGCAGGAGTCTGTTCTGACTGCTGTGCCTGGTTTTCAAGAGGTAAACCACCTAAGATTTCACCCTTGAAAATCCATACCTTAACACCGATAACACCATAAGTAGTGTTAGCTTCTGAAACCGCATAATCAATATCTGCACGAAGGGTGTGTAGTGGTACACGACCTTCACGTAACCATTCAGAACGTGCAATTTCAGCACCGCCTAAACGACCACTAGTTTCGATCTTAATACCCTTAGCACCAGCACGCATAGCGTTCTGAATTGCCTTCTTCATTGCTCTACGGAACATAACACGATGTTCAAGCTGATTTGCAATAGAATCTGCAACAAGCTTAGCATCTAATTCTGGCTTATGCACTTCTCTGATAACAATCTGTGCAGGAACACCAGCGATAGCTGAAACTTGGTTACGAAGTCTTTCGATATCAGCACCCTTCTGACCAAATACCTGACCAGGACGGGCTGTGTGAATAGTTACACAAATGCTCTTAGTAGGACGATCGATAACGATACGTGATACGGATGCATCCTTTAACTGCTTTGTTAAATATTCACGAACTAAGAAATCGCAATGAAGGTTCTTAGCAAAATCTCCAGTGTTAGCATACCAAGTTGAATTAAATGGTTTGGTAATGCCTAAACGAATACCATTTGGATTAACTTTCTGACCCATTGCTTACTCCTAACGCTCTGCCACAACAATAGTGATGTGAGATGTACGCTTAGTGATACGATCAGCACGACCCTTTGCTCTTGGACGAATACGCTTTAGAGATGGACCTTCATCGACCATAACTTCAGATACATATAAAGTATCAGAATCTAAGCCTAAGTTATTTTCAGCGTTTGCAATGGCTGACTTTAATACCTTTAATAACAATGCAGCCGCCTTACGTGGACTGAACTGTAAGGTATATAACGCCTGACTAGCAGGCATACCGCGTACTTGGTCGGCAACTAAACGTGCTTTCTGCGCAGAAGTACGGGCATAACGGTGTATAGCTTTTGCTTCCATTATAATTCCTTATTTAGCTGTCTTATCAGCAGCATGACCGCGGAAAGTACGAGTAGGAGCAAATTCCCCTAACTTATGACCAACCATTTCGTCAGATACGAACACAGGTACGTGCTGACGACCATTATGGACAGCGATGGTCAAACCAATCATTTTAGGAATGATTATTGAACGACGAGACCAAGTCTTAACAGGCTTCTTGTCACCGCTTTCCACCGCTTTCTCAACCTTCTGCAGCAAGTGTTGGTCAATAAAAGGACCTTTCTTGAGCGAACGTGGCATGGTAATACCTCTTTAAAAAAAATTACTTATCACGACGACGAACAATATACTTATCAGTACGCTTGTTCTTACGAGTCTTATATCCCTTACATAGAGTACCCCAAGGAGATCTTGGTTGAATACCCTTGTTACGGCCTTCACCACCACCGTGTGGATGGTCAATAGGGTTCATTGACATACCACGTACAGTTGGACGTACACCGCGCCAACGATTAGCACCAGCTTTACCTAACTGACGAAGCATATGTTCAGCATTGCCGATTTCACCGATAGTAGCACGACCATCAGCTAATACACGACGCATTTCACCAGAACGCATACGTAAAGTTACATATTCACCTTCACGTGCAAGAATCTGACAGAAAGCACCAGCTGAACGAGCAAACTGAGCACCCTTACCAGGATTTAATTCTACTGCGTGTACATTAGTACCTACAGGAATTGAACGAAGTGGTAATGCATTACCAACCTTGATTGGAGCATGTACACCTGATTCAATCACATCACCAGCGGTTAAACCCTTTGGTGCTAAAATGTATGAACGTACACCATCAGCGTAACAAACTAAAGCAATGTGAGCACTTCTGTTTGGATCGTATTCAATACGTTCAACTTTAGCAGGAATGCCATCTTTAACACGCTTGAAGTCGATTACACGATACTTTTGCTTGTGGCCACCACCAATATGACGAGTAGTGATACGACCGAAGTTATTACGACCACCAGTCTTACGCTTTTCTTCTACTAATGGAGCGAAAGGTTCACCCTTATATAGGTCTGGAGTCACAATCTTAACAACGTGACGGCGACCAGCAGATGTAGGTTTGCAATTTACAATTGCCATTTATTTTTACTCCTATTTAGCAGCACCAAGTACGTCTACTAACTCGAAGCCTGGCATTAAAGAAACATAAGCCTTCTTCCAGTCCTGACGACGACCTAAACGACCACCGGTACGCTTAACCTTACCTGGCATATTTAATGTGCGAACTGACTTTACCTTAGTCTGAAAAATCTGTTCAACAGCAAATTTGATTTCCTGCTTGTTAGCACTTGAGTCTACTTTGAATACAAATGTATTCATAGCTGCAAGAGCGTTTGACTTTTCAGTAACAACAGGAGCCTTAATAATGCTGTAAAGACGACCTGGTTCCATAGCTGTTAACATGCTAACATCTCCTCAATCTTCTTAACTGCTTCAGAGGTTACTAAAACCTTATCGTGAGCAATTAAACTTACAGGATTAAAACCTGAACCAGCTACGTTACATGCATCAACCTTATAAAGGTTACGAGCAGATAACGCTAAAGCTTCATTGTACTCAGGGGTAACAATTAAAACGTCCTTTAAGTTTAAGTCGTTTAGCTTCTGTACGAGAGCTTTAGTCTTGATTTCGTCAAACTTGAAATCTTCAACAACAACTAAACGATCCTGACGTACTAATTCACTAAGAATGCTACGTAATGCAACGCGGTACATCTTACGATTTACCTTCTGTGCCCAATCCTGTGGCTTAGCAGCAAAAGTTGTTGCACCACCTCTCCAAAGTGGAGAACGAATTGAACCAGCACGAGCACGACCAGTACCCTTCTGACGGAATGGTTTCTTACCTCCACCAGAAACTTCAGAACGATTTTTCTGAGCCTTTGAACCCTGGCGACCAGCGCTCATATAAGCTACAACAACCTGATGAACGAGTGCTTCATTATATTCGCGACCGAAGGTTGCTTCAGAAACTTGTAGTGGGCTAGAGCCTACCATCTGTAATTCCATGATATCTCCCTCTTACGCTTTAACACTTGGCTTAACAATAACATCACCGTTAACAGCACCTGGAACAGCACCCTTAACGAGAAGTACATTGCGATCTACGTCAACACGTACTACATCGAGACACTGAATAGTAACCTTTTCATTACCTAAGTGACCACACATGAGCTTACCCTTGAACACACGACCTGGAGTCTGATTCTGACCGATTGAACCAGGAACGCGATGAGAACGTGAGTTACCATGTGTCATATCTTGAGTACGGAAATTCCAACGCTTAACGGTACCAGCAAAACCCTTACCTTTAGAGGTTCCGGTAACGTCTACCAATTTAACATCGTTGAAAATATCAACCTTAACTTCTGAACCTACTGAGTAGTTAGCGATTTCCGCATCAGATAAACGGAATTCCCATAAACCACGACCAGCAGCTACACCAGCCTTTGCAAAATGACCTGCTTCAGGCTTATTAATGCGTGAAGCCTTCTGTGTACCAGTAGTTACCTGAATAGCACTATAGCCATCAGAATCAACTGTCTTAACCTGAGTTACACGATTTGCTTCAACTTCTATAACAGTCACAGGAATTGACTTACCATCTTTAGTAAAGATTCGAGTCATACCTAACTTGCGACCAATTACACCAATTGACATTATTTTCTACCTCATTAATCTAAGCTGATCTGAACATCAACACCAGCTGCTAGATCAAGACGCATTAATGCATCGACTGTCTTGTCAGTGTGTTCTACGATATCCACAAGACGCTTGTGGGTACGAATTTCATACTGATCACGCGCATCTTTATTTACGTGTGGAGAAATCAGTACAGTAAAGCGTTCTTTACGAGTAGGAAGTGGGATTGGACCACGAACCTGTGCACCAGTACGCTTAGCAGTTTCTACTATTTCCGCAGTAGACTGATCAATTAAACGATGATCAAAAGCCTTTAAACGGATACGAATTCTTTGGTTCTGCATTTATTTTCCAGAGCTCCAAATGGTTAAAGAACAAAAGACAAAAACCGCCTACTTGTATCTTTTACCTTATAAAACAAGATAAGTACACAAGAGGAGTTTGTCCAAACTAAATCCCTAAATATCTTAGGGGGTACCAAATCAAATATAAATTTGATTACTAAGCAAAGTTAGTGCGCATATTATAATCAAATTTACACTTATTGCAAGATTTTTTTTAAGCTTTTTCACATTTTTTATTTTTAAGGTAAGTTTTTGGGGTTTTCATCCTTTCATAAAAAGGAGGTTTCCCTCCTTTTTTATATTTTGCTTATTTAGCTTTATTATCTATTAGCAATATGTTCTTTCATAAAGGCAATTGCTTCTTTAATTCTAGTCAAATTTACCCCACCAAGAGCACATCTTTTCTTTAAAATAGAGTCAATTTCCAGTATTGGGTACACATCATCACCTATACGGTCATTAAACATCTTAAATTCAGCAACGCTCATTTCCTCAAGAGCTTTACCTTGTGCTATTGCATATACTACGCACTCCCCAACTATGTGGTGAGCTTCTCTAAATGGAATTCCTTTAGAAACTAAATAATCAGCTAGTTCCGTTGCATTAGCGTAACCACCCTTAGCAGCACTTAATACTCGTTCTTTACGAATCTTTATCCCTTCAAAAACAAGTGACATCATATCTAAAGAATTATGCCAAGTATCTAATGCATCAAATAAGCCCTCTTTATCTTCTTGCATATCTTTGTTATATGCTAAAGGAAGTGCTTTTAATGTAGCAAGGATGCCTGTTAGATGCCCAAAAACTCGACCACTCTTACCTCGAATTAACTCTAAAGCATCAGGGTTTTTCTTCTGAGGCATTAGTGATGAGCCACTAGTAACTTTATCAGATAATTCCACAAAAGCTGCCTCACCACTATTATAAATAATTAAATCCTCTGCCATTCTTGATAAATGCATCATAGAAATTGATGCTACATTTAGCAACTCACATACATGATCTCTATCAGACACTGAGTCTAAGCTATTTCTTGTTGCTCTTCTAAAACCTAAATCTTTTGCTAATGCCTCACGATCGATTGGATAAGCTGTACCTGCAAGAGCGGCACTTCCTAATGGACAGGTATCAAGTAAATTTAACGCATTAGTTAAACGAATATAGTCTCTGTCAAGCATTTCCACATATGCCATTACCCAATGCCCAAAGGTTACAGGCTGAGCACGCTGTAAGTGGGTATAACCTGGCATTACTACATCGTAATTTGCCTCTGCTACTTGTATTAAACGAGACTCTAAGGAGGTAATTGACTGCTGTAAAATTTTTATTTGTGCTTTACACCATAATTTTAAGTCTGTAGCAACTTGGTCATTACGACTCCTACCAGTATGAAGCTTTTTACCTAAATCGCCTACTTTATCAATTAACTTACTTTCAACATAGGAATGAATATCCTCAAAACCTGCATGCGCAATAGCATGAATATCCTTTTCAACCTCAAATAACAGCTCTTGCAAAGCCTTAGTTAATTGCACTAATTCATCATCAGTTATAATACCAACGCTATTTATTGCTTTAGCCCAGCCAATTGAACCTTCGATATCCTCAATAGCCATGCGATAATCAAAAACTAATGAATCATTAAAAGCTTTAAATCTTACATCTGCTTCTTCTGTAAAACGACCACCCCAAAGTGCCATACTTCACCTCTATATTTAAAAATTTTGCTCAATTATAACAATTAAAGCTTTATTTTGCATTACAAAAAAGGCTCTAACAATTTAGAGCCTCTTTGGAGTAATTTATTTACAATAAGTTATTAAATTTAACTTACATTACTTATTCTTTTGGTTATGTGCGTTGATAGCACGAATTCTTGATGGTAAAGAGTATAAACGAATAAAACCATCAGCATCCTTTTGATTATATACTTCATCTTCACCAAATGTGCAGAAATCAACATTAAATAGACTATGTGGTGACTTCTTTTGAATAGCAGTAACAGAACCCTTATAAAGCTTTAATACTACTTCACCATCTATGTTTTCAGCAATCTTATTAGCAGATGCTAAAATCGCATCACAAAGTGGAGTGAACCAACGACCGTCATATACAAGGTGACTAAATTCTAAACCTAGTTCTTCACGCCATGCTCTTAAAGTCTTATCAAGTACTAATTCTTCAATTGCACGCAAAGCTGCCATCATTACTGTACCACCTGGAGTTTCATAACAACCACGTGATTTCATACCTACTAAACGGTTTTCAGTAATATCAACACGACCTACACCGTGTGGAGCTGCAACCTTATTTAAAGTATCAAGACACTGGTAAGCACTCATTCTCTTACCATTTACTGCAACAATTTCACCCTTCTCGATAGTAACACTCACTTCTTCTGGAATGTTTGGAGCATCTTCTGGCTTAGTAGTCCAAGTCCATACTGCATCACTAGCCTTATTCCAGGTATCTTCTAATTCACCACCTTCAGTAGAAATATGCCATGCATTAGCATCACGACTATAAATCTTCTTTAAAGTAGCCTTACAAGGGATATTACGTTCATGAAGGTAATTTAATAATTCTTCACGAGAACGCATCTTCCAAATTCTCCAAGGAGCTATTACTTGAATCTGAGGAGCTAATGCTGCAACAGCACTCTCAAAACGTACCTGGTCATTACCCTTACCAGTACAACCATGAGCAATAGCATCCGCACCTTCTGCAAGTGCGCATTCAACTAATGCTTTAGCAATAATAGGACGAGCCATAGAAGTACCTAATAAGTAAGTACCTTCATAAATAGCACCAGTCTTTAATGTTGGGTAAACGTAGTCCTTTACAAATTCTTCACGTAAATCCTTTACGATACACTTTGAAGCACCAGACTGCTTAGCCTTTTCTTCTACACCGTCAAGGTCATCAGCTTCTTGACCAATATTAGCCACAAAGCAAACAACTTCACAGTTTTCATAATTTTCTTTAAGCCAAGGTACAATAGCTGATGTATCAAGACCACCTGAGTAAGCAAGAACTACTTTCTTAATTGCCATTTTAAATTAAACTCCGTCTTTAATTAAAGTACTAAGAACTGCCATCTGAGCATGCATACGATTTTCTGCTTCATCATATACTAATGACCAAGGTCCATCCATTACCTCAGAGGTTATCTCATATTCTCTATGAGCAGGTTGACAGTGTAACACATGTCTAATACCTGTATCTTCTAATAATTTACGATTAATCTGATAAGGCATAAACTTAGCTTTTACTGCATCTAATGGTGTATTATCCCCCATAGACACCCAAGTATCAGTATACGCAATATCAAAACCTTTGATTTGGGAAATATCATCGGTAACGCAAAGTTTTGCACCAGTCTTTCTCGCAACTTCTAATGCCGCCTCATAAACTTGCACATCAGGGCCTGCTCCCTTAGGACAAACGCAAGTAACTTGTGAGCCAAACTTAGCACCGGTAATTAACAAAGAATTAGTAACATTATTACCATCGCCTAAGTATGCAAGCTTAACTTTGGTTAAATCATCGTAATTTTCACGAATAGTCTGAAAATCTGCTAATGCCTGACATGGATGATATAAATCGCATAACGCATTAATTACTGGAACTGAACCATACTTCTTAAGGTCTTGCAAAGTGTTGTGGGAATACACACGAGCTACAATACCATCACACCAACGTGAAAGATTACGTGCATAATCTTTTACAGTTTCACGCTTACCGATAGCACCATTTTGCTGATCCATATATACTGCATGACCACCTAGGCGATACATTCCTACATCAAAAGTCACACGAGTACGTAATGAAGGTTTCTCAAATAGTGTTACCACACTCTTTCCTGCTAAATCATTGCGATATTTAGCTGGGTTTTCTTTCATATCTTTGGCTAACTCTAAAATTCCCATCAATTCTTCAGATGAAAATTCTAAAGCTGTTAACATATGACGCATATTTGCTCCCTAAAAAATTATGGCATTACTTTGGTGCCAATTGCTTGACCTCTAAGTAAAGCACTTATCTTATCACTGTAGCGCCAGCTAGCAACACTTAATGGTTTGTTAAGAGCTTTAGCTGCTTTTAGAGCAGCCTTCACCTTAACTTCCATCCCCCCTGAAATTGTGCCATCTGCGATTAACTTTGTCGCAAGATCAGCAGTCATTTCAGCAATGAGATTACCATCTTTATCTAATATACCATCAACATCGGATAATAATGCAAGATCAGCATGTAAAGAAATTGCTAATGCAACAGCTGCTTGGTCAGCATTAATATTCATTAGTTTACCATCATCAGTAAAACCAATTGAACTTACTGTTGGCATATAACCTGCCTTAAGTAAAACCTCTAATAACTTTGGCTCGCCAACAGTAGCAGAACCTACTGCACCAAGCTCAGGATCTAACTGAGTAATATTTGTCATTTGACCATCTGATAAACATAGACCAACTGCATCAACCCCCATAGATCGAGCTTTAGCAAGCATAAGTTTATTAGCAGTACCAGCTAATGCACCGGTTATAAATGGAATCTGCTCAAATGGTGTAACACGTAAACCATTTTTTTTCTCAGATTTCATATTTAAGCCTTTAAGTAAATCATCAACTAAGCACCCACCACCATGAACGAGTACAATCGGACGATGATTTTCATCAAGGTAATCCTTTAATCCCTTATATAAAGCAGTAAGTGCCTCATCATTTTCAATTAAAGCTCCACCGAGCTTAATAATTAATACATTATCTAACATGTGTAACACCTGCTATAAAAGAGAAGCTGTGTCCTCAAAACCAAATCTAATATTGATACACTGCATAGCATGCGCAGCAGCACCCTTTTGAAGATTATCAATAGCTGAACATATTACCAAAGTATTGCCTTCTCTCTGATAGTGGATATCACAAAATGGGGTAAACTCCACATCTTTTATTGCAGGCCAATGCTTTGCTAGTCTAACAATTTGTTGATTATCATATTTTGAGTGATATGCCTTATCTATCATCTCATCAGTAACGCCATCTTTTAACTCAACGTATATAGTAGCTAAAATACCACGCTTAAAATTACCTAAATGTGGCTGAAATAATACTTTCTGCCCTAAATGGTGACTGATTTCTGGACGATGTCTATGACCAAATACCCCATAAGCATTTAAGCTAACTTCACAAAAACTATTAGTTAAACTTGCTTTTCTACCTGCACCAGTTACCCCTGATACCGCATTGATAATTGGCATAGAATCTTCTTTAATAAGATTAGCTTCTTTTAAAGGTTTTAAAGCTGATAATGAAGCAGTTGGATAACAACCTGCAACAGCTATAAGGTTAGTATGCTTAATTGCCTCACGATTCCACTCAGCTAAACCATAAACTGCATTGGCTAAATATTTTAAATTCTCGTGTTCAAAGCCATAGTAATCAGGATAAAATTGTGGATCGTTTACACGATATGCCCCTGATAAATCAAAAACTACACATCCTGCATCCACAAGTGCTGGAGCAAGCTTCATACTTACCACATGAGCTGTAGCTAAACAAACTATATCATTCTTCTTTACTAATTCTAAATTCTCTTCAGTTAATGGTTGTAAAATACCATTAACCTGTCCACGTAAACGTGGATATAAAGAAGCTAACTCTTTATTTGCATCAGCACTATTTTCTGATACATATAAACCATTTAAATTTAGTTCTGGGTGTTTTGCAACTAAAAGCGATAAATCTGCACCTGCGTAACCACTTGCACCAATAATTGCTACATTAAGCATTTTGTTATCCTTAATAATACGGTGCCTTAGTTCTTCTACTTGCATAAAGCACCACGGTAAAAGATTTTACTAAAAACTTCTCTGTTAAAAACTTAAAAGCTTTTATTTTTAATTTAGCAATTTACCACCTTATTAAAGTAGTCTTTTATCTTTGCTAATTCTTATGCGCCAAGCAATTAAGTTTGACTAAATATCTTCAGTTAAAATCTTATGGAAGTTTTAACCATTAAAAATTAATTGCTACTCTTTGCATAAACTCTATTATTACATATTTATGCAGTTTTTGTGCATAAATATTTAGTTTTAAGCAAAAAAAATGCATTTTTACGCATAAAGTTATTGATTTTCAGTTATTTGCCAGGTATTTGTACATTAAAAATCATGATTTTATAGTGAAATTTGTTAGCAAGCTTTATACTTTATATGATCTTACTTTATTTTGTATAAATGAGGAACAAATGAGTAACGTAACTGAACATTTTTTTTCTTTTTATGAAAAGTTAATTGCGATAAACTCTATTAACTCTGAAAACTTAGCAGAAGATAACTCTAATGAAGGAGTTATTGATTTATTAGCAGACTTTTTAGCAACCATCGGGTTTACTAATGAGAAATTTTTAGTAAAAGACAATCCTAAAAAATATAATTTAATCTCCTCTTATATTCCTAAGAATTATCCTCTTAGCACCATTAACAGAACTATTGATGGCAAGCTTGTTACCACTCAAGGCTATATTGGAGGGATTGCCTTTTCAGGACACACAGATACTGTGCCAACTGATATAACTAAATGGCATACCAATCCTTTTACTACCCAAGTAATTGATAATAAGCTTTATGGCTTAGGGGTAATAGATATGAAAGGTTTCTTTGCTTTTGTAACACAAACACTATGTAACGTAAACCTTGAAAAAATTACAAAGCCTATTTACGTGCTAGCAACTGCCGATGAAGAAACTACAATGCTTGGAGCCCAGGAACTTGTTAAAGTATTCAATCATCAACCTGACTTAATAGTAATTGGGGAGCCTACAAGCATGGTGCCAATTATTATGCATAAGGGACACGTGGTGCAAACTATTAAGGTAAAAGGTCAAAGTGGTCACAGCTCAAATCCCGACAGTGGGCTAAATGCTATTAAAGTTATGCATAAAATTGTAGGTGAACTACTTAAATTAGAAAATACTTTAAAAACAAAATATTGCGAACCTCTTTTTCCTATCCCTTACCCTACCTTAAATCTTGGAACCATTCAAGGTGGAGACGCTCCTAATAGAATTTGCGAAAGTTGTGAATTATCTTTTGATATTAGACCAATCCCTCATCTTTCATCGCAAGTTTGCACCACTGAAACCTTATTAGCACTAAAAGATATTATAAATCTTTATCCTAATGCTATTACCATTACTAAACCTTATGCTCCAGTAGAACCTTTTGATGGACATATAACAGCTGAGCTTAAAGAGTTATTAAAAACTGTTACCCGTAACGATGTTACAGCAGTTAATTACGCTACCGAGGCAACTTATTTTCAAAATCTCGCTCCTACCGTTGTACTTGGAGCCGGAGATATTGCCTTAGCTCACCAGGCAAATGAATACCTTGATCTGGAAGAGGTTGAACCTATGCTTAATATTTTAGAAAAATTACTTATGCATTTTTCAGCATAAGATAATAAGGATTTTTAACTTAAAATTGCTTACTAATAAAAAGAGGCACGTCCTCTTTTTATTATTCCTGTTGCTATTCTTTTCGCTAATCTTATTTCTCTTTATATTTACTATCCTCTTTATATTTTCTGCCTTTTAACTGTCAGCCTTTTATTTTTCTAGCAAGCATAAAAAAACCCCTGCGTTACACAGGGGCTTATTCTTAAAAGTTAGTAATATTTAGTTTAATTACTTCTTTTCAAATACTGCAACAGACCATGGCTGAACCATATCAATGGTACTTAATGTGCCATCTTCGCTCGCGGCAATTGAGTTTGCAGCCTTATCTGCCTGATTTGCAACAAGTTCACCTTCAACTTTATACTTAGTTGCATCAAATACATCATTACGTGCATTGATAACAACAGTTAAGTAATTAGTTGCTACTGCAGGGTTTACGATCTTCATAACAATCACACCTGGAGTCTGATCTTTACCAGCATCAGGGAAGGAAACAAAGTTCATAATCTTTTCTTTAGTACCTAATGAAATATAGTTCTTAAAGTCCTTTCTGATTGATAAAAGTTCAGTGTAGTAACCATGCATAATAGCTCTTACACCAGTATCCTTAGCATCGATATTACCCATATTTGTTGTGTTATTATCAATCTGACGAGCGTAAGAAATTGGAGACCAATCTTCACTATCCTTATCTTTGTTAGTATAACCTAATGAGAAACCATTAGTTAGATCGTCACCATCTTTGATATAACGGATACCATTTACCCAGTCACCTGAATTATAAGAGTCATTTTCAAATGACTTACTACGTAATAAGTCACTCCCTTGATAATCAAATGCAGGAGTCTGACCTAAAATTACAGTAGCAACGGCAATTGCTTGCTGACGAGCTTTCTTCTTTAAGCCCTCTAGTGTTGCAGGAGAGTTTGACTTATACATTATCATATCAAACACAGCTTGGTTATCGTGCTTAGATACGTAATTGATGCTTTCATATGGATTATCAGTATATCCTGTTGCAGGCCCCCAGTAAGACAATTTCTCACCAGTCTTAGGTTCACCAGTGTAAGTAGTAATTTGGAAGTCGCGTAGGGCACCGGCCATTGTTACACGAATAATATCCTGCCAATGAAGTCCGTGCATACCAAAATCAGTTTCATTTACAGTATCAGGTTCGCAGTTATAGTCAGATTCTACCTGTTTTCTCCAATAGTTTACATCAGAGCATCTACCGGTCGCAAAACCTTGTAAATGAAGTAGATTATTACCATGATCAAATGGACCATTACCTCTTATAGCATCACGTAGACGATCATTGAAGGTACCAATCCCAAAGCCTGGTAAATTAATCTGAGTAGCCGTTTCGGTTGAACCAATTGATGCTGTAGCATTTGAACCTGGATCCCAACCTTCACCTAAGAAGTAGACATCTTCACGCTCACTTTCTTTACGTACAGCAACAAGAGTTTCTTGCATTACAGTCTTAGGAATATAACCCATTAAATCGAAACGGAATGCATCAACACCATAATTCTTAACCCAACTAACAAGAGTATCTTTCATCAATTTAGCAAACATCTTATGTTCAGATGCACTATCTTGACAGCAAGTTTCACCAGTAGGGGTAGCACTTGTTGCATTGTAACGATTATAGTACCAAGGTACAATTTCGTCTAATACAGAACTCTTTGCACCTGAAGCACCATCAGTATGGTTATAAACTACGTCCATTATAACGTTCATTCCAATATCTTCATGAATGCCATTAATCATTTGGCGTAATTCTTCATTACGAGTTAAGCCTTCTGGATTTGAAGAATATGAACCTTCTGGAGCTCCATAATGCCATGGATCGTAACCCCAGTTAAATGAGTCATCATTCTTAATGTAGTTTAAGAAGGTAGACACTAATGTAGAACCTGGAATTAATTTACCAGTACTATCTTCTGTCGGTTCAGTTGTTAAGTCGGTTGCTGCTAATTCTTCCACAAAAGCCTGTAAAGTTGTAGCATCACATAAACCAATCTTTACAAATTGGTCATCCACATCAATTTCTCTCTGTGCACAGAAATCAGCACCAGACATTGATAGATCTGCTAAATATTTATTCTTAGTAGGATCTCTATCTTCAACGATTGATGCAATATCATAGAATGGGAGAATTTCAAGGTGAGTTGCACCTGCATCTGCTAAAGATTTAAGGTGATCATATGCTTCACCATTTTTATCAATTACACCAAGGTATTTACCACGGTTTTCCTCTGCAACGCTTCTATCATAAATAGTCATATCTCTAATATGAGATTCAATGATCATCATATTTGCGATATCAGATGGTTCTTTTTGAGCGTGAGGACCTACTGTTACCTTATTTTCTAACTTACTAAAATCAACTACTATTGAATATTTAGAGTCAGTAGATAAACCCATTGAATATGGATCGGTGATATCTTTTGACTCAATTGTTCTATTGTATGGACGATATACTGTTACTCTATACTTATAGTAGTCACCGTGCTGTAGCTTATCAGTTGTTGTAGACCATGCACCAGAGGCTTCATCAAAAGCTAACTCAAGAACATCTTCATCAAATGTTGTAGAGTCATCAGCCTTAGGAGTAAACTTCACTAACTCAACTTTCTGAGCAGTTGGTGCCCATACGCGGAACTCAGTACCTCTTTCACCAACATTTGCACCGTAGCTAAGTTTAGTAGCTTCTTCACTATAGAGTGTATCAATAAGTTTTGCATTCTTAATACGAGATGCATAATTGATAGCACCGTCTTTACCTAAACCAAGAATAGCAGTTTCTTTCTTTAAAATATCCTTAGAAAATGCTTGAACACCTTCTTTTGCATCAAAGTCCGCACCATCAGGAATCTTATAAGCTACTGCACCTTCGGTAGCAAATAAAGGATACTTATCTTTGATTTCTTGTGAAATTTCAGCTTTTTCTAGGTTAATAAACTGATCAGAGATAGTGTTAGTCTCATCAGGAGCAATTAATGAAGCATTATCCTTTGCTATATATAAACGCATCTGAGCAACATCTGCTTCTTCTGGGAACATTACAAAAGTATCCTCAGTTACCCACCAAGCTGAAGCACCATCAATATCAAAAAGAGTTGCATTAGCTTTATATTCATCATAAAGCTCAGCA
This sequence comes from uncultured Succinivibrionaceae bacterium, assembly GCA_944393045.1. Lineage (GTDB taxonomy): Bacteria > Pseudomonadota > Gammaproteobacteria > Enterobacterales > Succinivibrionaceae > HGM20899. The sequence continues at coordinate 88,236 of CALXYT010000001.1, read as the reverse complement.
ATAGTCTTATCTTTTACTTGATCTGAATCTTTAACTAAAAGAATATATGCACCATCACCATCCTCAAATTTCACTGGTGTAAATTTTTCAAAAGTGCCAGTTGCCTTATCACCATTGGCATTTGTTCTTATAATGACGCAAGCGGTATTACCATCAGGATTGCCAATTGGAAGATCCCATTCAGCTCCGTAATCATCAATTCGAGCAGGAGTTACAGTTGCATCACCCCAATCGGTATTTACAGGCTCTGTTACAACTGAACCATCACAACCTTCAGCCCAGTTGTAAATATTATAGTCTTTTAATAAAGTTTCATTATCTTTACTAAAATTAACAAATTTAACAGTGAGCACTTTAGATGTTTGGGTAGGTAAAACTTTATCACCGGTAGGTTCATCAGGAATAGTATTTTTTATCTGTGGTTGGAAAGTGCTAAAATCAATATCAGATGTAGAGCTACCAGAACCACCACTTGAGCCGTTACAAGCCGTCATCATAGTGCATGAAGCTAAACTCGCTGCCACGAGGAGAGCTAACTTCTTGTATTTTTCTTTCAACATTCATTAATCCTTGAATTTGTCTCATAATTAATTATTTAGACCCTTTTTGAGTCTTGCTTAAATAACTTCACCATAATAAAGCAAAGTTTCTACTATTATAGGAACCAAAATTCAATACTTGGATAAGTAATGTTATGAATTGTGATCATCTCGGTAAAATTACAAATTTTATTTTCTTTTGCTGTAATATTCACATAGTTTCTTTCATGTACTTTTTTATCTCCTCTACTACATTTTTAGTGCAATATTTTGACTCATTTATAGTTTCTACACCTTAAAACATTATCTTTTCTCTTAAAACATTTCCTTCTATTCTACTTTTATTTCTTTTCTTTCACGTTGATCTCCACTCTTTACCTTTCTTAGTTTTCTTTGCTAATAATTACCTTCTCTTTTTCATAAACTTAAGTTTTTCCATTAAATATCTTGCTAATTAAGGAGACTTTGTAAATTTTACCCCAAAAAAAAGGGCTCGATTGAGCCCTTTGTTTAAATAAGCTTTGTAAATACTATCTCTTAAGTTCCAGGAGAATTAAATCACCGGTACCGGAAAGAGATACCTTGCCACCAGAAACTGTACCAACTGCTCCACTGTAAGCATCCTGCAATTCAGTTCCGTCAGTAAAGCATGAACCTACGTCTACTGAAGAAGCACTACCTACGTGGATTACAACAGAGTTATTGATACCTGCTGTTTCATCAACATATGTACGGCAGTATGAACCGTCATTAGTCTCAACCTGCTTACCAGCACCAACAGCTGCGTTACGGAATCTGAACTGACCTATCTTCTGCCAGTGAGCGAGTGTTGCATCAGATGAGAATGAGGTACTTAAAGTATCAACATCTGCTGCCCAATCTGCTGCGTCTGCCACATCGCTTGGGAAGTTCATATCAGAACGTGTTCCATGTTCTGCATCACCACCTGAACCACCGTTATCGTTAACACGAGCAGTTTCATCACCATAGTAAACCTGTACACCACCTGGTAAGAGGAGTAAACCTGTACCCAGAGCCTTCATATCGCCTGGACGGCATAATGAGGTATCGTGTGAAGAAACATAGCTTAATGCGTTAAGTTTTGGTGAACCTGAACCTACACCATACATCTGTGCATAAGATGACCAGGTCTGTTCATTAGGTACTGAACATGAACCGTTCTTCTGACCGTTAAACGCAAAGTTAATCATTGAGTTAAAGCCACCTTGTGAAGCATAGCCGGCGCCATCTGAATTATCAGTTTTGAAGCCCCAATGTTCACCTGTCATCCAGAAATCATCAGTCCAGGAAGCTGCAACGTCATCTGGGTTATTAGCACGCCACTTTTCAAGAGCCTTCTGAGATTCTTCCTTTAGAAGTTTCCAGGTAGACTTGGTTACGTGTTTTGCAGTATCACAACGGAAACCATCGATACCAAATTCTTCAACCCATGATGCTAACCACTTAGCCTGAAATTGAGCAACACTCATGCTACCTGTACGGTACTGCTTAGCAGCTGGAACATCGTAGTTAGAGTTATCTGTTGCCCACTTATTATTTAAGAATGTTGGAATACTTACGGCTGTACCGTTAGTATCTGAGTTCTTAAAGTCTGGGAGGAATGATACACAGGCATCTAAACCGTCACCTGCACCACAGTTTTCACCGTAACCACCAAAGAGGATCCAATCTTTACCCCACCAGCTATCCCAGGCAGAGTTCTGAGATTCATCAATTGGCTTATTATGCCATGTTTGACCACCAGCCGGAGTCCAGCCACTGCATGGGGCTGAACCGTCAGTAGTCTTACCAAAATCAAAGTCACACATATCTTGTAATGTAGCATAACCTGAGTGGTTCATTACTATATCAAGAACTACACGCATGCCTCTCTTATGAGCTTCATTAACGAATGTTCTGAACTCTTCAACTGTACCTACATTCGGATCTAATGAGGTAAAGTCTAACGCATAGTAACCATGGTATGCCCAGTGTGCAAATTTACCACTGTCACCACCACCAGTCCAGCCGTGAGCCTGTTCGTATGGTGCGGTAATCCAGATAGCATTCATACCTAATGACTTAATATAATCAAGTCTTTCAGTCATACCCTTGATATCACCACCGTGGTAAGTAGCAGTTGAGTGACCGGTTGCATCCTTATATGTTCTACCAAAGTTGTTATCGTTAGTAGTATCAGCATTATAGAAACGGTCAGTCATTACAAAGTAAACCAACGCATTATTCCAGGTAAACTGAGTCGTAGCTACTGGTTTTTGCCACTTAACTTTAACAAACTTATAAGTCTTGGTTGCATCACCATATTTCACCACTAAAGTCATAGGGGTTGCAGAAGCCTTATCTTCAGCTGGTTCAATGTTTTCACCAACACGGATAATCTGACCGTTTACGAAGGTTCCTTCATTACCATCAATTGAATATGTACCTTCTGTTGATGCATCAGTAGTTGCACCATAAACCATAAGTGAAACATCTACGTAAGCTGAAGTTGGATCATCTTCCTTATATGAAATAGTGATAGTTGAGCCATCAGCTACTTCTGTTCCATTTCTTAAGATATATGCAGTATCTTCTGGAGCTGCAGAACCCAGGCCGCATTCCTCAGCTGGGAGAGCTTTCTTTGATTCCCAATCAAAGCAGCTTGCAGCTTTAGTCATATCAATACCAGGTTGCATATCAGCTGGATAACGTTCAGAACCAACAGCATTAAAGATTACAGAAGTGGCTGTATCAGTTAAGACAGCAGACGAGGACTGATAGAAGGTTGAAGTACAACCGTCAATCTTAGTCATTGCTTCACCTGGCCATTCACCTGTTAGTGATTCTTCATTTACGTAAGCGTAAACATTAGGAGCAGAAGTTACATCAGCCTTAAGTACAATAGCGCCATCAGCTGCCTTACAAGTATTATTTGGATCGTAAGTCTTGATGTTATCAGAATCCACACCTTGTTCTGAAATCCAATCGCTATTTACATTGCTACAAGCATCGCCTTCACAAGCCGGGATTGAAATACTGAAGCTTTCAGAACCGGTCTTAGTTCCTGATGCATTTCTAGCGGTAACAGTAATTGTTACATCCTTAGCAGTCTTACCCTTAGAGAATGTAAAACTCTTAGAAGTTACATCATAAGCAGTTGTCTGACTTGCCTGACCTGTTACTTCCCAAACATAGGTAACACCCCTGTAACCAGTAGATACGCTTACATTTGATACTACTTGCTTATCATTTGAAGTTTCTTCATGTGATAACATCATTTCAATAGTACCAGTTGCAGAGCAGGATTCTGGTAATGTTTCTGGGGTACATACTGTTACAGTTTCTGTACGACATTCCGGATCTGGTTCAGGATCTGGGGTTGGGGTAATAGTACCTTCACCAGTTGCACCATCAATCTTACCGATACGAGCTAATGGAACATCGTATAAATCAAGATCTTCTTTTTCTGCTGAAGTTGATGAATCTTTAGAGTACTCAGTTGATGCATTATCTACTAAGTTTGGAGTCCAAGGAAGAGCATCCATCATTGATTCACCAAAGGTACTGAATGCAACAACAGCAATGCCGTTTTGTTCAATATGTTCCTTGGTAATATCAATTGATTTTAATGGTATAGTAATCTGATATAAGTGACCAGAAGCATTTTCTCTGGTTAATAAGTCTGAGTATGCACTGGTATCAGTATAGAATGTGGCATCCTTACCATAGTTATCAGAGATACCCATGTAACTTGAGCTTAATGCCTTATGTTCAACCGCTCTTTCAATACCAGCTTCATCAAAGCCCATTAAGTAGCCATTTTCTTCATCATAAGAGAAGAGACCTGCATCGTTAGTCTTAAACAGACCTGGAGTGTTTACAGTAGGAAGTCTTGGATGGAACATTAATAAGGTGTCAATACCTTCACTAATAGAATAGAACTCACCTTGTGTCCATACATTAGTACCGGTATCTAACTTGCCGTCACCTGCTGCTCTTACACCTGTTCTAATACCAATACCCATTGGGAGGAACTGATCTGATGAGTAATCGAAATCACCACCAGGTTCTGCACCATCAAGATTTGGCATTTCAACCATTAAGTAAAGGTTGGTATCGTCCCATGCCGCATATAAAGCATAGAAGTCAGTTGCCTTTTCATGGTAACCACGGAATGCTCTAGGGTCATCATTAGCAGCACCTTGAGCGATGATCATATCTGATGTCCAGTCGCTCATTGAAGTAATAGTCTTATTTACACCAACCTGCTTATTAGGGTTAGTTGAGTAATAACCATTTTCAATTGGGCTAGAAGTAGTTCCCTGAACCTTAGGAGTTGCTACGCTTGCCAAAGTAGCTGAAGTTGTTGCTGCAACATCATCACAGATTTCAACTTCTTGGGTGGTACATTCCTGCTGACATTCAGCCGGATCAATATCGCCCTTGCAGAATGGATCATCTGCCGAGCAGATGGTGTCATCATCAGTATTACCACCAGATGAACCTGTAACAGTAACGCTTGATGTGTACTTATCACTTACAGTGCCATCTGAAACAGTAAGAGTTACATTATAAGAACCAGCACTTGCGTAGGTATGAGATGGATTTCTCTCAGTTGAGGTATTTCCATCACCAAAGTCCCAAGTGTATGTTAAGGTCTTAGAACCATTATAAGAAACATTTGAAGCAAAGCTTACAGCTAAGTTAGAAACTGTCTGGGTAAATGATGAATCAATAGTAACATTATCGTCGTTATCATCATCAATATTAGAACTTTCTACTTTAACTGATTTCTGAACCAACTTCTTACCGGCTGAAGAGGTTACCTGTAATTTAACAGTGTATGTACCGGCTTCGCTATAAGTATGAGTTGGATTCTCTTCAGTATTTAACCCTGAATAATCACCAAAATCCCAACGATACTCAACATCTGTAGCATCGCTTGGAAGTGTTGATGTGTTAGTAAATGTAGCAGTCAAACCATCTACTTTAGTGGTAAAATCAACATTAAATGTTGGAGGAACAGTAGTATCAATATTATTAACTTTTACTGGTAATGTTTCAATAGATGAAACCTTACCGTCATTAACTACTAACTTAACATTATAAGTACCGTTTTCAGTATAAGTATGAGTTGGATCCTTATCAGTCACAATAGCTGAATTATCACCAAAGCTCCAACGGTATTGAAGGTTATCACCATCAGGATCTACTGAATTATTAGTAAACTTAACCTCACCATTGCTATTTAATACAAAGTCAAATGAAGCAGTAGGAGGTGTGTTAGTATCAGTATCATCATCAGGGTTATTATTAATATCAAAAACTATATTAATAGTAATATTTACTTTATCAACACCACTAGCTACCAACTCTAAAATTTTTGTAAAAATACTATTGAGTTTTGCTTTAACTGCTTCTACATCAAAAACACCTGTTGTATCAGCGCTGGTTAAACCTGCAACACTATCGGCAAGTAAAGAAAGCTGATCATTCAGTTCTTTAGTAGCACTAAAATCTGCAATAGTACCAGTGTAACCTACAGTATCTTTTAAAGTCTGCGCACCAAGTCTGGTAGCTGCGTCAGTTACAGGGTTAATATATAACTTAGCTCTGGTTCCTGAAGAAGTTTCAGCTTCAGAAGCTTTAACTTTATAAGTAAAGTGCTTATTGGTAGCAATAATATACATATCGCTAGTATCAATACTGCTATCCCATGTAAGAGTTGTGGTACCGGTTTCAGTATCTAATGTTTGAACAGATGTTTCATCATTACAAAGTTCATTATTATTGGTATCAAGACAAACCAGAGTGCTAGTATCTGATGAGTCTGTAGTTTCAACAGCAGACTGAACATCCGCACTGGAATATCTATCTACTTGAACTTCCTGTGAAACTCTTGAAGTAGCATCACCATTTGATGAACTATCACTACCTGAAGAGGAGCCACCACACGCAGTAACTGCAAAAGCAGAGGCTACTAAAAAAGCAAGTTTGGTTAACTTCATAAAATGTTCCCAATTAATTACAAAGCATAAAAAATGTAAAGATATAATTTACATCATTATATTATAGTATTATTGAAATCTTTTTCAAACAAAAAATTTACAAATCATTAACAGTTTCATAATTTTGTGTTAATTTTGCGAGATGTTTAACATTTTTATAAAAAATCATTTTTAATTTCATTTTAATATGTGAAGAGTGTATTATATATTTTATTATTAAATAATTATAATCATCAATAAAAATTATTAAGTCCATCCCCTCCTTTATCAACTTATGCGCATTCTATTATCTTAATAAAAACTTTAAGTCATGATAAATTCTTACTATTGTTGGTTTTTTTTAAGAATGTAACTTTATAAAATTATGTAAACATCATGTTTAACTAAATTTTTTTACCACCAAAAAGATAGCGTTTTCATTTAGTTCTACTTTATAAAACAATCTTGATTTTTTTTAATTTACCTACTTCAAATTTTGCTAAATTCCCATTTTTTTTGATGATTATTTTCTTATAAGTCAATCGAACATACATCTTATACGTGTATTCTCCTTTTCATTCCTTAGTATTTCTCTACCCTTGTTTTTTTGATCTACAAAATTAATTAAAAAAGGCACCTAAATTAGATGCCTTTTACTATTTAATTATATTAGTTGATGATATTACTTTAAGAACTCACTCTTACCTGTAACTTTACCACCAGTATAATCCTTAACAAGTACTCTCATAGAACTACCTGGAATATCACCAAGAGCTACAGAGCCTCCTGATACGGTGTACTTAGTACCAGTAACAACATCAGTATAAGAACCATCAGTTGCACCGTCAACAGTTACGTTACCACCACCAGAACCAACAATTGCAACAATTGCACGTTCACTTTCGTATTGACGTTCAAATACTAATGGTTCATTTGCTAATACCTTTAAAGTACCGCGCTGTAGAGCCTTAGAAGTCTTACGAATAGCATTAAGATCAGTAATATGACCAATTATTGGATCACTATCGGCAGTTGGATCACCGAAGGAATCACCAATGTAAATACGACCAGTATCCTTTACTAAATCGCTGCTATTTGTTAAATCAGGTGGTAAACCGATACGAACGCCTCTTTCGTCACCTGCGTACAATACAGGGATACCACGAACAGTCCAAAGTACATTATAAGCTAAGGCACTATTCTTTCTATCAGTACAGCAATGCTGAGCACCAGAGCCAGACCAAGTATTATCAGGTGTTAAATCGTGATTCTGGAAGAAGGTTACTAACTTAGTAGGATCAGCATACCAACTGTCAAATCTATTAAACACATCTGCAATACCGTTTAAGCCCCCCTTAGTTACGTTATCACGGAAGGTACTCATTAAAGAGAAGTCAAGAACGCTAATTCCTGAGTCACCACTCTTTTCGGCATCTGCTGAACTTGTTCGAGTGTAGTACCATGGTAATAATTCAGAAGGGGTATTATCACCAAACCCCTTAATTAAAGCTTCACCAAACACAAACATGCCTGGCTTATATTTCTGCCAGGTAGAGGTCATAGCCATAACATCTTCTCTTGGCATATGCTTTAAGGTATCAATACGTATTGCGTCAATACCCATATCAATATACATACGAATTGCAGCGTTCATATAATCACGAACATTATCGCTTTCAGTCTTAAGATCGATACAGTCACCTGCCATTGATCTTTGCTGAACTTCTTCTACGCTTTCCCAATTATTTGTATATGCAACATGGTACCACTTCTCTGGTAAGTAGTTCTGTACTGCTGGAGACCAGAAGTATCTAGCATCGATTTCCTTAGTAGAAATGTTATTAACATTTACTGTATGATCCTTAAACTGAATTGTAAATTCAGCTGAAGCTTCAGGGTCACCTGCACAAACACGTCTATGCCATACTGGAGCTACATAGTTATCATTATCACATCTTGTATAAGATACATAGTCACCTATATTCTTCTGATAAGGCCCATTATCGATACCATTCTTACCAAATGCTGGATCAATATAGTACTTAGTAGGGATCTTTTCGATATAAACTTGACCACGAATACCATAGTTACTTGAGTGATTTAATACTACGTCCTGAACAACCTTTATACCCTTTTCATGAGCTGCTTTGATAAAATCAAAGTATGTTGCACCAGGGCTTTCAAGTCTTAAATCAGGCTGGAACCAGTCATAACCATGATAGCCATGGTAATCAAGACCAGAACGGTTCTCAATTGGCGGAGTTATCCAAATTGCAGTAAAGCCCATATCCTTAATGTAATCAAGTTTTTCAATCAAGCCCTTGAAGTCACCACGCCAAGAAGGATCTTCTGGATCAAATCTATCACGGCAGTAATAATTATTTGATTCATCACCATCAAAGTAACGAGCTGTAAGCACAAAGTAGATTGTTTCATCTCTAAAGTCAGTAGCAGGAGCTACAGTAGCATCATTCTTAACAAACCAGAAGAATGACTGTTCTTGCTTCATACCGTTATCGCCAACTGCTAAAGTTCTTAAACGATAAGCTGTACCTAAACCATCTGATGAAGTATCTTCTAAAGTAATTGGACCGCTGTAAACTTCAGAATCTTCAGAAGGTTTTGAATTATCTAAAGTATAGTAGATAGTACCTGAGGTTGCATTACGGTCTGCATCTTGTAATGAAAGAGTAACTTCCTTGGTTTCATGATAACTACCTGGAGCCAAATCGGTCATAACAAATGGAGCAGATTCTACATACACATCAGAAGTTGAGGTATAAGTACCATAATCGAGCGCCCCCCATGTGATTTCACCGGTTAAAATGGTTTCGCCACCTTCAGTACCACCTAATTCGCAGCCACCTTCAACTACTTGAGCATCACCTGCAGAAAGTGAACATTCAGATAATGGAATAACTTTATTATCCGCAAAACATCCCTGTGGAGACAAACCTGTCAAATCAGGAGTTTGTCCATTACCGCCATTAGATAAGATCATGCTTACGCTAGCTTGAGAAATCGCAGAAGTGTCATAATACTTCCATGATGTACTTTCAGATGCCTGAGATAACTGTCCCCCTGGCCATTCACCTACTAATGGAGTATTATCTACCCACATATATAGATGAGTGTACTCAGTCTTTAAATATAAACCTTCTTTCTGTGGAAGCACTACTTCAACATTAGCAAGATTAACTTCATAAGTCTTTGTAGTTGAGGTCTTTCCATCGCTTACTGTTAAATTAATAGTCTTCTTACCACCTGAGGTATAAGTTACTTTACCAATTTTGCTAGTAGATGTTAAACCATCACCAAAATCCCATGAATAAGTAAGTGTATCGCCATCTGCATCAGTGGCCTTAGGAGTTAATATACCAGACAAACCTGTAAACTTATAGTGGAAATCAACTACTGGTGCGTTATTAGAAGGATCTACAACACTTGCTCCCTTTACAGCAACATCTAAAGAATGCTCAGCAGTATTTACTGAATCAGAAACTGTTAATACCACCTTATAAGTCTTATCTACAGTAGTATTGTATTTGTGAACAGGATTCATTTCAGTTGATGAACTACCATCACCAAAATCCCAATAATAAGTTAATGTTTTTGAGCTATCAGCTGTACTTTGGTTAGTAAATGTTACAGTAGTACCATTTACTGAAGCAGTGAAGCTTGCTTTTGGTAAAACAATATCAGAACTCTTAGAGAAAGATACTGATTTAGTGCTACTGTTAGTAAGCTTACCATCGCTAACTGTAAGTTTTACGGCATAAGTAACATCTTCATTTGGAAGCTCGTAAGTATGAACTGGGCTTTCTTCTGTAGAGGTGCTGTTATCACCAAAATCCCAAAGGTAAGTTAAGCTATCACCATCCTGGTCGGAAGAGTTATTAATAAAGGTAACTCTACCATCTTCGCCTTGAGATGCTATCTCAAAACTTGCTACAGGAGCTGTGTTATTAGCAGCAACTGTAACTTGCATAGTCTTAGAGATTTGAGTTTCGCCTGATTTAACAGTTAATTGTACATTATAAGTACCGTCTTGGGCGTACTCATAACTCACCTCAGGACCAGAAATGGCAGCTGAACCATCACCCATAATCCAAGTAAATTCAGGGTTTTCTACACTTGATGGAACCTCAGCAGCTAAAGTAACCATTCTGCCTTCTACGCGTAAAGTCTTAATCTGCGCATCAAAAGAAGCATCACTTACAGTTACTTGCACCTGTTTTGTGGCACTTGCTTTTCCATCTGATACCTTTAAGGTAATGCTATATGTACCTGCACTTTCGAAGGTATAATTAAAATCTTTAGCAGCTACTTTAGTGCCATCTGATACTGTCCATTCATAATTTAATGCATCATTATCAGCATCAGTTGATGTATTAGTTATTTTAACGTTTAAACCATCAATTACAGGTTCTAAGAAATCAGCAACAGGTGTATTATTAGCAGCAACATCAACAATAACTTCTTCAGTATGTGATTTGGTTTCGCCATTAACTGTAACTTCTAATGTTACACTGTAAATACCTGTTTGAGCATACTGATGAGTTGGGTTTTGTTCGCTAGAGGTGCTACCATCCCCAAAATTCCAAGAGTAAGTTACATCTTCCCCTACTTGAGGTCCTGTAAATTTAACTACTAATGGATTAGCCTGATCTGGCTGATAAGTAAATTGTGGAGTTACATTGGTATTTGAACAACTTGTATCAACTGTAATAGTTTTCTTAAACGTTGCATTACCAACTTTATCAGTAACGGTTAAAAGAACATTGTAGGTGCCACTAGAGGTATAAAGATGCTCAGGATTTTGTAATGTTGAATGTTCAGAACCATCACCAAAATCCCAATCAAACTTAAGTGAATCATTATCAGGATCAGTGATATTAGCAGTAAATTTCACTAACGCACACTCTGAATCATCATAAGTAAAATCACCTTCTGGTAAGTTATTATTTAATGCATCATCAATATCTGAATCATCAAAATCAAAACCACCATTATTAATTACAATATTGATAACTATATCAATAGTAACTTTCTGATTTTTAGCTAATGTATCAGCAACATTATTATAGTCATCTACATAATCACTAATAGTGCTATTACTAATAGTCGGAGGAGTAGGAAGGGAAGCACTTGCTTGAGCAAACGCTCTTAAAGCATCCGGAGTATTTTGAGCTATAGTATTTAAACTTGCAGGATCTGCGATATTAAATGCCTTAGCAATATCAGCCTGCGCTTCAGCAAAAGTCATAGCTGAGTTTTTTGCATACTGCTGCACAAAGTTTGTAACAGGATTTAAATATACAGTTACATAATTGGTACTTTCATCAGCTCTCTGTACAGGACTTGCAGCTTCTTTTACGTTTACAGCATATAGTACCTTGTTATTAACATCTAAAGCTATAACATTAGCACCTTTATTATAATCAGCCTCAGAAACACCTGTAATTGAAACACTACCTTGGTTATCAGTTATATTTTGAGGCTCAGAGGCATCACAAGATCCCGAACCATTTAAATCCAAACACACTAAAGCACTAGGTACAGCGGCAGCATTTTCATCTGCTACATAAGCATTGATATTATATATAGAAGGGGAAACGTTAGTTCCACCATCACTTGAGGAATCGCTCCCTGAGCTTCCCCCGCCACAGGCTGTAAGAGACAACCCCATTAACACAGCAAGTGAAAGTTTTGAATATTTCATAGATAATCCTAACACAACTTTTATAAATTTTAATTTAAACACTAAGATTATATCAAAAAATAACCACTTAAAACTTTAACATACCTCACGTTTTAACACATTATTAACAATAGTATAACAATTTATGTTATTTTAAATTGTTTCGGGTTTCATAAAACTTAATAAGTCTTAAGAGTATTATTTAAATATTGCAAATTTTCTTTAAATTTACAGATGGTTATTCATAATCAAAAAAAAACTCCTAATATAAAAAAGCCCCACTCAAAAACTTTTCAAGTGGAGCAAGAAATAATTGAATTAATTATATTTTACTGTAAAGTACACTTTAACTCATCAGTATTGCAGTTTTGTGGACATTCAGCAGAACACTGACCGTTAGAGCAATCAACTTCTTCTTCACAGTTTTGTGGACATTCCGCTGTACACTGACCATGTGAGCAGTCAACTTCTTCTTCACAGTTCTGTGGACATTCTGCTGTACACTGACCATGTGAGCAATCAGGTGGATTTACAGTACCAGAGGCAACTGAAACGCTTGCTGAAGCAGTACTTGACTTATCACCGTCGCTAACAGTCAGCTTAATAGTATAAGTACCGGCTTGCTGATAATTATAGGTAAATGTACCAGATTTATTAGAAGTGTTACCATCACCAAAATCCCACTTGTATTCAAGTAAGTCACCATCAGCATCAGTTGAAACATCAGTAATAGTTACAGCTAAACCATTTGTCTTTACATTAAATCCTGCAACAGGAGCTGTATTAGTTGTAACAGGTGGATCATCAGGATCAGTAGTTGAACCAGAACTTGTTACTGTTACATTCTCAGTTACCTTGCTAGACTTACCAGAGGTATCTTGAACTGTTAAAGAAACAGTATAAGTACCAGCCTTAGCGTAAGTGACAGTTGGCTCACTAGCAGTAGATGTTGTGCCATCACCAAATGACCAAACATACTTCAAGGCATCACCATCAGGATCAGTTGATTTATTCACAAAAGAAACAGTTAATCCGTCAGCCAAATATGCAAAGTCGGCATTTGGAGCTTGGTTAGCTGGATCTACCTGACTAGGTAAATCAGAGAATGAAAAATCAATATTAATCTTTACTGATGTAACAATATCATCAATAGTAAAACCAATCTCAATCTTGCCTTTAATGCTACTAAAAGCAGAAGCAATATCAGCTATATCTGTTATAACAGATGTGCTTTGAGCTGCACCTAATTGATATAATGAATCATTTAATGCTGTAAATGCCTTAATTTGAGGTGTAGAAGAAGTATTTACACGTCCCCCAGTAATATCTCTAGACGCAAAATCAACAGCCTCATCTAAACCTAAAGCTTGTTGTAATTGTTCAGGTGAGCCATACTCATCTTGTAAAGATGTTAAAGTGGATAAATATAACTTATCATATTTATTACCAACACGAGTTAACTTATCTAAACCATAATGTAAATAGGTACCTGAATTATTTACAGCAATTACTTTAACATTGCTATTTACTTCATTAGGATCCCATTCAATAGTAGCCTGACCGTTTTGGTCTGCATAAACTGGGTACTCATCTTGAGAACAATTTTTATCATTATTAACATCAAGACATACAACTAACTTATTATCTGTTGTAGCGCTTAGAGCTGAAGCAGGCTTTGGGCTGTCAGCACCTAAGAGATCATCAGATGCTGCTTGTACTGCTACAGGAAGTGATACTGTAGAAGAAGGAGTTGAATCGGTACCATCTGATGAGCTATCGCTACTTGATCCACCACCGCAAGCAGTGATTGCAAAGCCACCTAAAACTGCTAAAGCAAATTTTGATAGTTTAAACATTTTTATAACCTCAATATTTCCCTATCGGGGGAGATGCCAGGTAACTTTGGCATCTCAATAGATATTACTTATACCAAATTGTTACTGCAGTACCTTCAGCAGTATTATTACCAGTTTGACCATCATTATTAACAGTTACACCATTAACCTTCTTATACCAGGCATCTACACCGCTGATTGTCATGTTACTACCACTATTAATAACCATCTTAATACTTGACCAAGAATCGCCAACTGCACCACCATTGATATCTACTACGATTGCACCATCCTGACCGGAAGTCTTAACATTGCTTTCAATCTGGCTACGGGTTGTCATACGGAATGCTGGGTGAGCTTTACGCATTGCAATCATACCCTTATAGTAATCGAAAATGTGCTTGTAGGTCTTCTTTGCCCCCCACTTGATATCATTATCACCATTTGCTGACTTATATGAATTGTGGTTACCATTCTTGGTACGCGCAAATTCAGCACCAGCATGGATAAATGGGATACCTTGTGATACAAGCATTAAACCATTACCGTAAGACTGTAATCTATCAGCGTATTCACCAGTAGCACCCATCTTACTAATCTTATCCGCTAAGGTTAAGTTATCGTGAGCTGAAATATACTGCACAGCTTGTTCTGGATCAGCTGCAAATAAAGGAGTCCAGAGACTTGTATTGTCACCAATACCACCCTTGATGCCAGCTGATACGCAGCTAACATTATCACTAACGCCAGCTCCTAAATCATGATAGGTCATGTTGAACATAAAACCACCAACTGTACCATCGCTGTCACCCTTCACACATTCACGATACTTACCATTAAAGATACCTACATGACCATTTACACCCTGACGAATTGTCCCCATACGTACACGAGTACCTTCGCTTGAGTCAGTAGCATAGCCATTCCATGGTTCACCGTACATTAAAATGTTACGTTCTGGGTACTTACTATTTAAGTATTCACCCCAATCTTTAAAATCGTCAATATCGAAGATACCAACTAAGTCAAAACGGAAACCATCGATGTTGTATTCAGTAAGCCAGTATTCAAGAGAGTCGCGAATGAAACGACTTACCATATCATTCTTAGCATCTACTGAGTTACCGCAACCTGAAAGGTCAGTTGAAGTATAGTACTTGCTAGAAATATCCTGGAACATTTCCTTGTTGTAGGTATGGTTATAAACCACGTCCATGATTACACGAATACCATTCTTATGGAATTCATCTACCATTTGCTTAAACTCTTTTACCTTCTGACGATATTCATCAGTCTTAAATACTGATGAATAACGATCTTCTGGCACATTGAAGTTTACAGGGTCATACCCCCAGTTATAGCAAGATGTATCTTGGGAATCAGCATCTGAACAGGTACCAAAATCATATACTGGAAGTAACTGCACATGAGTAATACCTAATTCTTTTAAGTGGTCAATACCAGTAGCTAAACCATCTGGAGAGGTAGTACCAGTTTCAACCATACCTAAATAACGACCTCTGTTCTCATCTGAAACACCTGATGAAGAGTCGATAGTAAAGTCACGTACATGAACTTCGTAAATAATAGAATCTTCACGATTCTTTAATACAGGGCGAGCTGACCAACCATTTTCAAGATCAGTTGCACGCATGTTCATTACGATATTACGGTTATCAGAAGAAGCAACACCTACCCCATCAGAACCTGAGTAAGAAGCAGGAACAACCATCTTACCATATGGGTCACGTACTGACTTACCATTAATCTTAAACTGATATGGCTTAAGATCTAAATCACCTTGAACTGTTACTTCATATACATCACTATAACCATTGATAGAAGCCTTAGTCATTGAGTGAGACTCGCCATCAACCTCAACAGTTACATTGCTTGAATCTGGTGACCAAATTCTAAATGTAGTACTGTCTTTAGAGTAAATAGCACCTAAAAAGTCATATGCTAATGAAGCGGTTTCGCAGTTATTAGTAGTGCCATCGGTTGAACAGTTATTTTTAGTATTATCAGAGGGTTCAACTACTTCTTCATAAGCGCAGTCTTGCCCCTGACAGATACCATCTACGCAGTCAGCACCTTGATTACATGCCTGACCACACATATCTCCTACACACCCCTGCTGTGCATTAGCAATAGTAAGTACATTAGTCTTAGCATTGAATGTTAAGTCATATACGCCATCTTCAACTGCAATGAAATCACCGGCGGCTGTTAAAGCCTTACCTAATTCACCACCAATAATAATACACTGTGAACCATTTAATGCTTCAATCTTAAGCTTGTTAGTACCTTTTGAGAACTCATATCCAGTTAAAGTCCAAACATTAGTTGAAGTTTGGTCAAATAGAACTGTACCAAAGTCATCTTCAGTTGAACGTAAAGCAACCTTCTCATAAACTGCTGATTCTGCAGCCTTTTCTACTGTTACTTCCTGAGAAGCTGTTGCAGTAGCACCGTTAGCATCCCTAACAGTTAATTTAATGGTATAGGTACCAGCCTGAGCGTAAGTATGAGTTGGAGCTTCAGTAGAAGAAGTTTCACCATCACCAAAATCCCAAGTATATGTTAACTTATCACCATCAGCATCAGTTGATGAATTACTGATAGTTACACTTAAGCCATCAACACTTGCAGTAAATTGAGCATTAGGTGCAGTGTTAGAAACAGCCTCTTTTAAGGTATAAGCCATAGTAGCATCATTAACTGATAATACATATGTACCCTTTTGAGAGATTACTACGTCAGAAGAGGCGCTATTATTTTCTACTAATACATTACCACTACCAGCACCGTAAACTGTACCTTGCCATGAACAGCCATCAGTAATCTTAAAACGCTGAGCACCGGAAGCATCACCTTCACCAGTTAATTCAAGAGTAATAGTCCATTCACCAGTTGCAGGACTAAACTCCATTGGTTCATGTGTCCATTCGTTTGAAGTACCTGCGTAGCAAAGCTCACCCTTGGTCTGTTCATACTTAATCTGACATTCTTCAGCATCAGGATTTAACACACAGTAGCAACCCTCATCATTTGGATTAGCTTCACACCAAGAGATACATAAACCATCCTTGTTAACTTCTTCGGCACTACATACACATTCCTTGGTCTGAGCACCTTCAGAGGTTGAACAGTATGCTGAGCAAGAAGTCTTATTAGTATCATCTTTACATAAGCAAGCTGCACCATTTGGATCTTCTTCACAAGGATCTACTTGCTTACCACACCATTCGCCTACGCAAATTGCAGCAGCACGTTCACCCTTAACCGTAAAAGTTGCCTTACCATTTTTAACAGTAATTTGTGCTCCACCACAAGGATCAGTTGCAGCCAAGATATCACAATAAGTGCCATCTGGAACTTCTACACTAAATTCACGAGTAAACTCGCCACCAGTGGTATTCATTACGTAAAAACCTTTATTACCACGGTTCATCCATAATGCACCATTATCGTAGCCCTTGCTAGTAACAGCTTGATCACGAGTTGCTCTTGCAAAACGTACGGCATTTAAT
This sequence comes from uncultured Succinivibrionaceae bacterium, assembly GCA_944393045.1. Classification (GTDB taxonomy): domain Bacteria; phylum Pseudomonadota; class Gammaproteobacteria; order Enterobacterales; family Succinivibrionaceae; genus HGM20899. The sequence goes on along the minus strand of CALXYT010000001.1, from coordinate 70,641 downwards.
ACCATTGGTTCTCTATGCTGACATAACCAGCCTCCAGTACAACGATCTGCACTAATAGGACCTGCTGGATCATGTGAAGAGAATTGATAGCCTGAATATAACTGACGAACCTTAGCAATTGGATATACAGCTAACCATGACTGAGCCATATGGTAACGCTGATTGTTCTGAGTGTTCATAGAACAAGTACCAGCAGAACAACGTGATGCTTCATTATCGTGGTTATTTACGAATACTTCAGCATTATCGTAACCTAACCAGGTATTAATACCAAAAGCACCATCAAAATTACCATTTTGGAATACATTAGTAAATTGACTTACCACAGTGAAGTCAGTAACTACGTTATTCTCATTACCAGTATATCTATCTGGCTGAATATCAGCAGCTTCCCCACCAGCACCAATTACTTCGTAATATGCAGGAGGAGTTCTACCTTTAATATTCTTAACCTTTGCGAAAATACCCTTTAAGTCGTTATACCCCATGTGCTTAGCAGCATCTACACGGAAACCGTATACCCCCATATCCATTAAGCTTGCAAGATACTCTGCGATCTTCTGCTGAGTAGAGTCGTTTTCAGTTGCCAAATCAGGCATACCTGTAAGAGCACAAGTTCTTACGTGATCAGCATCACCGTAGTTACTAATAGTACAGCCATTACGGTGGAAATCATCTGGACTTAAATCTTCGTATTGGAAAGCACCTGGATTAAAACCAGTACCACCTAGACCTTGACAACCATTAGGACAGTATGAACCACGCTGGTTAAATACCGCATCGGCAAAAACTTTAACGCCAGCATCATTACAAACCTTAGTCATTGCCCTTAATTCTGCTTCATTACCAGTCATGGTAGTGAATTTTTTAAAGGTTACTGGTTGATAAACCGCCCACCAAGCAGCAGTATAGTTAATATGTTCTGCTGGCTGAGAAATCTGTACCCCATCAAAACCTGCAGGACCTAAATATTCTGTACATTCTTTAGCAATATTATTGTAATGCCATTGGAATGGGTGGAGAATAACCATTTCACTTTCATACCCACCTGCAACTGCAGAACCTGAAAGTAAAACAGATGCTACTGCCGCAGCGAGTAACTTTACTCTCGAATTTTTATTTATCATTGATTCAACTCCGTGAAGTTTGGATTGAAAACCGTAAAATCAAGCAAACGTTTTCATAAACAAGTCTACAACAGCTTATTGTATCATACTAAAAAAGTAAAATGTTAATTTTAGTCACAAAAATAACATTTTGTTTACAAAATAAAAATTTATATTAAATCACACTACCGTATTGAATATAAATTCTTTGTAAAATCAACAACTTAAAATTACTTGTCTTTTTGCCAATTTTTTATTTGAAACTGTTTATTTACAATTTGTAGCTAAAATCGTGTATGAATTTGCGTTTACAATAGGTATTAACACCTTTTAAAACAATATTTTAAAATTAAAATACCAAACTCTAATGTGTAAAGTATGACTATAATCAAATAATATTTGCTTATTATGATAAGCTTCTTATGAAGAAGTAACTATTTTTCGAGAGTACAATAAATTATTGAATTTACACTCTAATTTTCTCTTTTAACCTAATTTTTAATAGATAAGTTACTTTTTGTTAATAAATTGTCTTGTGCAGTTCTTTTATTTAGTGCACATTAAGACAATTTGCTTTGTAAGTTATGCCTTTTAATTTTGCACTACATTGTGCATCTTAATATAATCAATGGCATGCATTAGACCTACTAACGATCTACTTTCACGTAATGGAGCATTAGGATTATTTAATAATTCTTGCGCATTAGAAAAACTTATAACCTTAGTTTGAATCTCTTCAGGTTCATCGCCAGTATTAAGCTTATAATCATACAAATCTAGTGCTAAATAAATATGCATAAGTAGCTTCATAAAACCGGGAGCGAAGGTAATTGTTCTTAAGTGAATCATTTGCTTTGCCCCAATACCTATTTCCTCGGCAAGTTCACGATGGGCACTTACAATTGGTTCCTCTCCTGCATCAATCTTACCTTTGGTAAACCCTAGTTCATATTGCTCTGTACCTACACAATATTCTTCTGAAAAAATAAAATTCTTGCCATCGAAGGGTATAACCATTACAGCACCAGTAGTGCTATTTATGCGCTCATATGTTGTAGTCACCCCGTTACTAAATTTTAAATCAACTTCTTCTACTTCAAATATTCTTGTTTTGGCTTTAGTTCTCACCACTAAGATTTCTGGTAAAGTAAGCATAATTATCCCCATAAAAAAAGCCTTAATTACTTAAGGCCTTATTGTATACTATTTAACTTTAAATTTTTGTTTTATACGAAATTTTTATTGCGCCACTAGCATCAGGTTTACCCAGCATATTTAACATAGTCGCTAGCGACTCAGGTATTGATCCCTTAGGTTTAATAGCACCTTCAACCTCAATCTCTGACATATTGCTAATAGTAACCTTTAAATTATTAACCTTAAACATTGTAGAGTCTTGATCAATACTAATTTCTAATTTTGGTACCTTGCCTTTAGGTGTTTGTATATCAAATGTTACTCTCCCTAAATCAATATCTGTTTCAGGATCTAATGGATTTTTTACCACAACATCTCTTGCCACCACAGTGCCGTTTATTGCTTTTATAGTACCATTCTTAATAATTGCTACATGATTTAAATCAGTATGAATAATACCAGATGCTTTTACTGGCATTGGTAATTTTACATACGTTAAAACATTTTCAAGAGTTGTACGAATATCAATACCTGAAAGATATAACTCTTTATCTAAATCAAAAACATTTAAACCAAAAACACCTTTAGCAACATTGTCATCATCAATACTAACTGATAATCCACGGGCAAATACTAAGGTAAAAAAATCTAATTCCCATTTAACATTATTGATACGGAACTGATCAACATCAATAGTATCAATACATCCCTCCCATAGATCACCATTAACTCCGTATAATTTTATGTTTTTTGGTAAATCTACAATCGATAATAACTTATTTGCAGGAGCAAGATAAATTAAAAAGAAACAGAAGAAGAATACCATAAAGAGTCCTCTAACAATAATCTTCTTAACCATTAATTATTCCTCCGTTTCTAAGCGAATAAGCTTCATATTGGCAATATATACTAAACCTTCACCAATTTTATCAAGAGTTAGCTCATCAACGGTAACACCATAATTGGTTTCTAAAATCTTAATCATTTGATTTACACGAGAATATAACTGAGCCTCTTCGATTTCTACATACATAGCATTTTCAGAACCTGGTCTTAGCACAGCATCTTTAATACCTGCATCTTGTAATGCTCTATTTATTGCATCCTCAACAGTTGTGGTAGTATCAACATGTTGCGTAGTAGAAGCTGCTGTAACTTTAGAGGCATTTTGCAAAATAAAGTTATAACCACTTTTAGCTCTCGCAAGCCCTGCCTCATAACTTTGGTACTCATCGACTTTTGGTTTAATAAACGCATAAAATATTATTAACAATACCGCTAAAGCTGCGCAAGTATAAATAAGAATCTTCTCTTTTTTAGAAACTTGTTGCGAACGATTTTGTAAAGCATGCAATTTATTCTGAATAAGAGAAACAAGATCCTTGAGGGTAATTTTTTTTAAATCTACCTTCCTTATATCAAAAGCCATTACTTGTTTCTCCTTAAAAGCACAGAATGAAGCATCTTATCGCGACTAGGTTTTGCTGTTTGAGGATCAACAGTAAAATCCTCACTAAATAATCCCTTAAATCTATCCATATCAAAATCTTCAGGTGCTAAAAAATGCAAAATAAAGGTCTTTTTACTTCTATCAAACTTCATACTAACCATTTCAATAGAAGACTCTGCTACAAGCTTAGGAGAAATCATATTTAATAAATCTAAATACCCCTCATCAGTACCTAAACCTGTTTTCTCTGAAATATACTGCCTAAATACAGCAACTGGATCTTTGGCACGACCTGTACCTGGCATAATCTCGGAAAATAATGAACGTTGGTTATTTTTATAAGCGTTGGTCTCCTGTACGAGAGCTTTAGTACGATAATCAATATTAATATTCCATAGCACAAATACTGCTATCACTAATACTACTACCTTGATCCAAGATTGCAGGAACTTTAATTGTAAGCTCTTTTTCTGATGCTTATTAGATAAATTAACCTTACTCTTAATCGCTCCATCTGCAAGTACTGCCAAAGGATTATCGCATAAGTTCTCTTCCCAAACTCCCGCATAAGTCTCAGGAACTTCGGATAAAGAAGATACGCTAACCTCATGGTTAAATTTTTCCTTAGCGAACTCTAAAAGATCATTTTCAATCACAATCCCCTGGTAGACATCAGTTCTAAAGAGCCAATTATCTTCTAAGCGTAATGCAACAATATCATATTTATCACTAACTTTTGTGCCTAATGGCAGTGCAAGTACATCAGGGACAATAAAATCAACAGAGAACCCCATTAAAGTTAATGCTTCTTCTAAGGACTTTAATTCCTCAGTTTTATATACTAAAACATCGTATTTATTACCTTGGCGATTTAATACTGCTACACTGAAGTTTTCAATATCATCAGATAAATCATCTTCTAAGCTAAATAGTAATGCATTAACCTCTCTCTTTTTTAAGCGGGTAGGCCAAGTGATAGAAGCAAGCTTACAAGCATCAGTTGGATATAACAGCACCACTGGTCTTTGAGGTGAGTCATTATTAATCGTAAGTAAATCAGCTAATGAATCAACTTGACCTTGGGCAAGTATATTATGGCTAACCTCATCATAGGAAAACCAAGTATACTTTCTAGGCTCTGACAAGGTTGGTCTGATAATTAAAAACTCACTCATGTAGTTCTCCTATTAGACGCTGATATACCACTACTTTAGTATCAGTCTCTCTGTAAAATCTTGTTCTAAAAGCATATTCTTCATCATCAAATTCGACTTTAACATCTGCCACAAAATACTGTGAATCCACAGAAATTGCCTGCTGAATACGCCTTCTTAATCCAGTCATTTGAGCTGCTGCAGATTCTAAACCATTAGTTCTAAAGAATCCTGCTTGTGAATCCCAACCATATTGAGGTCTAGTTTTAATAATATTAGCCGCTTCCTCAAGCGTAATCTGATTTAAAAATAAAGCTTGTAATATTGGTGACTGCTTTCTATGTAATGTATTAACACTTACTTTAAAATTTTTATTAGGTAATGCACAAATCAATGGCTCTAGTCTGCGATATATAACATCTGTCATTCCGCGAACCATTCTTAATTCACTCTTATCATAAAAATTACCTTGATTTACCAGATAAGGATTGTGGTTGCCCATATAAAACTGATCCTCTGCCCCAACTGAAGAATAAGTTACCGAATCAGTATCTAACCAATCGATAGCAGATGCAGTAATCATTTCAGCTTGCGCCTCATCAGCACCAATAATTTTTAATAATTCCGTAAATACTAATGCAGGATACTTGGCATTACGCAAACGATAATCTAAATTACGTAAATCTTGCGCTGACTGCCCATCAAGGTTTACCTCAGTATCAAGAGAGTTTATATTAATACACGCCATTTCATCTGTTACTCCACCACTAATCATAGCCTCATCAAGTGGAATTACCTGATTTTCTTGCGCCCAGTTCATACCTAAGTAAACTTTACCTTTGGTCTTTTTAAAGTCATCACGCATATACTTGATAATTATGCGCTCAATACCCTCAACATACCACTTTGCTTTATCATAGAGCACTGCATTTTTAGTAGTAAAAAAGACTCTATTTGCCGTAATAGTAATCATAGATGCCGCATAAATCATTATCGCAACTGCAACAAGCACCATAATAAGCGCAGCACCTTTATTACGTCTCATCTTATCTACTACCCGCAGGAATATAATACATTCTCATAAGCTTGCCATAATCTTTTAGTTCAAGCTCAACCCTAACACCAAGTGGAATCTTAGTTCTATTTACCCAACCTGGTGACCAAGTTCCATATCGATAAAAAAGCACTTTAAAAGATTTTACATCAGTTAATAATGGTTCAAATTTTGGTTCATAACCAATAATAGTATCGGGATAAGCATAAATAGCTCTCTCAAGCTTACCTTCCTTTAAACGATACCATACTCTAATAACCTCACCACGAGGCAATAGTGCACCTGGATTTAATGCACCACCACGCACAAATGATAAACCAGTGCCTTCAGAATTAAACTGATTCTCCCCTACTACCATAGTAGAACGAATATTTGCCCCTGTCATGCGAGTTTCTCTTGGCACCATTTGGGTAAAATCTTTCTCCATTACACTAAAGGCTTTCTGGAGTTCATTTAAACGTGTTGATTTTTCAGTAACTGTTTCATTTGATGAAAAAACTTGTTGCATCAATGAAGTTGTACCTTGAGCGATAAGAGCCATAATACATATTGAAAGAAGCACCTCTATTAAGGTAAAGCCTTTATTTTTGCTCATTTATCGACTCACATAAGTATTTAATATAACTATTGGAGTATCAGTTGATGTTCTAGCTGTTAAAAAAACCTCAACTTGCAATGACTTAAAATTAGGATCTTGGGTATTTTGACCACGATAACGATAATACCAAACCCTATCTGCTAACTCCATTTTATTAGTAATCCAACTATTACTAGGCCATTTTTTTATAAGCATTTGCTCACTAAGCACATTATTAGCGACCATTTCAGCAAGATACATTTCTTCAAGGCTACCAACATTATTAAGCGAGGTCATTACCGAGTTAATTAATGCACCTCCTGTCAAGGCAAAAACAGCTAGAGCTATTAGTACTTCTAGCAATGTCATACCTTTATTTTTGCGCCCACGAAACATAATCTTCCTAACTATAATTTATCAATCTGCGGATCAAATAATCTAAATTTACCTAGTTCAGACCCAATGATCATTATTGGATCATCTTTGGTATCAACATCTTTAATATTTAATCTTATCCTAAAAGGAGTAACCTCACCTGTTGGATAAAAGTAAATTTGCGGTGCTTTACGCTCACTTTCTGCTTTATACGATTCCTTAGAAAAATCGTAATCTGTATAACCTTCCTCGTTAGTTACTATACTTAAACCACCAACTTCAAGAGTTACGTAAACATCCTCAGAAAATTCTTTTTCAGTTGCGATATCTTCTCTTTGGTACACCACCCACTCTTGCATATCCCAATCAGTGATTTTTATTTCTTGCTCTATCGATTTAGCACCATCAACAACTTTTGTTCGAGCATGTTGCTGAATCATAAATTTATAGCTATTTTCATCTATACGTAAACCGATAATTCTCCCTTCCATACTTGCTCTATCGGCAATCTCTTCCATAATATAACGTAGCCTATCAGCTTGTTCTTGAGGATCGCCATCTAATGAACTTGAAGGTGGTAAAGCAAGAGATACTACCGATACAGCCATTCCCATAATAAAAACCACCATAAGGATTTCTATTAAGGTAAAGCCTTGTTGTAACTTTAATCGCTTCATACCTAACCGTATATCTCTTGCTTATTTAAATTACCTAAAAATTTACTACTCTATTACTGACAAGTTTCTGGTGATGGAGGATTATCAACATTCCAATTGCCGATATCATCACAAGTATTTGGTTCACCATCAGGACCAGCTGAGAATAAATCATACTTCTTACCATGATCACCTGGCATCTTGTAATAATATGGTGAATGCCATGGATCATCTGAAAGTTTCTTTACATAACCATCAGGACGATACTTCTTAGGAATTGGAGCCTGAGAAGGCTTTTCAATTAAAGCTTGTAAACCTTGAGAAGTTGTTGGGTAACGACCTACATCGAGCTTATACTGATCAAGCGCACTCTCAAAACCTGAAATATCTGTAACAACCTTCTGCACATTAGCCTGATCCACACTACCCATCACATTTGGTACGACCAAACCTGCTAATAGACCTAAAATAACGATAACTACCATTATTTCAATGAGGGTAAACCCCTTATTTTTTTTCATAATACTTAATCCTTATAAACTTAATAAACCTAATTACCGACCATGCTATTCATTTGCATTAACGGCTGTAAAATTGAAACAACTATAAATAACACAACTGCTGCCATTGAAACAATAAGTAATGGCTCAAAAATTGATAAAGCCAATGAAATGTTACGTTTAAACTCATTACTTTGTGTAACCGCAGCTCTAGCAAGCATGCTATCTAATTCACCACTCTTTTCCCCTGAGGATATCATATGAATCATCATTGGTGTAAAAAGTTTAGTATCTTGTAGCGATCTGCTTAAACCTTTCCCCTCACGCACTTTTTCTGCTGCATCATTAAGTTTCTCTTTAGCTACAACATTAGTTAAAGTATCACTACTTACTCTCATACCTTCAATTAAAGGAACAGCTGAAGAATGAAGGATACTTAAAGTTTGAGCGTAACGAGCAGTATTAAGTGATTTTGAAACTTTTCCAATAACAGGTAAACGTAAGTAAATGCTATGTACTTTATATTTAAACTTTGGATATTTCATTGCCACCATAAAAGCACAAACCACAGCACCAATAAACATTACAATCAGCACACCGTAATTTTTCACAAAATCTGAAATATTGATTAATGCCACGGTTGAGGCTGGCAAAGAAGCTTTCATATGAACAAACTGCTCAACTACTTTTGGCACCACAGAAGAAAGTAATAAACCAATTACAACAGTTGCCACAATTGTAAGCATTATCGGATACACCATTGCCTGAGTAACTTTACCTTTTAGCTCTTGTTTGCCCTCAGTGTAATCAGCCAAACGCTCAAGCACCTCATCAAGATGACCTGATTTTTCACCAGCAGCCACCATTGAGGTATAGAGGTCATCAAAAACTCTTGGGTACTTTTTCATAGCATCAGCTAATGATAAACCTTCACATACTTTAGTACGCACTCCTGAAATAATAGCAGCATGCTTGGGGTTTTCACATTGCTGCGCTACTGCACGTAAAGATTCTTCAATAGGCATAGCAGAAGATACTAGAGTAGATATTTGTCTAGTTATCAAACATAATGCGCTATTACTCATGGTCGGCTGAAAAAAAGCATTAAATGAAAAACCACCAGATGAAGGTTTGACACCTGGTGCCTGCGCTTTAGTTTCTTTTATTTCAAGTGGTAGTAACCCCATTTCCTTAATGCTAGCACGGGCATTTTTAGGTGAATCACTTTCTATGGTACCTTTCTTTTGCTTACCACTTGCATCATATGCTGTATACTGATAGGTTGGCATATTATTCTCCGCTAGTTACACGCATAACTTCCTCAATTGTGGTCTTACCAGCAAGAACTTTCGAAAAGCCATCATCTCGAATGGTTGGAGTATATGGTCTTACTTCTCTTTCAATTGAAATCTCACCTTCTTCAGAACCTATGGCAAGTCTTACATCATCATTAACTTCAACAAGTTCGTGAATCCCACAACGTCCCTTATACCCGGTGTTATTACATTCAGGGCAACCTACCGCCTTATAAATCTTAGCAGGTTTACTAATTCCTAATAACTCCATATCATGAGGAGATGTAATCACCTCCTGTTTACAATAAGGACATAAAGTTCTTACCAAACGCTGAGCTAGTACTGCTAATAATGAGGTTGAGAGAAGGAATGGCTCAATCCCCATATCCTTTAAACGAGTTATGGCTCCAATTGCCGTATTGGTATGAAGTGTTGATAATACAAGGTGACCTGTTAAAGATGCCTGTACTGCGATTTCAGCTGTTTCATGATCACGAATTTCCCCTATCATTACCACATCAGGGTCTTGACGCAAAATTGCTCTTAATGCACGAGCAAAAGTCATATCTACCTTTGGATTTACAGGTGTTTGACCAATACCCTCTAGATCGTATTCCACAGGATCTTCCACGGTTAAAATATTTCTATCAACAGTATTAATTTCTGAAATTGCTGCATAAAGTGTAGTTGATTTACCAGAACCTGTTGGACCTGTTACTAAGATGATACCGTGTGGCATGTGAATAAGCTTAATAATCTTTTCACAGATAGCTGAAGTCATACCTAATTGGGTAAGTTCAAGACGAACATTATTCTTATCAAGTAAACGCATTACAATACGTTCTTGATAACTTGTTGGAATGGTAGAAACACGGACATCTACCTGCTTACCACCAACTGATAACGAAATACGACCATCTTGAGGAATACGCTTTTCGGAAATATCCAAACGAGCCATAACCTTAATACGTGAAATTAAGTATGGAGTAAGTTTTGGGTCTAAGGAGAAATTCTCATGAAGCACACCATCAACACGGAAACGAATAAGTAACTTATTTTCATATGGCTCAACGTGAATATCTGATGCTTCTTCCTTTACTGCCTGAGCAAGCATAGCATTGATAAAACGCACCATTGGTGAGTTTTCACTATTATCAAGCAAATCTATCTTAATATCGCCGGATAAATTGATATCACCATCGATAACTGAATCCATACTACTTGCGATATCAGATACTTCAGAATCATCATGTTGATAAGTATCAGTTAAAAGATTATCAAATTCTTCCTCAGGTAACTCTAACATCTTAAAGCTACACTTTAGATGTCGCTTTACTTCTAATATAACATCTAAAGAAGGTTTTTCCTTATAACATAAAGTAATATCTCCATTATCCTCAACTCTAACAACTGCGCCTTTTTTGCGAGCAAAGGAGAAAGGAAGCTTTAGACGGTCTTCTTGAGCAGCTATATTCTCAGCTCGAGCAATGGCCTCCTTTACAGGATCTACCTGTTCTACTTGAGGCTGCTCAATTGGAGCTTGGGCTGCAATTTCTTCATCTAAATTCATAAATTCCTCACTAAATGTTGTTAGAATAACTTTCAGCCTGCTCTAAGTTATCTTGAACATCATTACCATTAACTATTTGTACAACACCTGGGGCAACCACAATAGATGCATCTAAGCTAGGAAGTACTGGAGTTGATAAAGTCATTGGTAATAAACGGATACCACGCTTATTTCTTTCAAGCTGTTCATTACGGAACATAGTGTATTTTGAACTTGAAATAGTTGCTAAAGACTCATCATCACGTAAGATTATTGGCTTAATAAATACCATCAAATTACGTTTTGTGCGCTGACTTGAGGTCTGCTTAAAGAGTTCACCAATAAGTGGAATATCACCTAAAATAGGCACTTTAGACACTATTTCTGAAGTTTGTTCATCCATTAAACCACCAAGAACAACAGTTTCACCACTCTTAACTAGCACTGAGTTCTTAATAGTTCTCATATCAAATGTTTCACCATTTTCATTAGATTCACTACCAGCAGCTACACTTGAAACTTCTTGCTCAATTGTTAATAAAACGCTATCACCTTCGTTAATTTGCGGCACAAATTTAAGCTTAGTACCAACTGTCTTACGTTCAATGGTGCTATAAACATAATCTGAACTTGTTGATTGCTGAGAACCTGTCTTAACTGGCACTTCTTGACCTACATTAAATTCAGCTTCTTCATTATCTAAGGTAATTATGCTAGGAGTAGATAACACATCATTACGTGAATCTGCTCGAACCATATTTAATAAACCAAACCAATTTCCTTTATAAAAACCAACAGCCGCCCCACTTACTTGACCAGCTGCCCCCATTAAATCGATATTGCTATCATCAGCATTCCAAATATTAGCAATTGAAGGACCTGCAGTGGTTGAAGTAATAAGCCCCCCCACTTGACCATCATCAGATACAGCCCCCCACTGCACACCTAATTTTGCAGAAGATTCATCAGAAATTTCTACAATTAACGCCTCTACTAATACCTGCGCCCTTCTAATATCAAGTTTACGAATAATGGCCTCGATTTCTTTAATATAACCAGGATCAGCATTGATTATGATGGAGTTGGTATCTTCATTAGCATAAATGTTAATCTTTGACTGGTTAGCACCATTTGACGCCTGACCTTCTTGACCTGTTAATGACTTACTAACACCTGTTAAAGTCTCAAGCACATTAGCAGCTTTGGCATAATGAAGGTAAAATACTTTAGTATTACCAGTTGATGCCTGCTCCATATCAAGCTTTTGAATAATTTTAATTACGCGCTCTCTGGCTCTTGGTTCACCTGAAACTATTACTGAGTTTGTTCTTTCATCAGCTACAACCTTTGGGGTAAGTAGTGCACTAGTAGAACCGCCTGCTTTATCATCTTTAATTAAAGACATAACTACACGCACTACCTCAGTACTTGAGGCATGTTCAAGTCTAACGATTTCTACTTCTTGATTACCAGCTTTATCGACACGGCTAATAATTTCTACTAAACGATTAACAACATGGGCACGCCCTGTTATCAGGATTACATTTGAAGGTTCATAATGCACAACATTACCAGAGCCTTGATTATCGATCAATCCTCTTAAAAGTGGTGATAATTCACGTACACTTACATTCTTTACAGGAATAACTCGAGTAATCATTTCATCACCAATGGCATCGTCTCCATCGGTAACCCTAACGCCTGAGGTTTTAGCAATTGCACTACGTACTACTTTATAAGTATTATTCTCAAGTGGTACAACTGCATAACCATATACTTCTAAAACACTTAAGAAGAACTGATAATATTGATCTTCATTAAGTAAATCGTAACTACGAACATTTACCTTACCCTTTACAGCAGGATCAACAATAAAGTTCTTATTTAAATTCTTACCAACTGTACTGATAAATTCATTAATATCAGTTCCTTTAAAACTAGCGGAAAATTCTGCGGCCATAGATTGCGTTAATGTAGCGGCCCCAAGTGTTAGCGCAATTGAAAAACATGCATTCTTAAAAAATTTATTTCTAATCATAAGTACCACTTACTGTAAATCTAAGGTGATTGTTTCACGTGAACCATTGCGTTCAATAACTAATGTTATAGAAGTAGCCTCTTGTAACTGCGCCATAGCAGCCATTGCCTGTACATTATCAGTTAAATCCATTCCATTAATTTCAACCGCAACATCGCCAGCTTGTAATCCAGCATTAATAAACAATTTATCATCTGAGCCTGGGGTTAGCTCATAACCGATTGTCTTACCATTTTCAATCGCAGGTTTAATGTTTATATAGTTAAACAAAGTACCAGGTGAACTTAAAAGCTCAGTTCTAACACGCTGTAACTCTTGCTTTGTTGATTTTGATGCAGTCTTGCTCTCATCTTGAGAATAATCTCTCTTAATAGGCTTAAACTCATCACCAGGAAGAAGCACAACCTCATCACGACCATTATTAAAAATTACCACTCTATCAGGATATATTTCCTTAACTTTAGCATTGGTTTTATTAATTTTATCACCAATACCATAAGTATCCTCAGCGCCATTATAAATCATTACTACTGAACCTTGACCAGGAACAGTACTTGCTGATATACCGGTAATTTTAATATTTAAGGTAGTGCGCACCATCTTCTGACCAGATGATGTGGTAACTTGCTGAGCATCAGTAGGAATCTCTTCTGGTTGCATTTCTTTCCCAAAAAGATCAAACTTCATATTATTAGCTTGATTCTTAGGGGTTCGAATTTGTTTTAGCTCAGAAGCAGTAAGCCCAGCTATTACCTGATTTTTATATGGAATACTATTCCAAACAAGAGATGCTGCCTGATAACACAAAATAAATGCAAGAATATAGAACAGATAATTAGAAATCTTAGTATAATATACTCGGTGATCGCTCTCAGTAGCTTCTGTTTTTTGCTCATTGTCTGTGGCAGAATTAGTTTTATTGAAAACCTTTTCAACCATGGAGCGAATACTGTTTATATAATTATTCAATGCTAGCATAATATAATTTCGGAAGCTCTAAAGTGAAAAATGTTAAAAATATGTGTTAGTTTGCAATATATCTCACTTGTTGGCAACAAGTTTTTTTAAAAAACCTATCACTGATAAAATTTTTTGTAATAAATTATGACCGAAAACTCACTTAACGTCCGATTAGACAAATGGTTATGGGCTGCACGATTTTATAAAACTCGCAATATTGCCCGCGAAATGATTGAAGGTGGCAAGGTTCAATATAACAATAATCGAACCAAACCAAGCAGAAATGTTGACATTGGTGCACATATTTCACTTTGGCAAGGTTATAATAAAATTGAAGTTATTGTTCTAGCCTTATCTGATGTAAGAAGAGAAGCTTCTCTTGCTAGACTGCTTTATGAGGAAACAGCTGCAAGTATTGAGCAACGTAAGCAACTAGAACTTGCGCACAAAAGTAATATACTCTTTGCGCCACATCCTTCACAAAAACCTAATAAAAAACAACGTAGATATTTGCTCGAACTAAAATATTCGGGCAGACAATAATCTTAATTCATTTACTTAACAAGGCTTATAACATGGTGCAACAACTTTCAACATCTTCCATTGATAAACTTCAGCGATTTACGTTTGATGATTACGATTTACATGGTGGAATTATCCACACTGTTAATAGCTTTTCTCAATTATTTGCCAAACACTCTTATCCCAAATGTGTTAAAGAACTCTTAGGACAATTGCAATGTGCTGTATGCCTAATCTCTGACACCTTAAAAGTATTTGGCGAAATCACCATTCAAATTCGCTCACATGGACGCTTAAAATACGCTTTAGTAAAAGTAAATGAAAATTTTGAGACTATTGGTCTTGCTGATATTGAAGGAAATATCACTGATAATGAAGCATTTACCGATATTATCTCTAAAGATGCCGTTTTACTTATTACATTTGCACCTCTTGATGGAGAAAATTATCAATGCATTGTGCCGTTAGATAAGCCTTCCTTAGCAGAGTGTATTGAAGATTATTATCGTCAATCAATTCAAGTTGCCTGCCAAATGAAACTATTCACCAATGCCGATTTAACTCATAGCTCAGGAATGATTATTACCGCTATACCTACTAAGCGTGATAAAGCTATGCAACTACTTCATTTTGAGCATATAACTACCCTATCTGATACTATAACCGAAGAAGAGATGCATACTCTTTCCTTTAATGAAATTCTTTATCGCCTCTTTAATAAAGAAACAGTTATCGTTTATAACCCAGTACCAATTACTTTTAAATGTAGTTGCTCTAAAGAACATTATAAAAATGCTTTAGCCTGCATCAGTCCTGATCAGCTTGCCCAAATAATTCAGCAAGACGGCTTTATTACCGCTACCTGCCACTACTGTGGTACAACTTATAAATTTAATGAAGATGAGTCATTAGATATTTTAGCAGAGGCTAAAAAACATTAAAGAGCAATATTCTTTTTTTAGGTTTTGGGTAAGGTAGCGATGCTCCCCTACCCTTTTATTTTGTTTATATGATATGCTTATTTTACTTGCTTAGCTGATTTTTTTCTTTATATCTTTATTACCTTCTTGAATTCTTTCTTTTCTCACACATTTAGTGTCATACCAATTTTTACAAATAAAAAAGAACTGACTCCCGTTGTCAGCTCTTTTAAAATTCTTCCTAATTTAATATGTAATTATCTTATAAGATGTTGTAAGCACGTTCCCCATGACTTGTTAAGTCAAGACCTTCAAGTTCTTCATCGTGGGTAACTCTTACACCACCGAAGATCTTAGATGCTAAATAGAATGCTACAATTGAAACTACGCCACACCATACAACAGTTACTACAACAGATACTAACTGACCAGTAAACTGACCTGCAATTGAATCCCAACCGTCTTTGAAGCCCATACCACCTAATGAAGGAGCACAAAAGATACCAGTAAGTAACGCACCAACAATACCACCTACACCGTGAACACCAAATACATCAAGAGCATCATCTACATGTAAGAGCTTCTTTAAGCCATGGATACCCCATAAGCATACAAAACCTGCAACTAAACCGATAATTAAAGCACCACCAACGTTTACGAATGCACAAGCTGGAGTAATAGCTACAAGACCTGCAACACCACCTGAACACGCACCTAAGAGTGAAGGACGACCTAATAAAATCCATTCAGCAAATAACCAAGCTAAGGTTGCAGCAGCTGGAGCTACACAAGTGTTAGCGAATGCTAGAGCCGCAGTACCATCAGCAGCTAATTCAGAACCTGCGTTAAAGCCAAACCAACCTACCCATAGTAAAGAAGCACCAATCATTGTCATTACTAGGTTATGTGGAGCCATGATTTCACGTCCTAAACCTGTACGCTTACCAGTGAAATATGCACCAACTAAAGCACAGATTGCAGCGTTAATATGAACTACTGTACCACCTGCGAAGTCCCATGCGTGCCATGCGCTATCGATATAGCCACCGCCCCAAACCATATGACATAATGGTAAGTATGAGAAGGTAAACCAAACAACTATTACAAATAATAATGCACTAAACTTAATTCTTTCAGCAAAGGAACCAATAATCAAACATGCAGTAATAGCAGCAAAGGCACCTTGGAAAGAGAAGAATGTTAAGTCTGATAATGAACCTGTTACTGTCTCAGGAGTAATACCCATCATTAAAAACTTATCCAAACTACCAATAATCTGATTAACCGTTTCGCTATCACTTGAGGTAAATGCTAAAGAGTAACCGTATATTGCCCAAAGCACATACATTAGCGCAAAAATTACAAATGCCTGTACTAAGATTGATAGCATATTCTTAGCACGTACTAAACCACCATAAAATAATGCAATACCAGGAATAGACATTAAAATTACTAAAGCGGTACAAATCATTACAAAGCCATTATCAACTGTACTTGCTTCTGGTGCTACTGGAGCTTGTGTAGCAACCTCTTGCACAGCAGTTACAACCTCTGCACCTTCTTGAGCCAGTACTGGTGCCGAAAAGCATAATGTGGTTGCTAATGCTAACCATGCTAGTATTCGTCTCATTATTATTCTCCTAAAGTATGAATTAGTTAAAAGTTACACATACTCACAGCTGCACCAACTGTGCCAAGAGCAAAAAATTTGAATTTTTACGGTTTTGCACTTAAAAAATATATTTTTTACAGTTTTTGCCTAAGATTTCTGCACCATAATTGTACACACCTACCTAATATGCACAAAATTAAAACTGCTTCTTGCTACACTTTTTTATGTATCGCTGCAAAAATTTTCTTTAAAATTTTCTGCTACTAAAATTTTTTGAGTTGGTTTATAAGAGCATTTTTTAAAAAGTGGGTTTGCTTTTGTGTTATGTAGTATAATCTTTTAGATTTAAGATACGAGGAATTAAGCCATAATGAAACTTGATATTGTGGAATTTGGTAGTACAAATCCCAACACTCTTTATCTTATTCATGGATGGGGTGTTTGTTCACGTATTTTTTATGAGATAGTCCCAAAGCTTGCAAAAACTTTTCATGTAGTATGCATTGATTTACCAGGTTATGGTATTAACGTAAATATTCCTGCTAATCGAGCTGATGGCATAATCTTATCGCTCGAGGAAACTATAAAACCTAATAGCGCAATCCTTGGTTGGTCTTTAGGAGGTTTATTGGCCTTAAAATATGTAATTTTACATCCTGATAACCACTCGCTAATCACCTGCTCATCAAGTCCAAGATTTACCCAAGATCTTAATACCAAGTGGCCAGGGATCGATAAAAAGCTTCTTGATAGTCTTACCTCCTTACTTACTAAAAAAAATGCTAATGTTATTATCGATAAGTTTTTAACTATGCAGGCATTAGGCTCAAAAACTATGAGAGAAGATATAAAAAAAATTAAAAGCTATTTAAAGGAAGCTCCAAGTCCACAGTTCTATGAACTTATGGCAGGTTTAAAAACATTAATCGATGAAGATTTACGAGCATCTGTTAGTAGAATTACGCCCCCTACTTTGCACCTTTATGGTAAAAATGATAGATTAACACCTCCTTCACAATCATATATTTGGCCACATAAAAACGATACAAAGATTTATATCTTTGATAAAAGCTCTCACGCTCCATTTATTTCAGAACCAGTAGAGTTTGTAAATATTGTAACGGACTTTTTAACTACTTACTTTTTTTAAATAAATTTGCTCTAAGAGTAGTTACTAACTTGTTACTTCCTGATATTTTTATGTTTTTTACATTGCATATGTGCAATTTTTTTTATTTTGTGCTAAATCGTAGCAACTCTCACAACTTTTTCTGTATAAATAATGTACAATCAATATTAGGAGGGAGTCACTATGTTAGATTCTTTATACTTAGGTATGGACGCTATTTATAAAGGGCAAAATAAACTTTATAAGGCCTCGCAAAATATTGCGCTAGACAATAACAATACTAACCTTCCTCAAAATGCTGTAGAGCTTATTGAGAGTGAACAACTTACTAAGGCAGGCACTAAAGTAATAGAAGTCCAAAATGATACCTTACAAAGTCTTATCGATATAAAAGTGTAGGACCAATATATGGTAAGCTCTACTTTATTGTATGATAACCTTAGCCGTTCAGAAAAGATTCTGCTCCAAAACGGCATTAGGCCTATTTTTAAAAATAAAGTAACGGCTTCGATTTCTCAAAAAACTAATCAAGACAAGAACTCCACGTCATTTAAACTTAATGACCAAAGCGATACCTCTGGGGTAAATGTTGCATTAAGCATAACTGTTCAAGAAAAAGAGAAGATAAACGATTTAAAAAAACGAGAGCAGGAGGTGATCACCCATGAAAATGCCCATAAACAAACTGGTGGGCAATATGCTCAAAGTCCAAATTATACCTACACCACAGGTCCTGACGGTAAAAAATACATAACCGATGGTTCCGTAAATATTTCGCTTAGTGAAGAAAGCACTCCCGATGAAACCATTGCTAAAATGGAGCAAGTACGAAGTGCTGCATTAGCACCCAGTGAACCGTCAAGTGCTGATTTAAAAGTTGCCAATGAAGCTGCGCAAATTGCCAAAAAGGCACAAGCTGAAAAAAATGAGCAACTTTTAGAAAATCCAAATTCCCTAAATAAAGATGATATTGTGGCATCTACTAGTAGCATAGAGCCTACAACCTCAAATATAGGCAATCTTACAAATGAGGCAATTAGTAGTGATAGTAACAATGAACGTAATATCTTAAAAAGCACCATTTTAGCTATCCAAAGAAGATATCAGGCCTCCTATGCGCCTCGTAATTTAGGTAGCCGTATCAATTCTTACAGCTAACTTGCTAAATGTCTTAAATACTCTTCCTTAATACGCTTTAATTCTTCTTCTGACATCTCAGGGGGTTTTTGATCGTTTTTAGTATCGAACTTAAATACTGGCTTACCTTCTTTACCATACCAAGGTTCTAATTTAGAGGAAATTTTATTAACATACCAAATAACATCACCTTTAGGAGTATGTATTAGCGCCTCATCATCAATGCCTTGATTAAGTAAACCTTTAGCCATTGGGCTTTTTATTGAAATGTAACCTTCACGACCATAAGTTTCATGTTCACCTACAATGCGCACATGTTTAATAACGCCATTATCATTTTCAATTTCAACATATGCTCCGAAGTAGATTTTATTATCACGATCTATATCAGCACTGCGATCTAATGTTTTTACATTATCTAAAATGTCTGATAATTGCTTAACACGTATATCTATTTCTCTTAACAGTCTTTTATTATATTGATAATCTGCATTTTCACTTCTGTCACCTAATGATGCTGCCCAATGAAGTTTTTGAGCTACATCAGGGCGTAAATTAAACCATATATCATTAAATTCTGCTTTAATAAGGGCGTAACCTTCGATAGTAACATATGAAATTGACATACCTACTCCCTATAAAAAAACCGCCCATAAGGCGGTTTTATAATGAATATTTAAAAATTATATATTAAAGCTTTGGACCTGCTTTAACTAAAGCCTTACCATGTTCATTACCAGTGAACTTAGCAAAGTTCTTGATAAAACGCTGAGCAAGATCTTCTGCTCTCTTATCCCATTCAGCCTTATCTGCATAAGTATCACGTGGGTCAAGAATGTTAGAATCAACACCAGGTAATGCAGTAGGAACCTTGAAATTGAATACTGGGATAGTCTTTGTATCAGCCTTGTCGATAGAACCATCAAGGATAGCATCGATAATACCACGAGTATCCTTAATAGAAATACGCTTACCAGTACCGTTCCAACCAGTATTTACTAAGTATGCAGTAGCTCCTGACTTTTCCATCTTCTTAACAAGTTCTTCACCGTACTTAGTTGGGTGTAAAGAAAGGAATGCAGCACCGAAACATGCTGAGAAGGTTGGAGTAGGTTCAGTAATACCACGTTCAGTACCTGCTAACTTAGCAGTAAAGCCTGATAAGAAGTAGTACTGAGTCTGTTCCTTATCAAGGATTGATACTGGAGGTAAAACACCGAAAGCATCAGCTGATAAGAAGATTACCTTCTTAGCTGCTGGAGCCTTAGATACAGGCTTAACGATGTTCTTGATGTGGTAAATTGGGTAAGAAACACGAGTGTTTTCAGTTACAGACTTATCAGCAAAGTCAATCTTGCCATCAGCAGCAACTGTTACGTTTTCTAATAATGCATCACGCTTGATCGCATTCCAAATATCTGGTTCATTTTCCTTTGAAAGGTTGATAACCTTAGCATAGCAACCGCCTTCAAAGTTAAATACGCCATCATCATCCCAACCGTGTTCATCATCACCGATAAGTTCACGCTTTGGATCAGTTGAAAGTGTAGTCTTACCAGTACCTGATAGACCAAAGAAGATTGCAGTTTCGCCATCCTTGTTAGTGTTAGCTGAGCAGTGCATTGAAGCGATACCCTTTAAAGGTAAGAGGTAGTTCATGTAAGAGAACATACCCTTCTTCATTTCACCGCCGTACCAAGTGTTGATGATAACCTGAACCTTTTCAGTAAGGTTAAATACAACTGCAGTTTCAGAATTTAAACCTAATTCCTTATAGTTTTCAACCTTAGCCTTAGAAGCATTCATTACAACGAAATCTGGTTCACCGAAGTTAGCTAATTCTTCAGCTGTTGGGCGAATGAACATATTAGTAACGAAGTGTGCCTGCCAAGCCACTTCCATGATGAAACGAATCTTTAAACGAGTGTTTTCGTTAGCACCACAGAAAGCATCAACAACGTAAAGCTTCTTGTTAGAAAGTTCCTTAGTTGCGATATCCTTTAATACTTTCCAGCTGTCCTGAGAAAGAGGCTTGTTATCGTTCTTATATTCATCAGAAGTCCACCAAATAGTATCTTTGGTAGTATCATCCATAACAAAGAACTTATCCTTTGGTGAACGACCTGTGTAAACGCCTGTCATTACGTTTACAGCACCCATTTCAGTTACCTGACCCTTTTCATAGCCTTCTAATGCTGGGTTAGTTTCTTCAGCATATAATTGATCATATGAAGGGTTGTGGATAATTTCTGTAGCACCAGTAATGCCATACTTTTCTAAGCTAATTGCCATTTAATTTGTTTCTCCGAATGAAAAAAAATAGAAACTAAACTTGCTTAATTTTAGCTGAAAAGATGTTGCTAGTCTATTGTTTGCGCAAAATTATTTTAAAAATTATGTAATTTTTTTTAGAAATAATCGTCTTTCAGAAAAGTTGCTTATTTTTTAAGCATAAAACAAGGGACAAAGTTTCTTACCACTAGCAAAAATCAAAACAAGATGATATATATTTTCAAGTTTGCAACAACTTTCACATATTTTATTAAAGTTATCTAGTAATTATTCTTGCTTAAGCTATTTTTACGTTATTTACTCTATTATTCTTTTTAAATTACTGCTAATATGGCAAAATATAGACTATTGTAAGTTTCTTTAGGATAATACCTTTTATGATTACCATTACTGATAAAGCGCAAGAATATTTTGTTCAACTTCTCGCTACTCAAGCACCAAACACTAGAATTAGAGTATTTGTTTCTAATCCTGGTACTCCAGGTGTTGAATGTGGCATTCTTTATTGCCCTGAAGATATGGTAACTGGTGCCGATGATTTCTTCCAATACCATAATTTTGAATTAGTAATCGATAAAAGCTCTCAACCTTATCTAGTTGATGCAGTTATCGATTTTAAATATGATGACCAAAATAAAGGCTCACTTACCTTTAAAGCTCCGTTACTAAAAAGACAAGACGTAGCTGATGATGCTTCTTTATATGATAAACTTGAAGCATTCTTTCGTACTACAATCAATCCATCACTCGCAGCGCATGGTGGATTTGCCAAACTAATAAGTGCTACTGAAGATGGTATAGTAAAAGTTGCCTTTGGTGGTGGATGTCGTGGTTGCTCAATGGTAAATATCACCCTTAAAGATGGTATTGAATCAAATTTGAAATCGGCCTTTCCTGGAATGATAAAAGAAGTCATCGATACCACAGAGCATGAAATAACAGACCAAACTTATAAACCTGAAGATTAAGCTTTAATTGTAGCTTTATTTTAAGGTTCATTCTGTTATACTATTTTCCATTAGTTGTGTATTTTACTCCAGTAGAGCAAGGGGGATTGGTTTTATCCTCCCCCTATAGACACCCTAACCGTTCCACCTCATAATAGGGGCCTTGCCATTGAACGTAATTTCCAGTATGGTTACGCTCCTTATCCATGACACTACAAGTATTTGGCGTATTCTCCTTCTTATCCAAGCATCTCCCTATTCATATGGGATTTACTGATACATAGCCTGAAGTAGTTATCCCTCTTTAAAACAATATTAAATTGCTTCAGGGGGATTTGTTTTCCCCTTGGACATTTCCTCGTAAGAATTTCACGCATCTTCTTTGTGAATTTGTCTCTACTCTTCTTGTGAACGGACACTTTCCAGCCGTCCGCAGTCTGATAAGAACCAAATCCTGAAAACATGGGGAAAATTCCTAACC
The DNA here is from genome assembly GCA_944393045.1 of uncultured Succinivibrionaceae bacterium. Lineage (GTDB taxonomy): Bacteria > Pseudomonadota > Gammaproteobacteria > Enterobacterales > Succinivibrionaceae > HGM20899. Next base: position 47,750 of record CALXYT010000001.1, on the reverse strand, counting down.
TGTCTATCTTCGTCTTATCGTGGGTAATCTGCTGAAAAAATTTACCCTCGATAAACTTAGTTTTACTTTCAGGGATTCCATACACAGCTCTTTCACTTTCAGCAAATATCATGCAGTCATCTGCATACCTTACAAAACTAATTCCCCTGCTATCGAGCAGCTAGTTGGTCAATTATCTTGACTCTAAGCAATAAACTTTCCTTGTTCCATATCTATAACATAGATATATCCTTCTTCTGCAACCTCTAATACTCTATCTGTCGCATTGTGACAAACTCTTCCAGGTGAACTTAAAGCTACTATCTGGGAATTTATCTTCATAATGTTCATTCAGAACGGTGGTTGATATACCAGGTGAACGCTTTTGCCCATTATCCTTAGGTATGAACACTCTCTTTTATTGGTGAGAGCTTAAATGTCCCCTTGGTAATAAACGCTATTACACAGTATTTATGGTTATAAAACCCCATGAGGAAGTCTTTACATTCCCCCATCTATGCAAGCTACCTCCGACCAATACCTCACAATATCATTGTCCAACCTTCGACTATGACCTTGCTGAGTGCTCGCAGGTTCTAGGACTTTCAACCATTAAAAAATGTGCATGCCACGCGCTCTAAGTAAAAGGCCTAGCTCTAACTAGACCTTTTTATCTATAATCTTTATTATTCGTCTTTTTTAGCTCGCTCAAGTAATGAAACCGTAGCATCTAATGGTGATTTTTGTTCATAAAGCACTTGATAAATCTCAGAGCAAATTGGCATTTCCACCTGGTAGCGTTCGGCAAGTAAATGCACCTCTCGAGTGTTATACCACCCTTCTACCACTTGCCCGATTTTTCCCATAGCCTCCTCTACACTAGCACCCGCGCCAAGCATCATACCAAAACGTCTATTACGTGACTGATTATCGGTACAAGTTAATACTAAATCCCCTAAACCTGCCATTCCCATAAACGTTTTAGGTTGAGCCCCCATGGCAACACCTAAGCGCTGTAATTCTACAAGACCACGTGTAATCAAGGCTGTACGTGCATTTGCCCCAAAACCTAGACCATCACTTAAACCAGCACCAATTGCTATTACGTTTTTAACCGTGCCGCCAATTTGAATACCTATAAAATCAGGATTTTTATAAACTCTAAAATTCTTACTAGAATGAATAAGTTTAGAAAATTCCTCAGTAAAAACATCATCAGTTCCTGCAATACTTATAGCAGTAGGTAACCCTTTGGCAAGTTCTCGAGCAAATGTAGGACCACTAATTACTGCTAATGGGATCTTATCGCCTAATACTTCCTTAGCAACATCGCTTAAGATTCTTCCAGTATTAGGTTCAAGTCCTTTAGTAGCCCAAGCAATACGATGCTTTGCAGTTAAATATGGTTTTATTCTTTCAAGAACCTCACGAAAAGCCATGCTAGGCACAACGATTAGTATCACCTCAGAACTTTCCATTGCCTCTTGTAAGTCGCTTGTTAAATCAAGCTCTGGGGGAAATGGAATATCAGGTAAAAAAATACTATTGGTGCGTTCTTTTTTAAGCTTCTCAATAGCTTCTTTCTCATGTCCCCATAAAAGAACACGATTACCGTTACGACAAAGTGCAATAGAAAGGGCAGTACCGTATGATCCTGCCCCTAGCACTGAAGTACTATACTTCAATTTAAATTCCTATATCTACAAAAAAAAGTTATTTAGACTCTTTAGCTTGTTGCTCTGCTTGATGAGCCTTCTTCTGTTGATACATTACATCAAAATTTAATGGAGCTAAATTCAATGGTGGGAATGTTGCCTTAGTCACCAATGAAGAAATTGTTTCTCTTGCATATGGGTAAAGAATTGTTGGAATAAATGTTTCACACATATGTTCCATCTGTTCTTCTGGAATATTTTCAATATTAAATAACCCCGCCTGATTAACTTCACAAAGGAACGCAGTCTTTTCGCCAAGTTTAACTGTAACAGTAATACGTAATACTACTTCATAAACATTTTCAACATTCTCAACTTTGCTATGTTCAATGTTAAGATCTAATCTTGTTTCAGGCTTCCATTCTTCACTAAATACTACTGGAGAATTTGGAGTTTCAAGAGAAATGTCTTTGTTAAAAATTCTTAAAATATTAAACACTGGGTTTTTCTGTTCTTCTGCCATTATGCAATCCTTTAAATCTTCTAGTTAATAATATAATTTTTTAAATATAATTTAAAACAAGATACAGAACATTTTAACAAACTCTAACTTGTTTTTTACTTATTTTACTTTTTTGATAACGGAATATTACTACTCTGAAGATCAAGCATACCACCTCTTAGTAAAAAAGTATTTTGGTAACCTGATTTTTTAAGAGCTTTCGCACAATTATAAGCTTGTGTATCGTCATTTGTATGACTTACAACCACTATTTTAGCGTCTTTATTACAGGTAATACGCGAAAAGTTGCCAGATAAAAGCATCTCTGGAGCAATATCTAAAGCACCGTGAATATGACCTGCTTTAAATTCTTCTGGCTTTCTAATGTCGATAAAGACACCACCATTATGGTTGATATCTAATGTAGCTTTAGCAAAATCAATAAAGCCAATGCGATCTTTTAAGATAATGATCTGCGTCCAAATAACGTAACCTAAACAAATTAACCAACCAATTGTTAATAAGTAATGATTCTTTGCAAATTCAATATATTCACTATATTGCTCTAACGATTCCATTTTTGTACCATTTCAATAATTAACTAACAACTGCGTTATTTTATCATAATTGCTAAAGTTTGTTACAGTTTTAATTATTCCTTCCTAAATTTCCCCTTTTCTTAATAAAAGTAGTTTATAGCAGTAAACTAAAAGCAATTTTTTAAATTAAATTTTCTTTATAACAAGATTGGTAAATTACTCTATTTACCGAAGAGGAATTTACTTATCACTAAAAGTGTAATTAAGAGAATAATTCTCTATAAAATATCCAAAAAATATTTTACTTTAACCTTAAAACGTGATATAAATCACCTATATATTTTTATCTTTTTTTTATGTATTACCTCAGAGATTTTAAAAGGAATAATCATGTCTAAAAAGACTTTTGCCCTCATTATTATGGATGGCTGGGGATATAACCCTGTTAAGGAATTCAATGCCGTTGCTAATGCAAAGACTCCAGTTTTAGACAATTTAACTAAAAACTATGCTCATACTCTTATTTCTGCATCTGGTAAAGATGTAGGTTTGCCTGATGGTCAAATGGGTAACTCTGAGGTTGGTCATACCAACATTGGTGCTGGTCGAATTGTCTATCAGGATTTAACAAGAATTACTAAAGCAATTGAAGATGGGGATTTCTTCTCAAATGAAGTTCTTAGCCATGCAGTTAATGAAGCAGTTGCTAAAGGTAAGAGCATTCATGTAATGGGTCTTATGTCACCAGGTGGTGTTCATAGCCATGAAGATCAAATTAAGTCAATGTTTGAATTATGCGCAAAGAAAGGTGCTAAGAAAGTTTACTTCCACGCTTTCACTGATGGCCGTGACGTTCCACCTCGTAGTGCTCAATCATCAATTGATGCTTTTGAAGCATTATTTAAGAAATTAGGCGTTGGTCGTTTCGCTTCTATGGTTGGTCGTTACTATGCTATGGACCGTGATAACAGATGGGATCGTGTTGAACAAGCATATGACCTATTAACTCTAGCAACATCTGAATTTGCTCCATTTGCTTCAGCTACTGATGCACTCAATGCTGCTTATGCTCGTGATGAAAACGATGAATTTATTAAAGCTTCAATTATCGGTGAACCAGTAAAATTAGAAGACGGCGATTCTTTAATATTCATGAACTTCCGCGCTGACCGTGCTCGTCAAATTTCTCGTGCTTTTGCAAACGATGACTTCACAGGTTTTACTCGTAAGACTCGTCCAAACTTAACCTCATTTGTAATGCTTACTGAATATGCTACTGATATTCATGCTGACTGCGCATTTCCACCTTCAGATTTAGTAAATACTCTTGGTGAATGGCTTTCTAAGCATGATAAGACTCAGTTACGTATTTCAGAAACTGAAAAATATGCTCACGTTACTTTCTTCTTTAATGGTGGTATTGAAACTCAGTTCCCTGGTGAAGATCGTGAACTTATTAAGAGTCCAGCTGTTAAGACCTATGATTTACAACCTGAAATGAGTTCTGGTGAATTAACAGATAAGCTTTGTGCTGCTATTGAAAGTGGTAAGTATGATGTTATTATCTGTAACTATCCAAATGGCGATATGGTTGGTCATACTGGTGTTTATGAAGCAGCTGTTAAGGCTTGTGAAGCTGTTGATACCTCTATTGGTCGTGTAATTGAGTCATTAAAGAAAGTTAATGGTGAATGCTTAATTACTGCTGACCACGGTAATGCAGAACGTATGAAGGACTTAACTACTGGTGTTCCTTATACTGCTCACACTAACTTACCAGTTCCTCTAATATATGTAGGTCGTAAGGCGGAAGCTGTTGAAGACGGTAAGCTTTCTGATTTAGCTCCTACTATCCTTTCTTTAATTGGACTTGAAACTCCAAAAGAAATGACTGGTAAAGTTTTATTCAAACTTAAATAATTAAATAGATCACATAACTTATTAAGACCTTTCATTTTGAAAGGTCTTTTTATTTTTCTCTCTAGGTAAGCTTATCAATAATGTGTTAATATAACTACTTAAGATAGCTCTTTTTAATGCTTTTTCCTATTAACTCATTACTAATAATGAATATAATTAACTCTTTTTTTAATACTTCCTTCTTAACTTTTAAACTAAAAGCTACTCTTGCTATAAGTATTATTTTATTAGTTTGCTTAGTACCATCCTTAGTTTTTGCACAAGATGTCAATAATTTAAAAAATCATTTAAAAGAAACGCAAGCACAAATTTCTACTCACCAAAAAAATCTTACTAAATTAAAACAAGAGCAACGTTTAAACGCTCGTGAAATCTACAATACTAAAGTCCGAGTTGCTAATACCCAAAAGCAGATTGATATTCGCTATCAAAGACTTTCAGCAATTCAAGAAGAATTAACTTATATTAAAGAAAACATTGCCTCTGAAAAACTGCTACTTAAAGATTTATTAGTAGGCACCTATATACTTAGTGCCGATGGTCCATTTAGACTTCTACTAAATAACCAGTCTCCCGACACTAGCAGTAGATATTTAAAGTATTACCAAACTTTACATGAGCAAAAAGTCCATCATATTGAAGAACTAGCCAAGTTTATGGATTCTAAAGAAATTCTTGAGGAGAAATTAACTACTGAGGTTACCACCCTTCGTTCCTTAAAAATAAGCTTAGATAAAGACCTTGATAAACTTGAACTTACTAGCTCTAATCAAAATAAAAAACTTTCAGCTCTTTCTAAAAACATAAATAACATTAAAGAAGAACAAAACAAAGTAAAAAAAGCGCTCAAGAATTTAGAAGAGAAGATTGCCAAACAAAAAATAGCTATCAAAGAAGCTAAAAACAAAAAACGCAAACAAGAGCTTGCATATGCTAAAAAAGAGGCAACTACAAAAGGTTTAAACCAAAAACATCTAGAAGCTAATATTCGCAAAAAACATCAAGCTACCACCTTTAAAGGCTTAACTAAAAAACATAAACTCTCCTGGCCAATTGCCGGTAAAGTTATTAAAAATTTTGGTCAAAGACGAACTGGTGAAATTTCATGGAAAGGATTACTTATCTCACAAAAATCTTCTACTGAAATTAAAGCAATTGCTAGTGGGGATATTCTCTATAGTGGTTATCTAAATGGTTTTGGGAATATCATTGTAATCGATCACGGTAAAGATTATATTTCACTTTACGGCAATAATAGTAAGAACTTAGTAAATACTGGTGCTACTATTGCCGAAGGTGATATTATAGGTTTTACAGGTAATAGTGGCGATCTTGGCAAGAATAGTTTGTATTTTGAGATACGTTATCAAGGTCATCCGCAAAACCCTCGTAACTACCTTAAATAGCATAGAAATTTATGCTAAAATATTATTAGTCATCTAATATTAAGGAAACAGCAATGCGCCTAACGATTTTCCATAACGAAAACCCTCACCCCTTATGGGAGAACAGTCTAAAAAAACTTATCACTCCTCTTACTTTTAATGAACTTACCGCAACTGGTGATGTTCATATTGCCGTGTTTAATGATGGAGTTGTAGGCATATCTCTTTCTAAAGATGATTCTATTACCTATTTAAAAGTTCGAGATATCACTCGTCGCCGTGGAGTTGGTAAATACTTACTTGAAGAAACTATCAACTTTATTGCTAAAGATTTTGATAAAGCATTTATCGATACCTCAAAATTCCCACAAGAAGAACAAGATGGACTTATCTATTTCCTGGAAATGGAAGGTTTTGTCAAAGAAAACGATAATAGCTCTATTTATGTTTATGAAGTAGTTTAAGAGAGTATTAACTTAGCATTACAAGCAATTATTACATCTCTTATCTATAATAACAAAAAACGGGAAAGTTATGCTTTCCCATTTTTATATCTTATATACTTATTATATATTTATAAGTTTTTATATCTTGTATTTAATAAAATTCGGATCATTTATTAGCATTCCCCTCGTGCTCATGTTCTTTACCAAATACTAATTCGTATAAAGTTGGGGACTTCTTTTTAAGAGTATGTAATGATTTAATTCTTCTAATAGTTTTTGATTTACCACGAATAAGTAAAGTCTCTGTAGTAGCTAAATCACCTTTTAGTACTATACCATCAAGTAAATCACCTTTAGTGATACCTGTCACTGAAATAACAACACTATCACTCTTTACCATATCCTCTAAACGTAATACGCTCATAGGCTCAAGACCTAAAGATTTGCAACGTTCAATTTCTTCATTACCATAAGCTACATTCTCAGGAGTTTCTCCTTTAGCAATATGGCGAGGTATTAGTCTACCTTGCATATCACCACCTAAAGCTCTAGTAACTGCGGCACTTATTACTCCCTCAGGAGCACCACCTATACAATACAGAAAATCTATATCATTATCAGGCATACAAGTAAGCACTGATGCAGCAACATCGCCATCAGGAATAGCAAATACTCTTAAACCCATATTCTGCATCATAGTAATAGCTTTTTCATGGCGAGGTTTTGCTAAGGTTACACAAGTTAATTCTGAGTAATTTTTCCCAATAGCTCTGGCAATACGGTAAATATTTTCTTCTAACGGAAAGTTTAAATCAATTACGCCACAAGCGTTAGAACCAACTAATAACTTTTCCATATACATATCAGGAGCTTTTAAAAACCCCCCTTTTTCAGCAGCTGCTAATACCGCTACAGCATTAGCCTGTCCCATAGCAGTCATTCTAGTGCCATCAATTGGATCTACTGCAATATCCACAGGATAAGTGCCATGTCCAACATGCTCACCAATATAGAGCATTGGAGCTTCATCTATTTCGCCCTCACCTATTACAATTTCACCATCAATATCAACTTGGTTTAGCACATAACGCATAGCTTTAACAGCAGCATCATCGGCTGAGTTCTTATCACCTCTTCCTAACCAATGATACCCTGCAAGGGCAGCAGCTTCAGTTACACGACAAAATTCCAATGAAAGTTCACGCTTCATAATAAAGTCCTATGTATTCTTGCAATTGATGTATATTTTAGCACTCTTAGCTATTTTTTAATATATTAATCACCAGCGATCTTTAGATCCGATAAGAGCATAGACCCAATATTTGTTTGGTTGCGATCATCAAAATCTTCAGCTATTGCTATTAATCTTTCTTTAAAGATATTCTTAATATTGCCAGCTATAGTTATCCCATCAACAGGATATTGGATAATTCCTTTTTCTACCCAAAAACCTCGTGCTCCAAATGAAAAATCACCAGTAACACTATTAAGACCAGATCCCATTAAGTCTGCTATAACTATGCCTTTATCCATCATACGGCATAAACTTGCTAAATCAGGTATATGATGCGCTGTATCTAAGACATAACCTTTACCTAATGAATTACAATGACCATTTGTAGTCATATTAAGTTTTCTTGCTTCATACGAAGAAAGTAAATAATTTCGCACTACCCCTTTTTCAATGATATTCTCTCTTATACCTTTAACCCCCTCATCATCCATCGCATAAGAATATGGTGACTGTTTTACGTATGGATCTAATGTTAATGTAAACCAATTAGGAGCAATCTGGGTATTTAATGAATCAAGTAAAAAGCTATTTTTTAAATACTGCCCTCGGCCAGTTAAGCCTGTTAATAAAGCATCGATAAACTCACCTGCAATATCTTCACGCAAAATTACGGGATAATTTCCTGTTTTAATGGTTTTAGCATCTAAGAACTCAATAGCATGTCTCATAGCCTCTTGCGCCATTTCTTCTTTAGAAAGAAGCGCATTGGGATTTGGAGTATACATCCAGGAAAAGCCACGTTCTAAATGCCCATCTTTTTCAGCTACTAAACCTAAGGACTGTGAATAACTTGTTTGTCTAGTAGTTTTTGAAAAACCACAGCTATTAGCAATTAAACATGTATATTCACTTGCATTAAAACTTGCGCCACCTGATTGTTTAATTAGAGGATTAATATTTCTCGCATACTCATCTAATTGCAATAAATCTTTAGTAACTACATCTAAATCAACTTGAGTTGGGAAGTAATTTTCAATATCAGGTAAATCCCAGGCTAAATCTTCTTTATCTGGTAAACCTGCATAAGGATCTGCTGTGGTATAGGAGGCAATATCAACAGCTGCAATAACAGCACTATCAATATCTTCTAATGCAAGATCAGTAGTATAAGTACATCCTTGTCTACCGTCACAATTAACCTCAACAGTTAATCTCGCAGTACGAGAAAAAGTCGCTCCTTCTCGCTCACCATTTCTAACATTTACGGCATTACTCCTTTTAATATCAATATTGACACATACCTCATCAGCACCTAATGCTAATCCTCTAGCAACAGCATGACAGGCAATATCTTCTAGCTCTAGCTCACTATTGGAGAGATTATCGTTATTATTAATCATTGTTGCGCTCTTTTACTGAAAACTGATTTTATTATATAATAGTTTTATATTTTTAGCGTTGAGGATCTTGCAAGATACAATGAATAATCCAAATATTTTCACAGACTCTGACCAATATAACGATGATGAGGATGATTACATCTCCAAAAGTGCCATCAAACGATATGGTAAGCAATTACGCGAGCTTGGTAAAAAGATTGTAAACCTTCCTGAATCTGAATTTGATCAAATTCCTTTTGATGATGATTTATCATTAAAAGAAGCATGTCTTGTTGCCAGAAAATTAAAACCTGCCTCCGAAGAGCTAAGAAGGCAATTGATGCATATCGAAGCATTATTCAGAAAGCGTGAAGATGAAATCTCAAAATATGAAGATGCTCTTAATAAAATAGCTCATTTAAAAACTGCCAATGTAGAAACACATCGACTTGAAGAAATTCGCAAAAGACTAGTAACAGGCGATATGACGCAAATTAACGAATTAATCGCCACTAACTATGAACTTGATCGCCAAAAGATTAGATCTCTAGTATCCCAAGCTAAAAAAGAACTTGCCAATGAGAGCGATACCCAAAAACGTAAATATCGTGAATTATTTCAATATTTAAAAACACATATAAAATAAGGGATTAAATATGAAAAAATTACTTCTTCTTCCATTAGCTTTTGTACTTTGTTCTTTCGCTTATGCCCAGGATTTTTTAATTGATGTGCGCTCAAATCAAGAGTATAACCAAGAACATGTAACTAATGCTATTAACATTCCTCATACTGAAATTGTTGAAGGTGCTAAGACTTTAGGCATTAAGCATGATGATAATATTAGCGTTTATTGCCGTTCTGGCCGTAGAGCTTCTATGGCTCAGGAAGCCTTAGAAAAAGCTGGCTATAAGAATGTAAAAAATCTTGGTGGTCTTAAAGACGCTCAAGCAGTTTTAGGTAAATAATAAAGTGTATTTTATTAAAAACCACAAGTTACAACTTGTGGTTTTTTATTATTGTTGTCCTTGTTGCTATTATTGTTGTTATTATTTGTTTTTGTATTGAGTGTTAGTGAAGTTTGGTATTATTTACTACCACCTACGGTAACATCTTCTACTCTAATAGTAGGCTGACCTATACCTACTGGTACATTTTGCCCACACTTACCACAGCTACCTATACCTTTATCAAATTTTAAGTTATTACCCACTCGGGTAACATTTTTTAAAGTTTCCTCTCCATTACCAATTAACGTAATACCTTTAACAGGGTATTTAATCTCACCATTTTCTACGTAATATGCCTCATTAGCAGTAAAAGTAAAATTACCTGAGGCAGTATCTACTTGCCCACCACTAAAATTAACAGCATAAACACCTTTTTTAAGGCTACGAATAATATCTAATGGATTATCATCTCTTGGCTCTAAGTAAGTATTAGTCATGCGTGGAATTGGTAAACAAGAATAAGTACTGCGACGACCATTGCCAGTTGATTTTTGCCCCATAAGTTTGGCATTAAGCTTATCGTACATAAAGCCACATAAAATGCCATCTTTTATTAACACATTAGCATTAGTAGGCGTTCCTTCACTATCAAAACCTCGAGAACCTAATCTATTCTCAATAGTCCCATCATCAACAATTGTACATAAACTTGAGGCTACCTGTTTACCCATGCTATCTTTGAACATACTAGTTCCTTTACGAATAGCATCACCTTCAAGCCCATGACCTACAGCCTCATGAATTAACACCGCAGGCCAGCCTGCAGCTAATACTATTGGCATTTTACCTGCTTTCATGCTACGAGCTTTTAAGTTAGTTAATGCTCTTCTTAAAGCACCACGAGCAATACTTAAATAACGCTTTTCCAAAGTAGTAATAATACTAGTATCTGTTACATCATCAATATAATCATTTGGTATCACAGGCACTAAATCTTCTAAACAAGCAAACCCGCCTGCTATTCCATAAGCATCAGAACCTGTTTCTGTTCTACCGTTCTCTGATACTTGCACTGTGCAAAAAATCATAGCTTTAGGCATAATATCAGCAGCATATGTATTATCCGTCGCTATAACTAAACGCTGACGATAACTGCAATTGATACTTACAGAGACCTGCGTTACGCGGCTATCTAACGCTCTTACAAAAAGATCCATTTCCTTAAGAATTTGCGTCTTTTTTTCTCTTGATAACTGCTTAACAGGATTTATATCTTGGCATATTGGAGTGTAATTAAGTTTAGCACCTATTCGAGCTTTTCCTGCACCATTAATTTTAGCAATACTTCTAGTTGCCTCAATAGTTTCCTTTAGATTTTGCACACTAATGGCATCGGAAAATGCAAAGGCAGTATTCTCATCTTTTACCGCTCTTGCCCCAAAACCACTAGTTATGCAAAATGAACCATTCTTTACAATACCCTCTGACAAATAAAGCCCTTCAGCTACATTATGCTCAAAGTAAGCATCTGCAAAATCAATATCTTTGCTTACAAGAGAACCAAGGAGTCTCTCAACACTTGGTATTGATAAACCATTTTGCTCAAGTAACTTAAGCTCAACCTTTGAAAAAATATCATCATTCTTACTCAAGGTTATATCCTCAATCTAGTGGTAATAATTTTCTAATCTTTGAAATAAATGCTAAATCAATTGGAGCATCAATATAGCTTATAGGGTAATTGTTCTTTTGCTCTGCTAAAATGCAACCGTCTGGATCGATTATCATCGAGTTTCCAAAACATCTTACTCCATTAGAAGATAAACCGTTTAAGCCACATCCTATAATATATGCTTGATTTTCAATCGCACGAGCACGCAGTAAAATCTCCCAATGTTTTACACCTGTTAAATAACTAAAAGCCGCCGGCAAACATATAATATCTACTTTATGTTTTTTTAGCTCTACAAACATCTTAGCAAAGCGTATATCAAAACATATCCCAATAGCTATTCTCCCAAAAGTTGTATCAATAATACATAACTTATCACCTGGGGTAAAATATTTGCCTTCATCAAATGCTTTAGTAGGTAATTGTGCCTTAAACAAGTGATTTTTTTGGTATGCACCAATAATTTTACCATTATAAAAAACAATAGAGGTAATAAAATATTTATTACTTAGCTTTTGAACTATCGTACCTGCTACTAAATATAAATTATATTTTTTAGAGAGTTGGGCAAATTTTTCAATAATATTAAATTTCTTAATACCCTTTGCATGCGCCTCTACCTCTTTCTCATCTTGAGGATACCCTAAAAAATTCTCGGGTAAGACTACTAGTAACTCATCATCAATGAACTTCTGACGAATTTTACTTAGCTCTAATGCTATAAGCTCAAGGGTATAAGTAAAACTTCTACCTTGAGCCGATAATTCTAAAGCTACTACTCTTTTCATTACATCATTACCACATCGTATTTCTCACGGCGATATCTTGGTTCTGCCCGAATTGATATTTGCTTATCAATAAAAACCTCAAGCTCACCTATGGTATGGCGTTCATCACGCTCTAGTGCCTCAGCAACCTCGTAAGATGCATAAATAATAAACTTATCTGCCTTATAAGCCTTATTAATGCGCACAACTTCTCGTAAAATATCATAACAAACAGAAGCTACTGTTTTTACCATTCCCCTACCCTGGCATTCAGGGCATTCACAGCATAATAAATGACCTAAACTTTCACGAGTGCGTTTACGTGTCATTTCAATTAACCCTAAAGATGAAAATTTAGAGACTGTAGTTTTTACTCTATCTTTCTCTAATTCACTAATTAAGGCATTACGCACTCGTTCTTTATGAACCTCACTTGCCATATCGATAAAATCAATAATGATAATGCCACCTAAATTACGTAGGCGTAATTGTCTAGCAATAGCACTTGTTGCCTCGATATTGGTATTAAAAATGGTTTCCTCAAGATTATGCATTCCAACAAAGGCACCTGTATTTACATCGATGGTAGTCATAGCCTCTGTTTGATCAATTATCAAACTACCACCACTTTTTAAGGTAACTCTACGATCTAGCGCACGCTGGATTTCATTTTCAATATCATACATATCAAAAAGAGGAGTTTTACCCTCATAGTGCTCTATAATATTTTGAGTATCAGGTATAAAATCTTTACAAAATTTTGTTAATTCATTATAAGTTAAAGTAGAATCTACTCTAATCTTATCAAGTTTAGTTCCCACAAAATCTCGTAAAATTCTTAACTCAATAGAAAGATCTTCGTGCAGTAAAGTGCCTGATTTTACTTTTTTATAATTTTCTCTAATATTAGACCAAAGACGCTTTAAAAAATTGGCATCTTCTAATAATTCATTTTCCGATACCCCTTCAGCAGCAGTTCTAATAATAAAACCACCTAAAGATTTATCGACAAATTTTTCAACTATTGCTTTAAGACGTGCTTTTTCTGTTTCATCTTCAATTTTTTGGGAAACGCCTACATAAGCACAATCTGGCATTAGAACTAAATATCTGGAAGGTAAAGTTAAATCTGTAGTTAATCTTGGACCTTTAGTACTAATAGGATCTTTTACTACCTGCACTAATACATCTTGTCCTGGACGAACTAAACTTGCAATATCTATCGCCTTAAAATGTTCTTTATCTCTGGCATTAACACATTCAGTATGAGGTACTATATCAGAGGCATGCAAAAAAGCAGCTTTATCGAAACCAATATCCACAAATGCTGCTTGCATGCCAGGTAACACTCTAGTAACCTTACCACGATAAACATTACCTACCATACTTTGTAAAGTAGCTCTTTCAATATAAATTTCTTGTAATGTCCCTTGCTCAACTAGCGCCACTCTAGTTTCGGAAGGTGTTACATTTAATAAGAGCTCATTCATTTAAATCTATCCTGTAAAACTTCGATATCGTGCATAACATCCTTTATAGGTAAACCAATAATTGACGATAAATCACCTTGGTATGTAGCAATTAAATTTGCCCCCTTGCCTTGAATACCATAACCACCAGCTTTATCTTTAGGCTCGCCAGTTTGCCAATATGCCTCTATATCCTCATCTGTTAAATCTTTCATCTTAACTACCGAGGTCACTACATTTGCTATAACATGGCTCATATAACAAAGAGCATAAGCTGTGTGGACTTTATGCTCTTTACCACTAAGTTTATGCATTATTTCTAGGTAATGTTCATAGTTCTTAGGTTTACCGATTACCTCACCATTAAACTCAATTATAGTATCAGCACCTAAAACTATCTCTTGAGGAAGGTTTTGCGCTACAAAGCGAGCTTTAAAATACGCTAAAGCCTTTACATAATCCTCAATTTTCTCTTTACAATCATAAGGAGGTTCTGACTCTAAACAAGGCAGAACTACCACCTTAAAACCTTGGGATTTCAATAAGTCATAACGACGTGGAGATTTTGATGCTAAGACAAGCTTCATTTGTCCTCCTTCATACACTTAAAAAAAGAAAATCGGGAATAACATTATAATACTTTTGCCTGATAATTTAGTAAGTATCTTATCATTAGCAAGAATATTACCCTTCGTAGTTACGATTAAATGAATGAGTAAGACTTAAGATACCTGAAACAATTGGCCAAAGCACTAAAGTAGAAACACAAGACCATAAGAAATTATAGTCAACTGTTACCACCCCAAAAATATGCTCTGTCCAAAAGAGAATAAATTGCCCAATAAAATTAACTATACCTACTACAATAGTCTTTTGCAGTAACGAATAAAACGCTATGTTTTTAAATTGTGTAGCGATAATCCATACCATAAAGGCAATAGCGCAGGCATGTAGTCCTAAAGTAGAGCCAAAAAGAAAATCCATTAATAATCCAGCAAACCACCCTACCCCAACATTAACTTTATTAGGACACACAATAACCCAATAGAGTACTACCATCACCACATAATTAGGTACTAAATTATCAACAACTATTGGCAATTTAATTAGTGATAACACTAATGCCACAATAATCGATAACCATATTACAAAAATACTTACCTGATTTTGCATGTGCTATGGTTGCTCCTTGTTTGTGCCTAAAGTTGTGCGTGGTAGAATGCTATTGATGAATGACTCATCTTTTATTATCGATTGCTTTGGTAAAGCCTCGTTCGGTAGTGAAACTAATAACATATATCTTAATCTATCAAGTGATGCTAAAGGCTGAGCTTTAATCTCAGCAAACTGTAGACCTTCTTTTCTATCAAAGACAGTTACTTTAGCCACAGGATACCCTTTCGGAAATTTACCACCTAAACCTGAGGTAATGAGGATATCACCAACTTGAATATCCACATTTCTTGGCATATTAACAACATTTAACTCATTGATAATCCCAGTCCCAGAAACTATGGCTCTAATACCATTTCTCATTACTACTACTGGAATTGCATGATTTTGATCGGAAATTAGTAGCACTCTACTAGTAGATTTAGCAACACTTATAACCTGACCTATTACCCCTTCTTCATTGATAACAGGCTCACCTTCATAAACACCATCATCCTCGCCTCGGTTTATCATAATCGTTAAACTAAAAGGATTGGTATCTACCATCATAATCTCAGCACCAATTTTTTTATAGGAACTTCTAATTGGTGAGTTATTAAGACGTCTTAACTGTTCATTATCTTCTACTAGACTATCAAATCTTAATAATTCAGTACGAATTTCTGAAATTTGATTTTTTAAAAACTTATTTTCTTCTAATAATTCTTGATAGGAATAAAAGCGATCGGAGACATTTCTTGAAAGAGAATTAGGCGCATCAGCAATATAAAAAACAGGAGTTAAATAGCTCTCAACGTAAAAACTCACATCTTTAAATAACGAAAAATGTGAGTCGCAAACTATTAAAATAAGTGATAAGATGCCAGATATAACAAATCTGGCATTGGCGGTAAGTCCTGTATAGCCTATTTTTTCATTCATAGATTATTCAAATACACTAACACCCTTACTATCATACATTTCAAGAGCAATACCACCACCACAAGCAACGCAAGTTAATGGATCATTTGCTACACGAACATTAACTCTCGTTTCTTCGCTAATAATTTTATCGATATTACGTAATAAAGCACCACCACCAGTGATAACCATACCCATTTCATAAATATCAGCTGATAGTTCAGGCGGAATATTATTAAGAGCAGCAGATACGGCATTGATTACATTCTTAAGGGGATCTCTTAAAGCTTCTTGGATTTCTTCGGAGGTAATAGTTAGAGAACGAGGAGCCTGTTCAATAATACTTTGACCACGAATCTCCATTGATCTCTTTTCACCGTTTTCATCTACAAGTGCGCAACCAATCTCAATCTTAATGTTTTCAGCTGTAACCTCACCGATTTCTAAACGATGCTTATCACGAATATAACGCACTATTGCTTGGTCAAACTTATCGCCACCAGTTCTTACGCTTGATGCGTAAACAATACCACCTAAAGCGATAATTGCCACCTCAGTAGTTCCACCACCAATATCGATAACCATAGAACCTCTTGCCTCAGTAACTGGCATTTCAGCACCAATAGCAGCTGCCATAGGTTCAGTGATTAAAAATACTTCTCGAGCACCAGCGCGCATTACACTATTACGAATAGCATTTCTTTCAACAGGCGTTGAGCCATATGGTACACATACTAATACTCTTGGAGATCCTTTAATAAACCCTAAAAACTTATTAGTTTTATTTGAAATAAGGCGCATAAATTCTTCTAGCATACGTTCTGTATACTGACAATCAGCAATAACACCATCTTTCATTGGACGAATAACTCTGATAGTGTCAGGTGCCTTCCCCTGCATTTCTTTTGCTTTTTTACCAACTGCAAGTGCTGTACCTTGATGATTTTTTGGCATGTCAGTTCTAACAGCTACTACTGACGGTTCATTAAGAACTATGCCTTGATTTTTTACATAAATAAGAGTATTGGCAGTGCCTAGATCTATAGACAGATCATTTGAAAAAAGGCCTCTAAGTTTTTTAAACATATAAGGAATCCGAGAGTTATATTTTTATTAAGTAATCCAGCTTAACTCAGTGCTCTAACACCTATGCTAAGTCACTAGATTATATCATAAAGATAAGATCAAACTGTATTAGAAAAAACATAAATCTTGACAAATCTATAATAATATAATTCAAAAACTCTTAATTACGCATTTTGCATAATTGCAAAAACGTTATTTGCCCACAAAATAATGCATAAGCAAATTACCATACTATAACTTTAGTCCTATTGCCATCTTAAATCTGAGGCCACAGTTTGAATTTCTCTTGTTATCTTATAGCTATTGGTATTATTGATAAACGGTACTGTGCAACTTGCGCGTGATAGTATTTGATATTCATATAATGTATCAGTATCAGAAGTTATTTTGGCTAAATTACGCACTATAATAGTAACTTTTTCAATATTGCAACGCCCCTGAACATTACAAAATGTATTATGCTCACTTGGGCATTGTAATATTATATATTCCTGCTCTTTGATTCCTTCTTTAAAAATAGGAGAGTCTACTGATAATTTATTAGGTAAAAATAGCGCACCTAACGCAAACTCAGTACCACTTCTAGCCAAAGCTTCGGCCTGTGTGGAATAAACATTACCTAATTCCACATCTTCCTGCCTCATCAGTATCCTTGAGATAATAGCAAGTAAAGAGGTAAATACCACAATCACAAAAATTGCAGTAACAAGCATTGAACCTCGATTTTTTGCAAGACTACGAGGCATTTAGCACCTCCAAAAACTGACTTATACTAATAATCTCACCACCAGAACTAAGTAATATTCCAACAATTACATCATTGCGATTGGAAGTATCTTGGGTTTGATAATTATTGTCACTGGCAATATTAAATAATACGCTCTCAACTTTAATCTTATTATCACTTAATGGAGCACTTTGATATGAAGTAAAGACACCATTACTTATAGATCCTTGCTGATAATCTAAGATTTTATTACTTTTACTAAAGCTATATCTTTTTACGGAGCAATCATCAATAAAATAAACACGAGAATTATTTGTTGATAAACTTTGCTTGATACTTAAGATATTAGTATTATCTTTAAAACTTATCTTAGTACCCTTTGTATCTTCTGCGCTTTGAGGATACTTTGCTTGCTCTTTTAGCTCATATTTACTAATCTGACCATTAACTATGGTGTAAAGCCACTTAGTTGTAGTCTCATTACAACTTACGCTATCTAACTTATCAACAATATCGGTAGCTAAAATAAGATATGAATTAGCTACATCATTACTATCGTAGTTTATTTTAATAATACGGCTATTAGCAACTGGAGAGATAAACTCTAAATAATTAGAAGTTACATAATCTTTTGTGCTTAAAGAATAGGGAACAGCGTTAATAATTTCTCGTTTCATGCGCTGAAGTAAATTTTTAGCATACATGGAAACTTCTGCTCGGCTACTAGCTTGCACAAATATTTGAGTGCCCATACCGATAAATGAAAGCACAAAAATTGAAGTTACCCCTAAAAGAAGCATCACAATTACTAGTTCTATTGAAGTAAATCCTAATGTTTTTTTCATCAGTAATTACCTCTTATCATAGAAAAAGTATAAACTTGACCATTAGGTACTAGCACTTTTAACTCAATATGTTTTACCTGGGCATAAATATCGGAATTATTTGTAGCCTCAATAATAGAATTAAGCCCATCTTTACTGTTAGTTGTAGTATTTACTTTTATATAAACGTAAAAACCATTATATGCAATATCAAAAAGCTTAAGTTGTTCCTCAATCCATCCGGTAAACTCTGATGTGGTAAAAAACTCAGCAGGAAGTAAACATGCATCATTGCCTTCACAAATTGCCTCATTTTTTTGGCAGACTATACTTGAGGTATGGCTACTACAAAATACACTACTGTCAAAATCATCCACATCATTAAAATTTAATGGTGATAACGCATTTCTTTCTAAATCATTATCAGGTCCAATAATATTTGAACATACAGCTTGACTTGGACATAAGATAGAATTTTCCCCACATCTACACTCTCCACCATAATGATCAGAGTTCTCATCGTAGGAGGTTTGATAAATTTGCGAAATCACATGCTCAGCTAACATTGAAGCCTTAGTTTCTAAAATTGGGTCAGTTGATGTCTTGTCAAAAGATACCATTACGCTCACCACACCTGCAATAGCTATGGACATAACAACTATTCCAAGTATGATTTCAATTAAAGTAAAACCTTTAGTATGTCTAGGAGTTATTGCCATGATATAACCCCCTCATCTGAAATATCAATCTGACAGGTATTGATACTACCAATTGTTAAAGTTACCTTATCTAATAAATTATCATTGGTAGCAACAGGTTTACCATATTCATTAAACCTAAAAACTTGCTCCGTTATTGTTGTTCCATCAAGGATTGCTTTATCAAAGAGCTTCTCATTATTAGAGCACTCATCTTTATAGCATAAGCCCATAATACCGGAGCCATTTTCATTAAAACTTTTAAAAAAAACATTAATATCTATTCCTTGATTCATATTAATGTTTTGAACTCTTTTTAATGCTGTTGCAACTTCTCTACAGTACTGAAAATGACTAGTAGAATCTGGCTCAAGCTTAGCTACTGCATATACTGATAAAATACCAACTATCAGCATAACAGACACTAACTCTATTAAAGAAAATCCTCTAGTCATTCTTTTCAAATACATGTATCTTAATCCTCGTTAAGATTGATATATGGCTCAACTACACCTAAAGCAGGAATATAAGTAAAACTCATATACTTATCATAATCTGAAACATCAGGTTCAGCATAATTACCATTGTTATCTTTCATTAACGAAATTATTAAATAATAACGACAAGCACCATAACTAGAACCATTACGATCTAAATGATAATATTTTGCAAAGTACTTATATTCACTGCTATTGGTAATACCAATATTTGAGGTTATTTTTGGTGGGTTTTGTAACATTTTATTCCATACATTAGTACACATATCATTCCCCACAACATCACTACTTGATAAAGCTGTACTAGATGCTCTGGTAAGATAATCACCACCAATTTCATCTGTTGCACTAGCAAGTGCATCAAATGGATAACCTGCACTCATAACACCATTATCTACCATAGTCTGAGTAGGAGTGGTAAGCACAAATCTTGTACCATCATAAACTGTAGTATTTACTTGATTGATTTTAGATCTTGCCTTAGCTTCCCACTGAGCTCTTACTAATAAGATACCAGTCGCAAAATTCCCTGTAACGCCTTCAACACTAGCTTTTTTAGCTTCTTCAGTTACATCTAAAAAACGTGGTAATGCAGTAGCTGCTAAAATACCAAGAATTACTATTACTATAATTAGTTCAACAAGGGTAAAACCTTGACGTCCATGCACTCTTCTCATTTATATGTCCTCTAATATATTAGCTTTTTTAACATTATAATTTATAGATAACTAACCTCACCTGTCATAAAATTATATTTAAAACTCGTTACCCTCGTGTGATAAGTACATGAGTTGTCCTCCGGATGAGCAATAACTTTAACCTCCTCAATAAATAACTTAATATCTTTACCTAATAGTCCTACCCATAACCTTTCACAAGAATTATCTCTATTTATTCCTTTAACATCTTTTGGCCAGCCAGTTTTAGACATCACAAAAACTAACTCTTTTGGATTAAAACCTATCTTGTCATATCTTACATCTTGGTAAAGTTTAACCCATGAAGGTAAATGAAAATCTTGCGTACGTGAAGTATCAGTTAGCCATAAATTATGAATAAGCATCGATCTTTGACTAAGATTTGTTGCTAAATTATTCATGGCTAAATTTAATGTTCTATCACTTTGAGGTTCCACTAAAAATTTAATGCACCCTACTGCTATTAGAACTATTACAATAAATACAACTACAAACCGATATAACGATTTTAGTTTTTCATTTGCTTCTTCTTCGTTCACTACTTCCCTTGCATTGCTCCATACATATCCCACATAGGTGTAAATATACCTAAAGCTAAAACACCAACCATTAAAGCAACAATTACCAGAAGTATTGGCTCAATTTTAGCTGTTAGGGACTTAAGATCGTAATCAACTTCTCTTTCATAATACTCAGCAGCTTCAATGAGCAAATCATCAACTCTACCAGTCTCATCACCAACTGCGAACATCTGAAGTACTAATGGTGAAAATATCTTACTTTGTGTAGCTACAATAGATAAGGCATTACCTTGTTCTATTTGATGACGCATATCAAGCACAGCGCCTTCTAAGTACGAATTATCAATAGCCTCAGCTACTAAAGTTAATGCTAAATTTAGTGGTACACCTGCTCTTAACATTAACGCAAAACTACGACAAAAACGCCCTAATAAGGAGCGTTTTATAATACTCCCAACAATCGGAATCTTTAATTTATAACGGTCAAAGAAATATTTTCCCTTTGGTCGTGTTAGCATAAATTTAATAGCAATTGGTAATGCTAAAATCACAGCTAAGATATACATCCAATAATTAACAAAGAAATTAGAAGTACCAATTAAGATTCTGGTAGTTAACGGTAATTCCACCCCAAATTTTGCAAACATCGAACTAAACACAGGAATTACAAAGATATTTAATACCATTAAAGCTACTGCAATAAATACAATAACTAAAATTGGGTATCTCATAGCTGCTGTTATTCTTTTTCTAGTTTCATACTCTAACGTAAAGTATTCGGCTAATTGCGCAAAAGCCTCTTCTAATTTACCAGTATTTTCACCTACTTTTATTAGCGCCACAAATAAATTATTGTAGATTTTGGGTTGCTCTTGCATAGAAATATGCAATGATTTACCACCAACTAAATCACGGTTTAATTTCTTTAATGATTTTTGCAGACCATAATGATCTGTTGATTCTGATAAACCATTAATAGCATTTACTATTGGCACACCTGCTTTTGATAAAGAATACATTTGTCTACACATCATTATTAGTTGCGCAAGACCAACCCTACCATGCAATAACTCTTTAAAATCAATAGAAGCAGCAATGTTAAGAGAGGATAACTCCTTAACCTCAAGTGGAACAAATCCTAAGCGACGAACCTCATCTATGGCATCTATGGAGTTCTCTGCTTCAACTTTACCAGTTTTATATGCACCAGATGAGATCTTTGCTCTATACTTATACATTGCCATTATTTAACAATCTCCGCTACCTTCATTACCTCAGAAATAGAAGTAATGCCTCTTGTCGCAAATTGATACCCCATATAGGCTAATGGTTTATAATCAGGATCTTCTCGTGCTAACCTAGCAAAAAGCTCATGATCCTCTCTTCTAAGTGCATCCATCATCTTTTGGTTTAACACTAAAAGTTCAAAGACACCAACTCGTCCCTTATAGCCTGTGTAATTACAATACTGACACCCTTTACCTTTATTACCTAATTTATACTCATGCGATAAGATTTCCTCTTCAGATAATCCTAAAGCATACTTTAAGTACATAACCTCATCTTCCGTTGGTTTTACCACTGCCCCACACTTTGGACATATACGTCTAACAAGACGCTGCGCAAGTACAGCTTTTAACGATCCTGCAACTAAATAGCCAGGTGCCCCCATATCCATAAGTCTTAAAGTACTGGAAATTGCATCATTAGTATGTAAAGTAGACAATACTAAGTGACCTGTCATCGAACCTCTTAAACCTATTTCACAGGTTTCCTTATCACGCATTTCGCCCACCAGCAAAATATCAGGGTCTTGACGCAAAGTAGAACGTAACACCCCAGCAAAATCCAACCCAATTTTAGGGTTTACTTGCACTTGTGTAACTCTTGGCAAGCGATATTCCACCGGATCCTCAACGGTAATAATCTTTACTTGTGGCTGATTTAACTCATTAATTGCCCCATAAAGAGTAGTAGTCTTACCAGAACCAGTTGGTCCTGTTACTAAAATCATACCATGAGGTTGATTAAGTTCTTGACGAAATTTTGCTAATAAAGCATCAGGCATCCCTGTGCTTTCTAACGTTAATAAACCATTAGACTGGTTTAATAAACGCATTACTATCGATTCACCATATTGCGTAGGCAATGTTGATAAACGCACATCAATATTTTTCCCTGAGATTGTAACTGGAAATCTACCATCTTGAGGCAGTCTTTTCTCTGAAATATCAAGACCTGACATAAGCTTTAAACGTAAAGCAATCGCTGGGGCAATTTCAACATTATTTAAAATTTGCTCCGTTAAATTACCATCAATACGTTGCCTGATACGTAATACGTTTTCATCAGGTTCAATATGAATATCAGAGGCATTAAAATTTATAGCATCTTCAAATACCGTACGTAATAAATTTACTACCGCCGCATCCGAGGTGGCATCATCTACCCCTAATAAGTCTGATGACATATCAAAGGCTGAATTTACTACTTCCGTTTGCAACTGATTAGCATACTTAGCAATAGCCTCAGTATTACGGTAAAATTGCGATAAACTACGAACGATTTCCGACTCAGGAGCAATCACAAATCTTACCTCAGACGGGTAAAACTTATCGGTAATCTCATCGCGTGTTGGATAATCTAAAGGATCAGCTATAACAACAGTATAAACTGTGGCTCCTGTATCGGAATTTATTGATTGATCAATAGCTAAAGCTCTTTTTTGACGAGCAAAATTTTCACTTAAACGCTGCACTACATTAAGATCGATTTTTAGCACCGATAAATCAGTATACACCGGCATTGAAAGCTGCTTACCTAAAGCCTCACAAATATCACCTTCAGTAGCTAAGCCTAATGCTACAATTGCCTGACCTAACTTAGTATTAGTCTGCTTAGAATAATCTAAAGCCTTCTCAACATCGGTCGCTGTTATAATGCCAGACTGAACAAGTACGTCACCTATTCTTAGTCTTTTTTTATTCTCACTCATCGCTCGACCCTAACACTTTTATTCTTTGTTTTACAAATTTACTAGAAGAGGAACTTAAATATAAACCTAATGCCTTCTTATATGCAGCTAAGGCCTTATCCTTTTTCTTTTGTTGCTCTAGTACAATCCCTAATCCCATGTACCACCTGCCTTCACTAGTTTTTAGCGTACTAAGTTTTTGATAAGCATATTCAGCACTTGCAAAATCACCACTATTACGTGCAAGGGTAGCTAAAGTAGCATAATAATCCACGTTGCCATTTATTGGAGGATTAGCTTGCCTTAAAACTTTAATAGCTAACTCATTTTGCGAAGCGCTAGCATAAGCTCGCGCTAAATATAAACGGTAATCATAATGATGCGGGGTTAATTCAATACCTTTATTTAACACCTTAGCAACTTCAACAATATTACCTTCACCATAATATATCGAAGCTAACCTCTCTCTTGCTTTAATATCAGAAGGTTTTCGGGATAAAATGGATTTTAAACTAGCAACTGCTCCTTTCTTATTTCCTTGTGCAATAGCAGCATTAACGTCTTTATGATAAATAGCAAGCTCTTGCGCTAAAGTTAGTTTTGAAGATGAGATCTTCATTGATTTAGCCTTTTCTTGAGTAAAATCTTCTACTGGTAAATACTCAATATTAGCTGAATTATCAAAAACTATTTCTTCTACCTTATTAGTGCTTTCTAACTTTTGCTTATCACTTGCATCTTCTTTAATAGCTCTTGCACTATTACTATTGACCAACGAAATAATCTGAGGTTCTTTAGCGCTAGCACTTTTTGTTAAAGGCTCCTCCCCCTCATTTACCTTATTATTTATTTCTTCCTTTACTGAGGTGTTGTTATCTTCTTTGATATTAGTATTCGTAGTAGCAAGCTCTTCATTTAAAGGCTGAGCTTTATTACTTAGAGTATTTTCTTGTGTTCTTGGAGCTTGCTTTTCTTGTTTTTGCTGAGCAATCTCCTGTGCTACTAATAACTTTGCCTTAACCTGTTGCTCTAAATCTTGGTATTTATAAACAGTAATCATTACCACTAATAAAGCAATAACAGCAACTAAAATCCCTAAAATTAAATTTAGCCTACTCTTCTTTACTGGTGGTACATACTTACCATGTTCTACACTTTCTCGTTTATCCATCTCAGAAAGTAATTTATTTATTACACTCATTAAACACTCTCCATAAAAAGAAGGACATAAGCAAGTGCTAACATTGCCATTATTGCTATAATTAATATTACCGTAACTAATCGCTGTCCATTATGTTCAACCATTACATTTTGCTCAGTATCTGCTATGGCAAGCTTTACTTGCACAGTAGTTATCTGATAACTTTCCTGGGCATAAGCAAGCATTAAACATTTTGAAGCTACCACATTTATTAGTCGAGGAATCCCTTTAGTATATTTATAAATCATCTTTGCTTGCTTTTTTAAAAATAGATCAGCTCCTCTATAACCTGCAGCATGTAATCTATAATTTAAATAAGCACTAGTTTGCGCCAAATCTAACGGTGCCAACTTGCAGGAAAAAGTTATTCTTTGACGTAATTGCCTGAATATTGCTAATGATAACTTAGCATCTAATTCAGGTTGCCCAAAAAGCACTATATGAATCATTTTCTGATGTTCAGTCTCTAAATTACCTAATAAACGAAGAGCTTCTAATGTATCATTAGGAATTGACTGCGCCTCATCAATCACCAGTACAACTTTTTTACCTAAACTATTTAACTCAAGTAAACGATGATTTATATCATCACTTAATGATAAGTTAGTACAATTATCCACATCTATTGCTAATTCTCGAGCAATAGAAATCTTAAGCTCTCCTGGATTAAGAATAGGATTTGGTAGATAAACTAATTCATAATTATCAGGTAGTTGCGTGATAAACTTACGCAACACCATAGTTTTACCAGTTCCAACCTCACCTGTTATCTTAATAAAGCCATCACCTTTTTCTAAGGCACTAGTTAATAGCACTAAAGCCTCTTCATGGGTAGGTAAACCATAATAAAGAGCAACATTGGGAGTCAAATTAAACGGAACTTCCTTTAAGCCAAAAAAGCTCAATATTCCTTTTTCGTTATAAACACTTTTAGTCACTACAATCCTTGTTATAATTTAGTGTCATCATCATTATCTAGTGTATTATCATCTTCCCAATCACTTACAAAAAATGATGGTTTAGACTCCCCTTCTGGATACCACTTTTCCAGTAACTTAAGAGATCTATTAAGCTCCTCATTCCAGGTATTACCACCGACAATAACAGGTTTAAGTAAAATAACTAACTCTGACTTATTGTCATATCTTACCTTGTTAGTAAATAATTCCCCTAAATAAGGAATATCACCTAAAAGTGGAACTTTTGATTCTAATTCACCCTTATCTTGACGCATTAAACCACCGATAACTATAACATCACCACTATTAGCCTCTACTAAGGTATCAGTTTCTCTTATATCAGAACTTGCAAATGGTAACTCGCTATCTTGACCATTAATGCGTACAACCTTCTTATCTTCCTGTACTTCAATTACCGCAGGATGAATATGCATAATAACTTTGCCATCCTCACTAATCTGTGGAATAACATCAAGTGCAACACCGCTAAAGAATGGCTCAAAATCATAATCACTAGAAACAAGATTATTTTCTGTACTTGATGTTGATGAACTATCGGTTGAGATATCTGTTAAGAAATAGGAATCTTTACCTATCTTCATTACAGCTTTTTGGTTATTTAATGCAGTAATTCTTGGACTTGACAGAGTTGATACATCACCCTGTGTTTTTAATAGTGTAACTAAGGCACTATACTTTTGATCACTTAAATCTAATTTAACACCGCCACCTAAAACAGAATACACACTATCGGTAACACCACCAAGCCAGCCACTATTTGTTGAAATAAGCTTGCTCTCTTCACTGTTACCATTAAAAATTTTACTCCACTCAATTCCTTGTGAATAATTCTCATTTAAAGATACTTCAAGAATTTTCGCCTCAATAACAACCTGACGGCGTAAAGACTGCTCTGTGATACTTAAAAAATTACGCACAGCACTTATTTCATCAGGAGTACCACGAACTGTAACATTGGCAGCTTGAGGATTAACGCTTACCATTCTTCCCTCGCCTTGACCTATGATACTTTGTAAGGTTTTTTGAAGTTCCGTCCAAAAATCACTCTCAGAGGTAGTATTTACATTAGTACCAGATGAACTTTCACCACTAGAATCGGATGAAGAATCAAAGCTACTTGAGTCTGAGGAATCACTAGAATCTGAGCTATCACTTGTGGTATTAGATACGGTGTTATTAGTTATATTAACTGAGGTATCTGATATACGCTTTAAAAAGATATAGTTAATTGGCAAAGTTTCAGTATGAACACCTGCTGGGTAAACGTAATAAACAGTTCCTTGCTTGTCTACCCTATAACCATACATTTTATATAACGCATCAAAAATCTCCTGCGCTGTTACATCTTGCAAATTTAACGAAATATTACCTGAAACCTCAGGATGAACTACAACTGAGGTATTAGTCTCAGCCATTACCTGCCCGAAGAATTCGGCAGCAGGTACATTATTAGCTGCAACCGTTACTCGTCTAACACCTGCAACTTGGTAGTTACTCTCCATAGGATTATTAGGATTTAATTCATTTAACACATCTTCAGGAATTTCTAACTGAGCATTATTATCTATAGCTGCTTGTAATTCTTCTTTCACTTCTTTTGGTTCAAGATGACTATATACACAACCTGAAGTTAATACTGCCGAAATAAGGATAACAATCGTAGTTTTTGTAATTTTAATCATTTTTTCATCCCAAAAGAATATAACGGTAGATTTATAATTTGCTGAGTTTCCTCATTTAATAAAAGCACACTTAAGCGATTTACGGAAGTTAAAATATAGCCACCACATTTTTCTCCTTGATAACAAGTTTTACCGTTTATAATGGCTCTATTGTTTTTTCCATCTATTATTACTGCCTGCAACGATAAGCCAAATCTATCACTATTACTTGCCTCATCTTCTTGCATTCCCATAAGTGGCGTTGTTGGATCTCTTAAATAATTATTTGCTTGAGCAGGCAAACATACTAACACTCCAACATACAATAGTATTTTTAGCAGACTCTTAACCACGGATAAAATCCTTATTTATACTTAAGGTATAAAGCTCTATAACTGCAATTGCATATGGATATTCATCAACTTTATAATCCATGCTCTTCCAATAAAAACTATACGGTAATTGTTCCACATTCTTCATATGGCGTAAAATATCCTGGTAACGTCCTTTTATTTGTATCACAATGCCATGTTGATATAAATTGATATCATCTTTTTTTAAAGCTATCTGAGGTTCTTTTGACTCAACTGATAAAATCTCTAATGAATTATCAACCTTTAAGACATCAAGTAATATTTTAGTCATTAAACTTGCATCAACTAAGTTTACTGTTTCTTTAGTTAAAGCCGCATCAATCTCTGATAACTCTTTACTGTACTTTGCAATTTCTTGACGCATTACATCATTAGGATTGCCATTAAGCTTAGCTTGCCAAAGAGCGATTTCACCCAATATACGTTGTTCTTCTACTTGCTGAGCTTCTAACTGTTTTTCTAATTGAGCAATTTGACTTTGGTTACCATCCACAAAAGTAAAAAAGCCTGGAAATAAAAATAATACTACCCCGACCAAGGAAACCATGATACGCTCACGCATGCTCATATTAGCAACATGCTTTTTTAAGTCTTGATAACTTGCCATATTACTTTTTTCTCCCAGTTCCTTCTTTCTTAGTATCTAACTCCTGAGATTTAAATGGTAAAGTAAATTTTACTAAATTATTTTCTTCATCTAAATTAGCTTTCACTCCACCAAAAACAATAGCACTTAAAGCTTCATAATTTTTAAATTCTGCAATCCAAGATGGGATATCATATCCTTTATAAGCTAAACCTGAAATAGAGGCTTGTTTACCATGTAGATGAAATTCTTCAACTGAAACTCGAGGATTACTGATTTTAGATAAATCCTCCATAAAAATACCATAGCCGGTATTCTTAAGATCCTTATGAGCTAGTAGAAAATCCTTTAAATCTTTTTTAGTAGTAACTAATTTACGCAAATTAGTTAACCGCTCTTCTAATGCGCCATCAGGAGAAAATTCGCCAACCTTAGTCTGAATTTGCATAAGCTGGGTATTTAACTCATCATTTTTTATTAAAGCATTATCTACTTGTCTTTGTAGTTGCTTTCTTTGCCTATCGGTTATCCCATAGCATACACTAACTACTACGATACACACCAGCCAGATGATTAGCATATGCTCAAGAGATAAAATAACCTTCTTAGGTCTAAACTCAGGACCATAGAGATTTATTCTAATTTTCTTCACTTTCTAACAGTCCTTCTTTAAGTACACCATATAATGGTAAAAATTCAGCACTCTTGCTAGCAATAGTTCTAATTTGAGTATTATCACAAATAGAATAAGTAGTTGGAGTTTTAATAAAAGATGTTGCGCCAATTGGGATTACATCAACTACACGTCTGAAATTATTACTTAACATCTCTGTAATTTTTTCTGATTGATCAGAATCAATTAATATCAATAATTTTGACATTGGTGGCAAACCTAACTGTGAGGTAAAAAAGTCATCACTTAAACGTAAGATATCGGTAGTTAATTTAATTAACAATGGATCATTATAATCAGAAAGCACCGTGGTATTTAATGGCTTATAACCTCTTAACATACGTGAATAACATAGCTCACCTTGATAAACCCCAAACATCATCAAATCACGATCAGGCTGCATATATAAAGCAATACAAAGCTGATTAACATATTTTTGGGGTGTAGTAGGAATGGTTTTATTTACTGAATAATACTGATATAACGAAATAAACTCAGCCATGGCTAATTCAGATACCGTAACAGAGGTAAGCACTGCTAAATTATTAATAATCTCACTAATATATGCAATAATTTGCTTAGGTACTAAAATAAAATTCTGCTGAGGTCTTGCATTTTTACCAGTTCTTGCATCATAGTAATCCCAAGTATAATCTGCTACGTTGCCTTTTACTACCCCTTCAAAATCTTTATACATTGCAATACCATACAATTCTTCATCTGTTAATAATTCATTTTTAGGTAATTGAACTGAGGTATAGAGAATACTACTATCTAAGACAACTTTTACTTTTGTTTTATTGCTGATTTTATATTGCACAAAGAATTGCTTAATAATCAATCCCCAATCACTTTTAGAATTACATTGCTTAATTTCAGCTATAACATCATCATGAGTTAAACTCAAAAACGAAACCTCGTTTGAGCTTAAACCAATTGCCAATAACTGAGAATCAGGTTTACTCATAGTATTTACCTTGTTATATTAGTCTTCTATGGTAATTTAAGACCAGTTTTCCGCACACTATTATCTAACATTATTATACTTATCTAAAAAAGATCAAACACTAGTCTATAACACATTATTTTAAATTTTAACTAATCTAAACGAGAACTACTGCAAAATTCTTTTGCTATTTAACTTAAAAAGTACAGTGACAAAAGATTTCTTTATCAAAACAAGAAAAACTGCTCTTATGCATAAAAAAACAGCCATATACTTTTCATTAAGCAATGGCTGATAAATCTTAAAACTATAAACTCTTAAAATGGCACATCGTCCATGGTAAAGTCTTTATCAGTATCTTTTGCCTGAGCTAAATCTTTAATTTCATCAGATTCATTATTATGCTTTAAAGTAAAGTTATTAGGATCTGGCATACTAGCAGTTACATTAGCCCCAACTGACTGAGGATCTACATTAGAAGCAATAGTTACATTTTGCGCAGGAGAGACAAAAGAATTAACTGGTGCTTGTGCAGGCATAGATGATGGAGTCTGGTAATTTCTTGGAGTATTTTGCCAATTTTGACCACCCTGATTATATCCGTAATTAGATCTTGGATAACCACCATTATTGCGCTGATCATACTGCTGATTATTACCCATAAAGTTATTCTGCTGAGGCTGATTTTGATAAGCATTATAATTTTGGTTATTGCCCATATTATTCTGCCCATATGGCTGATTAGCATTATAATTATTAGGTCCTTGCTGAGCACCTCTTGGTGAACCTAATAACTGCATCTCAGTTACATGAATTTCTGTAATATAATGACGTACCCCATTTTTATCATCATATGTTCTAGTACGTAATTTACCTTCTGCATATATTTGCGAACCTTTACGAGCATAATCACGCATTATCTCAGCAGTTCTGCCCCAAAACACTAAACGATGATACTCTGCACGCTCTACTAACTGATTTTGCTGATCTCGATAAGATTCATTAGTAGCTAACGAAACAGATGCAGTCATTGTTTCAGAATTAGGTAATACTTTAAATTCTGGATCTTGAGTAAGATTTCCAACTAAAATTACTTTATTAACACCACGGGCCATAATAAAAAACTCCTTTGTTATAACATACTAAAACTACAAATTTTGCCCTTAGTTTTAGCAACAAATTTATTGAGGTAGCATTGTAACATTATCAAAAAAGAATGTTTCAAACATTTCATAAAAATTGCCAACCTAGACGATTTTTAAATCTTTTGGCTGTTTTTTATGTAACTATCATAACTAATGCTACTGCAATAGCAACTCTAATAATATTATAATTTTTATACTTATACAACATAAATATCACATCTTTTATAACTCTTACTCCTTTTTCATGTAAACGAAAATATCCTTAAGAAGAAGTAAATTTAAGCTGTTAAAAACTTAGTAACTATTAAATTTATAACACATTGCTATATAGTTAGGTTACAATAATCCTCGGTATGAAAATATGTGAATTAGGATTAGCCATGAGTAATGAAGATCATAAAAAAGAAATAATTATCAAAGGAGCCAGGACCCATAATTTAAAAAATATTAGCCTTAGAATTCCTAAAGAAAGTTTTTGTGTAATTACTGGTTTATCAGGTTCTGGCAAATCTTCTTTAGCTTTTGATACAATTTATGCTGAAGGACAAAGAAGGTATGTTGAATCACTTTCTTCCTATGCACGCCAATTCTTAGATATTACCGATAAACCTGATGTTGAACTAATTGAAGGTTTAGCTCCTGCTATTAGTATCGAACAAAAATCTACTTCACGTAATCCCCGCTCCACAGTAGGAACTATTACTGAAATCCACGATTATTTGCGAGTATTATATGCTCGAATTGGTGTTCCTGAATGCCCTGAGCATCATATTTCTTTAAAAGCTAGCACCATTAAAGAAATGGTTAGTAGCGTATTAGAGTTACCTGTTAATACTAAATTTATGATTCTTTCACCAGTAGTTCGTAAACGTAAAGGTGAATTTAAAGTATTACTTGCTAATTTAGCTCGTGAAGGTTTTTTACGAGCAAGAATTGATGGCGATACTTATTTACTTGCAGAACCTCCTGAACTTGAACTTCATAAAAATCATACCATAGACCTTATTATCGACCGATTAATCGTAAAAAAAGATGATGAAAACTTTATTACTCGTTTAACATCTTCTATTGAGACTGCCTTAAAGTATTCTAATGGACTAGCAGAGGTTGCTTCAATTAATGGCGAATTTGCTGATTTACTTTTTTCACAAAACTATTCATGTCCTGAATGTAGCTTTTCAATTAGCGAATTAGAACCTCGTAACTTCTCTTTTAATAACCCTCAAGGCGCCTGCCCAAAATGTTCTGGGCTTGGATACTATACTACCTACCAACCAAGCAATTTTATTTTTGATGAAAATCTATCTCTTGAAGAAGGCGCATTAAAGTTCTTTACACCCTCATCAGCATCAAGATACCAAATAATCACGCAATTAGCCGATAAGTTACATTTTAGTCTTACAACTCCTTATAAAGAGCTTGAAGAATCAGTTAAAAATGCACTTTTTTATGGTAGTAAGGATGCTGATATCTCTTATAAAAAGCCTTATGGCTTTAAAGAATATAAATTTAACGGTATTATCGATTATATAACTCTCAATATTACAGATTTACCAATTTATATTCGTGAAGATTTAAATGAACATGCCCTCCAAAATACTTGTGAAGAATGTAATGGCGAGCGTTTAGCACTTGCATATCGTCATGTTTTTATTAACCATAAAAGCCTACCTGCTTTATGCGAAATGAGCATTCAAGAATTAGCAGACTTTTTTAATAATATAAAACTCTCTTCTTTAGAAGAACAAATAGCCTCACGTTTAATTAAAGAAATTAAGCTTCGACTAACCTTTTTATTAAATGTTGGGCTTAACTATTTAACTCTTAGTAGATCTGCTAATACTCTTTCAGGTGGAGAAACGCAGCGTATTAGATTAGCAAGCCAAATAGGTTCAGGCCTAACAGGAGTGTTATACATTCTTGATGAACCTAGTATTGGGCTTCACCAACGAGATAATGAAAGACTATTAAACTCCTTAATTAGACTTAAAGAACTTGGTAATAGTGTAATTGTCGTTGAGCACGATGAGGATACTATAAGAAGAGCTGATTACATTGTCGATATAGGTCCTGGTGCTGGTGTTCATGGTGGAGAAGTTGTAGCCTCAGGAACTTTGGAAGATATTATTAAAGAACCTCGCTCTTATACAGGGCAATACCTAACTGGTAAATTAAACATAGCTATCCCAAAACGCAAAAAAATCAATAAAAAAAATGTTATTACCATAAAAGATGCAAGAGCTCATAACCTTAAAAATATCACAGTAAATATTCCAGTAGGTTTATTTACTTGCATTACAGGAGTATCAGGATCTGGTAAATCAACACTTATCAATAACACCCTTTATGAATATGCAACTAATGTGAGAAGTTCTGTTCATAATAAATGTAGTGAAATTATAGGTCTTGATAAATTTGAGCATATTATCAATATCGATCAATCACCAATTGGTAGAACACCTCGCTCAAATCCTGCAACTTATGTAAACTTATTTACCGAAATTAGAGAAATCTTTGCCCAAACTAAAGAAGCTAGAGCAAGAGGGTTTACTAAACGTCGCTTCTCTTTTAATATTGCAGGTGGTAGATGCGATAAATGCGAAGGTGATGGCGTAATTTGTGTGGCGATGAACTTCTTACCAGATGTTTATGTAACATGCGATGAATGTCACGGTAAAAGATATAATCAAGAAACCTTAAAAGTTACATACAAAGATAAAACAATTGCCGATGTCCTAAATATGACCGTATCAGAGGCGTTAGATTTTTTTGAGGCATACCCTCCTTTAAAAAGAAAACTACAAACGCTTAAAGAAGTGGGTTTAGGTTATATCACACTAGGTCAAAGTGCTACCACCCTATCAGGTGGCGAGGCTCAGCGAATCAAACTTGCGAAAGAACTATCAAGAGTTAATACTGGTAAAAACCTTTATATCTTAGATGAGCCAACTACCGGGTTGCATTTTCATGATGTGGCAATGCTCCTAAAAGTCTTATTAAAATTGCGTGAAAGTGGTAATACCGTAATTGTCATTGAGCATAATCTTGATATAATAAAATCAGCTGACTACATTATCGATTTAGGTCCTGAAGGTGGTTCTGGTGGTGGAAATGTAGTAGCATTTGGTACTCCTGAGGAAATTTGTAAAGTTAAAGAATCTTATACTGGACAATTTCTAACACCGATTTTGCAGAAGAAATAACAAGGATAGACCCATGAGTTATGAATTAACCCAAACTCAATTTGAAGCAACCTTACAGCTTAACGAAGAATATCGCTATCAGTACTTCTTTACTTGGATAAAGAAAGTTAAAGAGTTTTATATCTTAAAAAATAACGAAGGGTATCTCTTACTTGAAGAAGATGATCCTCAAAACCAAGATGCTCAGGTGGTGCTACCAGTTTGGCCTCATAAAGATTTTGCCAAAAATTTTGCGCAAAACCATCCTGCTTATCAAGATTATGAACCTTTAGCTATTAAACTAGAAGTTTTTTGCACCTCATGGACCCCAGTTTTTACCGACAAAAACATCGCAATTGCCATTTTTCCATTAAAAAATGACGAGTCGTGCATACTTTTAGCAGAAGATTTTAAAAAAGAAGTTACAAACGAAAAATAGTGTATTACTGTATATTTAACGAATTCGTTTTAGTCATGCAAATGGAAGAAAGATTGTAATACGTTTTCTTCCATTTTTTATGCTCATTTTATATGTTAAATAACATCCCTGTCTAAATCTTCCTCATTCTTAATATACCCTAGATAACTTGCTAAATCTTGTTCAAGTTTTGCGACACTGATATTAACTCGTTTAGCATAATCCTCTAACTGATCACGACCAATACCATTAACCGCAAAATATTTAGCATCTTTATTGGCAATCACTAAGGCACAAACAGAACAAACAGGACTCATCATATATGATTCACTTAAAGAAATACCTATTTTTTGCTCAAGATTTAAAGCCTGCCAAATAAGAGCTTTTTGAGCATGATGAGGTAATATTGGATAACCTAAAGCAGGTCTAATCCCTTCATACTTACACTTTATCATATCCTCTATTGATAAAGACTCTGTTTCATAGCCCCATAATTCTTTACGAATTTTTTCATGTAACCATTCACTAGCAGCCTCAGCCAAAGCATTACATAATAAAGAAAGTAAAATACTCTTATAATTATCGTCTTTATACTTTGCTAAAAGCTCCTCAAGACCAACACCTGCATTTACTGCCATAAAACCAAAGTAATCATCTTTAGTATAAAAGTCGGCAACAGAATTAGTATTACCTACAACTTGGGAACGTAGAAAATCTAATTTTAATGGAGTTGGTAATTTTACCTCAATAGTATCACTACCAACTCTTGAGGCCTTACCAAGGTAAACATAACACTTAATTGCATGACCAAGATTTGGTAAAGATGCTATTACTTGCGTTACCTCTTGATGCAACGAATCTATAACTTCTTTAACCTTAGAGTCTTGATTTTGGGCAATAGGGTTTATACCCCAGAAACGATAAAAGAGATTAAAATCTAAATAATCTTTAATTGTAGGAGCGCTAATTTCATAAATAAATTCTCCTAGATGCTTTGGTATAGGAGCTTTAGTAAATTGAGGTACGCTCTTTATCGCCTCTTGATAGGAAAGTGTTTGTAACTTAGTAAATTTTAATTCATAAAGATGAGTTGCATAAGCATACTCTTCTTTTAACTTCTTTAAAAAGCCTTCCTTTTGGTCTTGAGAAGTTAATAACTGCGCTATTGTTACAGCTCTACTTGCATTAGAAGTATAAACAACTGGCCCCTGGTAATTTGGCTGAATCTTAACTGCAGTATGAATTTTAGAGGTAGTTGCGCCACCAATCATTAGTGGTACAGTCATGCCTTTAGCTTGCATAGCCTTAGCAACTTTTACCATTTCCTCTAAAGAAGGAGTTATTAGGCCTGATAAAGCTATAATATCAACCTTTTCTTTAATAGCAGTTTCGATAATTGTTTCACATGGAACCATAACTCCAAGATCAATAATCTCAAAGTTATTACACTGCATAACTACTGATACTAAATTTTTACCGATATCATGAACATCGCCTTTAACAGTAGCCATAACAATCTTACCGTTATTTCTAGCTTTATTTTGTGTAGCTTTAATAAAAGGTTCTAAGTAAGACACCGCTTGTTTCATAACTCGAGCTGATTTTACCACTTGTGGTAAAAACATCTTACCAGTGCCAAATAAGTCACCAATAACCGACATACCATGCATAAGAGGACCTTCAATTACCGCTATTGGTGACGGATAATTCAAACGTAACTCTTCAATATCTTCCTCAATATGGGTAGAGATACCTTTAATTAACGCATATTCAATTCTCTTTTCAGCACTCTCACTACGCCATTTATCATCTTCGAGCGCTTGATTGATACCATTTGATGAGGCACTATTACGATACTTATCAGCAATTGCTAAAAGCTCATCAGTAGCCTCTGGATAAGTATTTAAAATAACGGCTTCTACTTTATCTCTTAGCTCTTTAGGAATATCATCATATACTGATAATTGACCTGCATTAACAATCCCCATATCCATACCATTTTTTATGGCATGATATAAAAATACAGTATGAATAGCTTGTCTTAAAGGTTCATTACCTCTGAAAGAAAAGGATACATTAGAAACACCTCCAGATACCTTAGCATGTGGCAAGGTCTCTTTAATGGTTTTAGTAGCATTGATAAAATCTACGGCATAATTATCATGCTCTTTAATACCTGTTGCGACAGCAAAAATATTTGGATCAAAAATTATATCTTCAACTGGAAAACCAATTCCTTTTAAAAGATTATAAGCTCTAGTACAAATAACTACTTTCTTATCATAAGTATCAGCCTGACCATTTTCATCAAAGGCCATAACTACAACTGCTGCACCTAGTTTTTTAATAATTTTAGCGTGCGATAAAAATAACTCCTCACCTTCTTTTAAAGAAATTGAATTTACAATAGGTTTACCTTGAATACACTTTAAACCAGCCTCAATTACCTCCCACTTAGAAGAATCAATCATGAGTGGTACTTTAGCAATTGCAGGTTCTGACGCTATCAAATTAAGAAACTTAATCATGGATTGTTTAGCGTCAATCATCGCATCATCCATGTTAATATCGATGATAGTAGCGCCATTTTCCACCTGTTCTCGAGCAACAGATAAAGCCTCATCAAATTGCTCTTCTCGAATTAAACGTCTAAAGCGTGCACTCCCTGTTACATTTGTTCTTTCACCTACATTTACATAAAGTGAATTTTCGTCGATATTAAGAGGCTCTAAACCACTTAAGCGCATTACTTTAGGTAGGTGTGGTAATACTCTAGGTTTTTCATTTTTAACAACCTCAGAAATAGCTTTAATATGTTCTGGAGTGGTACCACAGCAACCACCTATAATATTTAACAAACCACCTTTTGCCCATGATGCTATTTGTTCTTTCATTTCATCAAGTGAACAATTATAGCCACCAAAACCATCAGGAAGACCTGCATTAGGATGAACAGATAAATAACACTCAGCAAGAGAACTTAATTCATTAACATATGGTGATAATTCTCTTGGTCCTAAGGCGCAATTTAAACCGATAGTTATAGGATTAGCATGTCTTACGCTATTATAGAAAGCCTCAAGCACTTGACCTGATAATGTTCTACCAGAGGCATCAACAATGGTGCCTGAAATCATTATAGGTAGCTCTACACCTTTTTGCGCAAACAACTCTTTAATAGCATAAATGCACGCTTTAGCATTTAAGGTATCAAAGATAGTTTCAATCAATAATAAATCTGCGCCACCATCAATTAAACCATCAGCAGCCTCTTTATAAGAAAGCGCTAGTTCCTCAAAACTTACATTACGAACAGAAGGATCATTTACATCAGGTGAAATTGATGCAGTGCGGTTAGTAGGTCCAAGCACCCCTGCCACAAAACGAGGTTTATCAGGAGTTGAATAAGCATTTGCTACTGATTTTGCAAGCTCGGCTGCCTTTTTATTAAGTTCATAAGCATAAGCCTCAAGCTCATAATCTTTTAAAGCTATGCGATTAGCATTAAATGAGTTAGTTTCAATAATATCAGCACCAGCTTCTAAATAAGCTTTATGCACATCTTTTATTGCATGAGGTTTTGTTATGCATAACAAATCATTACAACCTTTTAAATCAATAGGAAAATTGGCAAATTGCTCACCTCTAAAATCTTCTTCCTGAAGGTTTAATTGCTGAATCATAGTGCCCATAGCACCATCAAGCACTAAGATGCGCTGCTGTAAAAGATTAGTAAATAATGATTGGCAGTTATTTTCGCAATTTGGCATAACAATTCCTGTTTAAGAGCAATGATTAGTGCTACAAAGCACCTATTATTTATCAAGGTAACTAAAGACCTTATAATCATAGAAACACTGAGCGATCTTTCTATGAAATTTTACTTATTATTTGACTTATCTAGTAAAAGTTAATTGAATAAACTTACATTTATACTAAAAATTCTTTTCCATTCTTAGCACGACTTTCATTTAAATCAAATGGGGTAATTTGATATAAATAATAGTTTAGCCAATTAGAAAATAGTAAATTACCATGACTTCGCCAAGTACATAAAGGAGTGTTTACAGGGTTATTATTTGGGTAATAATTTGCAGGAATTTCTGGATTTATTCCTGCGTTCATATCTCGGCGGTATTCATTATCTAAAGTCTGGGCATCATATTCTGGGTGACCGGTTACATATACTTGACGTCGATCAGGAGATACTGCTAAATACACACCCGTTTCATCAGAATCTGCCAATACTTCTAAATCGGTATTATCTTCAATAAATTTTGTCTCAAAATTTGCATAACGAGAATGAGGAGCTAAAAAGAAATCATCAAAGCCACGAATAAGAGGATCTGGAGTCTGTGCTTTTCTATGACGAAACACCCCTGAAAGCTTCTGCGTTCTAGTTTGCTTTGGTAAATCATAAAAGACATTTAAAGCTGCTTGAGCCGCCCAACAATTAAACATGGTACAAGTTACATGTTCATTGGTCCATTTCATGATTCTTACTAAGTTATCCCAATACTTTACTTCCTCAAAAGGAACTTTACCTAAAGGAGCACCAGTTATAATCATGCCATCATAATACTTATCTTTTACCTCATCAAAACTCTGATAAAAAGTGTCTAAATGAGCCTTAGGGGTATTTTTTGAAACATGATCATCTATACGTAATAAATCTACTATTACCTGTAAAGGAGTGTTTGATAATTTACGTAAAAACTGTGTTTCAGTTTCAATCTTCTTTGGCATTAAATTCAATATCAAAACATGCAAAGGTCTAATATCTTGGTGAATTGCTCTGCTTTCCGTCATTACAAAGACTTTTTCAGCTGTTAAGATTGTGGCCGCTGGTAAAGCATCTGGTATTTTAATTGGCATACAACACCTCAATAAACTATGTATTCCTAAATATTATACACTTAAATAAAATCTTTATCACAAAAATAAAGAAAAGCATTATAAGAATATAAGTGCTAAAATAACTATATTAGGTTAGGAGACATAATTTATGAAAATCGAGATGATTTCCACAGGTGACGAGATACTTACAGGATTTATTACTGATACCAATGCAACATATTTGTCTGCCAAACTTCTAGATATTCATATTAAGATGACAAGACGCAGTACTGTCGGTGATAATTTAGAGTCACTAGTTAATATTTTTGAAGAACGAGGAAAAGAAGCTGATATTGTTATCGTAAACGGAGGTCTTGGTCCTACAACTGATGATCTTTCAGCTGAAGCAGCCTCTTTAGCAATGAAAGAGTCTTTAGTGCTTTTTGAGGAAGCAAAAAATCACCTACTCTCCTGGTATGATTCACGCAATCGTCAAATGCCTTCAAATAATATTAAGCAGGCCTATTTACCTCAAAGCGCTCAAATCATCCCTAATCCTAATGGTACAGCATGTGGTTTTGTGGTACGTATAAAAAAAGCACTCTTTTTCTTTACTCCTGGTGTTCCGCATGAATTTAAACCTATGATTGAAAACTTTGTTATTCCAAAGATTTTAGAACATCCTTTATACGTTAAAGCTTCTCAAGAACAAGTTTATCGTTACTTTATCTTCGGCATTGGCGAATCAAATCTTGATAAACTCCTTGAAACTATTAATCTCCCAAAATCTATTCATTTAGGTTATCGTGTTGATTATCCGTATTTGGAACTAAAATTGATTAGCGAAAATGCAACGGAAACTGAATATACTAGAACAACAACCCAAATTGAAAGATTAGTTGGTAAGTATATTATCGCCTCAGATTTCTTTGACTTTTATGAAAGTATCGGTAATAGCTTCTTTAACCAAAACGTACTTATCTACGATAAAAGTGGCTTAAGTCTAGATCTAAGCGATTTATTAAAAGTACTACATTTTAATACTTATGTATCTATTAAAGATGAACAAAAAGATAGTATGGAAATTTTTTCCAATGGCGCTGCCCAGGCAAAAGTAATCTACACCTTTAGAGTTTGCATCTTTAAATATCCAGTAGGATTAAATGAAGTAACAGATTTCTTTGATGATATCTTTATTATTAGTTTCTATGATAAAAATAACCAAGAACTCTTTAGCCGCACCTTAAAACTCCATAGTAAAGGCGCTACATTAAAACAGTTACTAAGCTTTACTATTGCAGATTTAATGCGTAGATATGCTCTTGATTTAAATCCTTATGTACAATATGATACTATAAAAGATTATAGTCCTCTTAATTCTGATAATTAATCTTGGGATTTTTCATGCACAAACTAGTTCAAAATGGAATTATCACACTTGTAATTTTTCTGCATATTTTTCTTGGTCTAATATATTGTAATAACCAAGTATTATCTTCTGACGGTGTTGAACTACTGCAAAATGGACTTACGAGCTACTATGATCGTTCACCTCAAAAGATTATAGGAGATACCTTATACTCTAGTTGCATCTCCTTACCTATGAAGATTTATGAAAGTCTCTTCTCACCTCTAATTTTACTAATCATCTTAAAACTTTGTGCCTTCTATATAATTTACGAGGCTCTTAAACACTACTTCGCCAAAATTACCATGGTATGGTTCTCTATTATTTATCTATTATCACCATGGCTTTTATACAATATTAATATATCCTATAGCGCTTATTTAGATATTGGAGTTGCATTATTTATTTTTAGTGTCTGCAAACTTGCCACCCCTCTTCTTTCAAGAAATGCTAGTTTCTTTTATACGTTAATTCTTATGATGGGTATTGGTTGGTGCCTACAATTTCACTCATCGTGGATAATGCTCCTTATTATTACCCTCTTACTACTAATCAGAAAAGCCATTAAACTTCATATCTGGGGCTTTATTACAGGACTAGTTCTACTTACTTTAGTGACTATTCCTGTACTTGAAGAGATTGGGAATAATCTTGAGTTATACCAAAATAGAATCATGCATGATGGGTATTTTGGTTATGGTTTAATTCATATCTACCCAATCTTTAAATCTATCCTTTATTGGGTACGTTATGCCTCAACATTATTCCCAAATAATATTTTGGTAGATGTAGAATTTTCTTGGCTTACAGCCTCAACAGGTGTCGCTGAAATTA
This sequence comes from uncultured Succinivibrionaceae bacterium, assembly GCA_944393045.1. GTDB lineage: Bacteria > Pseudomonadota > Gammaproteobacteria > Enterobacterales > Succinivibrionaceae > HGM20899. Next base: position 5,511 of record CALXYT010000001.1, on the reverse strand, counting down.
TCAAATGGATCTGGTTTATTACCTTATGTGCCATAGGTGGTTTTACCATACTGATAAGTGCTTGTGGTAACTATTTAGTTATAGCGGAAAGTAAAAAGCAGATTTTTACCACTAAGCCTTTACCTAGCCCTAAGGATTTTTTAAAAATCTTATCGATTTTTGCGTTAATTGCTCTACTTATCTATACTGCTTTTGCACGCGATTTACTTTCCTCAAGAGAAATAACTATTTGCCTAGTCTTTGCGTTATTACCGTTATTATTAGTTTTTGAGAAATATCATCTAAACATTCATCAAGCACATTATTTTTGGATGGTTTTAACTATTACCTTCCTATTTACAGTAAACCTTTGCTCAGCTGTAAATTCAAATAATTACAATACTGAAAGTAATTACCTTATGGAAGCTGATAAACTAATAGAACCTCTATTTAATTAGTACTCTTTCTATTAACACTCTCTTAAAACCTAACCATTTCATGGTTAGGTTTTAACAAATATTAGTAAATATCATCAATTGACTTATACCCAAAAATCTCTTTATACAATGCACTAAATTGTCCACGACTACTAAAACCTACTAAAAAGTAGCGCTATAAACTGTTTTTCGTTCTGGTAAATCTAAGCGACTGCCTTAATATAATCGCAATTTGCATATATAACTCATATGAGGCATACCAGTATAATCTTTAAAAAGCCTATAATATCTTGACTTAAACATGCAAACTTTGCTAGCTTCTTCCACGCTTAAATTAATATTTTTAAAAAAGGAGACGATAATATCTTAAAGAATCAAGTAATGGAGCAAAATGTTTATCACTGATAGTCTGAATGATAAAGGTATGATCGTTGTTATTTTGTAATAAAAAATAATATATTTGTTTTAAAAATATATTAAACGATGCAATAGATTCATCATTAAGCATAGTTTGCTCTTTAATAAATTTTTTAATTTCTGCTTGCGCAACTCCCAAAAATCAACCATTTTAAGTAATTCCATAAGCACAAATTTTAGCAGTGGAATATTTATTACTACCGCTACCTCATCTTGCACTGTTACCTCAAACGTTAAGGGGGTGACAAATATTTAAGTAGAGTAATGATATGTGGGTCATCCTTTCGCCACTCTCAACAAACCAACCGTACCATCTCATAATAGTGGGCTTTTCCTTTAAACGTAATTTACTGTATAGTTGCGCTTCTTTTCCATGACACTACAAGTATTTGGCGTATTCTCGTTCTTATCCAGGTATCTTCTTTGTGAATTTGTCTCTACTCTTCTTGTGTACGGATACCATCCTGCCGTCTGGAGTCTGATAAGAACCAAATCCTGGAAACATGGTGGTAATTCCTAACCTGTCTGTCTTCGTCTTATCGTGGTTAATCTGCAGAAACAATTTACCCTCGATAAACTTAGTTTTACTTTCAGTGATTCCATGCACAGCTCTTTAACTTTTGCAAATCATGCAGTCAACTGCATACCTTACAAACCTAATTCCCCTACTATAGAGCGTTGATCAGGTTCATTTTGAAAAAATCAGTACACATTGAGGAGAAATTATTACCTTATGGATAGACCTGCTACATTCTTAATTACCTTCCATTGGTCAATTATCTTGAATCCTAGGAAGCTGTAAATCAATGAAATCACTCTTTTGTTCTTTATTTCCTCAGACAGGACTTATAATAATTTACTATGGACACCGCTCCAGGACTTTCAACCATTAGAAAATATGCCAGCCATGCGCACTAATAAGCACTCACCTTTAGTAAAGGTTAAGTTAAAGTCACAATGATTAACCTCAAGCCTACCTGAAATTACCATTAAGAAAAATGTTAGATTAACAAGATGACGATATACCATTTTATCAGTATTTAATTATGAGATATGACACCCAGGATATCTACTAGCGTTAATATTAGTGTGCTGATAGGTATTACATACATAATCATAAATTTCTTTTATTAATCTATCCATTTAAAATCGCAAATAAAATATAAGGTTACATTAAAGTTTTGGTGTATTTATAACTAATTAGGCTTGCTTTTGCTTAAAAAGTTTAAGTAATCCAAAAAATTTTAATATAAGACAACATAGTACACAAAAATTAAATGATTGTCTGTATAATTTCCAATATCTGTATAATAAAATCTAGATTTTATTGAGCTTTTCAAAAATTTGGTATTCTACAAATTTATCGAAAATATCTATTTAAGTCATTTTTGGGAAAATTACATATTTATGATTGCTATATCTAATTTACTTCACCATGGCTTAGGCATAATATTTATCAATATTATCCTAACATTACTCACATTTACTCTTAGTAGATTCGCTCTTGCTCTTATTTATCGCAAAAGAGTACCTCAAAATAGTTTTAAGCAAATATACTTACAAGGCTTACGAGTTGACATTGCCACTATCGGTGAAATTTACGCCATTGCAATTACCATCTTCTGTTTATTTGGCTTATTTAACCTTAATAATAACGTTTTTCTTATTATCTTTAATGTTATTCTTACCTTTTCATTTATCTTTGCCCTTTTGAATGAACTAACTACTAAATCATTTATCGATGAATATGGAGTAAGACCAAATAACATTTACGTACAATATCTTATTTACCCAAAAACCGTAATAAAGATGCTCCTAACAGGTCATTCTAAGGAAGTGATATTTTTGTTAACTACGCTAATAATAGGTTTTGTGGCTGTTTTTTACTTTAATAGCACTCTACTTATAACAGAAAGTTTCTTATCACCACTTGCCAGCGTAATTTGCTTTTTTATAGCTGCAATTATCATAACCTTTGCTATTCGTTCTTCTCTTGGTCATAGACCAATGAACCCTACCATGCTCTCATTTTGTGATGACCCATTAGTAAATACCATTCCTCTTAATTCTACTTACAGTGTAATTTACGCACTAACACATTTAAATTTAACCAAAGTAAGTAAAGATGATTTATATGCTAAAGCAGATGAGGCAAATATAATTAAGGAAGGTTGTAACTTAAGTAAGCATACAGGGACTCTTAATAAGGGAAATCCTTTTTCCCAAAAAATCATACCATGCCAAAATCCAAACTTACTTCTTAAAGAGCTAACACCAAAGAGTAAATTATCAACCAATGTTGTTATTATTTTGGAAGAATCTTTAGGTGCAGAATTTGTGGCTAGCCTTGGTGGAAGAAACTTATGTCCATGTTTAGAAGAATTAAAGCATGAAAGCTGGTGGTTTAATCAGATGTACGCAGCTGGGCATAGATCAATTAGAGGTATTGAGGCTGTAGTTGGCGGTTATCCACCTAGCCCATTAAATAGCGTAGTAAAACTCCCACAACCAAAATTTAGTTACGCTAATCTCCCTAACCTCCTTAAAAAAGAAGGTTATAAAACATCTTTTATCTATGGTGGTGAAAGTCACTTTGATAATATGAGAGGCTATTTCTATCAAAACGGCGTATCTGAAATAATCGAACAAAAAGATTATCTCAATCCAAGTTTTGTGGGAACATGGGGGGTTTCTGATGAAGACTTATTTGCTAAAGCTCATGAGCGCTTTACTAAACACTATAATGATCATGAAAACTTCTGTTCAATAATTTTTACCAGTTCCTTCCATGATCCATTTGATATCCCCAAAGATAAAGTTACCTTAGATGATACGGTAAGTGATGCCCCTAAGAGAGATTTAGCTGCAAAATACGCAGACTATGCACTAGGTAAATTTATTAAAATGGCAAAAAATAGCGATTACTATAAAGATACTATTTTCCTTATTATTGCCGATCATGAGCTCCGTGTATCAACTACTCAAAGATTCCCGATTGAGCAATTTAGAATACCTGCTCTTATCTTAGGTGGTTATATCAAGTCATATGAAGATAATCGCATTGTAAGTCAAATAGATATGTTACATACGCTATTATCTTTAATAAATTACGATAAAGAAATCCCAATAATTGGTAAAAACCTCACCCAAGACACTGAAAATAACGAAGGTGGCGAGGCTTTAATGCAATACCATAATTACTTTGGTTACTTGAAAGATAATGAACTAACGGTACTAGGTCCCACTAAGCATTACTTCTATAATCTTGAAAATAACAAATTAACCCAAAAAGAACAAACAGACAATCGCAATGATTTATTAAATAAAGCCATTGCCCTAGAAAACCTTGGTCCTTACCTTTATGAAAAAGAAATACTAACTATTAAATAAATATACTCTTGCGTTTATAGGTCATAGATCTATAAACGCAAATTTTTATAAAAAGCTTACAAATTACCCCCAAATCTTCCTAGCATTAAATTCACATTCATGGCTTTAAGAATTTCTTCTTAAATCTTACTAATAAGTAAAAGCCATTCAAGATAATAAAACTTTTAAAGATAAAAGGAGTAATTAGGTAAACCATAAATGGATATTTTCATTTATATATCAAGAAGTTAAGTAAAAAAGATAATGGAGAAAATAAACAGAAAAAATGAAAGAATAAAGATTTTTTTAGGAGGAAAGAAAAGATTTTAAATACTAAATATAAACAAGGCATGAAAAAAGGGAGTTTCCTCCCTTAATCAATTATATTATTGTCCTATGGAGCACCAGAAAAAAATTGCTTCCTTTTAATTTAAGATCTTTGCGATCTCATCTAAAGATTCATCAAATTCTTCACCAGTGTTATTCTTGAATACAAATACATCACCAATATCTGTAGGCTTATTGAAGTTGCAACCAGCAATGTATTTGTCCCAATTTTCTAATTTCCAAGTATCACGGCTTGAATTACGTTCAATCATTCTTCTATGACAAGTTTCAGGTGATGTTTCAACCCAAACTAAGAATAATCTAGCACCGATTGTTTCAAGCTTCTTTCTTAATTCCTTAACATACTCAGGGTCACGAATCTCTCGAGTAAATGGAGCATTGATTAATACATTATCTTCATATTCTAATGCTTCAAATGCTAAATCAAGTACTGCATAGTATTCATAATCACGAATATTTTCTTCAAAAAAATCAGAACTACGATTATATTCTTGGTTTGCAACCTTGAAAATTTGTTTTGATAAGACAATTAATGTGTCTTTATCTAAATATACAACGTGATCAAGCTTTTTAGCAATTGCTTTAGAAACATATGTTTTACCACATGCTGGTGGTGATGTTACAAGAATTAAACTTTTCATTGATTAGGTCACTTATAAAACAATAAACAAACTGAAAGGTAGCTTCAGATATCAACTGCAGTTCCTATGTAATAGCAATTATAGCACAACCCCCCTTAATATAAAAGTGATTTGTGAGAGAGATTATATATTTACCAAGGTTTGTAAGGCGATAAATAAGGAGTGTACACGTTACAGAAACCAAAATAAATTAAGCTTAAAAAGAGGTTGGCAGTTAAAAATGCTATGGACTAAAAAAAATAGGAGTTTGTGAAAATCTTTCTGTAAATAGAAAAACATCCTGAGAATTTTTTAAGCAGTGACCTTCCGGTTACTGCTTT